>CAZHEZ010000012.1:0-76796 GCA_964531315.1 uncultured Candidatus Obscuribacterales bacterium | reverse complement strand
TGCAATTCTGACGAGACTGCGTGTGCTTTCTTCGATTTGTTGTGCTGTAATTTTTATAACTCCGCCGGCGGGGCTAAACTTAATCGCATTGGACAGAAGATTGAGCAATGCCTGAATGACCTTCTGTCGATCGCATAGAACTTCAAAATCCAGTGGTGTTGTCTCTATTGCAACCTGCCGTTGGTCTGCGACTTCCTTGACGAGCGCAACTGTCTCCCGAATCATTTCTCTGGTGCTGCAGAAATCTTTTTCAAGATGGATGCGCCCTTCGTCTAGTTTTTGGAAATCGAGCAAGTCATTGATAAAGCCAATCAATATTTGAACATTGCTGTTGGTCGATTGCACTTCTTTTAGTGACTCGTGATTGATTTCGCCCAGGCTGCCGCTCTCGATAATCTCGAGAGCAATTCCCAGAGAAGTGAGCGGGCTGCGTAAGTCGTGGCTTACCATGTCGACAAAGTCTTGCTTCATTCTGGACAGCGCCTTCTCGGCGGTAATGTCGCGAACAACACAAAATATGCGCTTCCTCAATGGTGACCAAATGCAGGACCATTGAGTTTCAATCGTGCCAGTAGAGCCACCATGCAGACTGAGTTCAAAATTGTAGTCATTTAGACTCTCACACGCTTTTCGCAAATGCTCGTCGGCTAGAAGAGAGTCTCTTGCCACCACCAAAAGGGAGAGAGTCTGCCCTATAAGCGCTTCGCGTGAGATACCCAACATGCTATGTGCCGCGGAATTTGCTTCCATGAAAACTCCATCTTTATCGAGCGAGCAGATCAAATCGCCGACATTGTCGATCAAGGCGTGTTCTCTTTTATCCGCTGTGATGACTGCGTCCGCGGTTTGGTGCAGGTACCGATCGAGAGCGCTGAGTTCGTCGCCTCCTTGAAGAGCTGGCAGCAATGGAGTTTTCTTTGAAAGACGCCTGCTATTTTCAGCGATGTGCTGGAGCGGTCGTCTGATGCTCTCTCGAAAGTTGTAGGCTAGCCCTAATGCGGTGAGCAATGAAGTAATGACAGCGAAACCGATTAACAGGAAAACCTGATTTTCAATGATTTTGGACTTGTTGAGAGAATCTCCAAGCAGGCGATCGTGTTCGAACAATACCCTTGCCGATTCATCAAGGAAGGCAGGCAATATTCTCAGGGCCGATTGAAAAACCGCTTTTCTGATTATCGTTTTCGTTCTTGGATTGCTTTTGATGGCAAGATGTTTTACTGCATAATTGACTAGAGTAAACATTTCATCGATTTTGTTTCTCATGCGCTCAGTTTGCACCTCATTGCCGACTTTTTTGAGGAGCACATTCATCTGCGCCATCATTTGCATCATCTTTCCGGTGGCAACTGTGGTATTAACGCCTGGATCATTTTCGTCGGGGCCGTCCAAGAAAACTAATTCGTCGATTAAGTCCCATTGAAACTTATTGAGTTCAAACTTGAGTTCGCGATCAACAACACCTTGCTCTTGCAATTTTTGAGCTTCGGCCAGCATGCAGCACACAACCACGCTGAAGATCACCTGCAGGACGATCGGTATGATCACCAGTGAAAGCCCGCGCATCTGGAGACTCATTTTCATAAGTCTTCCTCACAGTCTTTCAGTCCAGGAATACGGAACCAAAATCGGCTGCCTTTGCCGATTTCACTTTCAACTCCAACACTTCCTCCATGCTCATCCACGATCGCCCGGACGATGGCCAGACCAAGTCCGGTGCTTTTCACAAGTTTGGTGTCGGCTTTTGTTGCCTGGTGAAATCTCCCAAAGATAAGATCTCTCTGTTCTGGTGCAATGCCTGGACCTGAGTCGGCAACCCCTATTTCGACGAAGTCTCCCACCTCTTTCAGGTCTAAAGTAATGACTGTGTTTGGGGGCGAAAATTTGATTGCATTGGAAAGAAGATTGATTATCACTTGCGTTATGCGCTGCACATCAACAAATACGGCCGCATCGTTTTTCGGTCCGCTGATTTTGACCCCGGCTGCTTCAGCCAGTATTTCCATTGGTTCTTTTGCGAAGCCGCAGATTTCAAAAGCACTGGCACCTTCGCGCAGGAGTTCCATTCTTCCGGATTCCAGCTTTTCCAATTCCAGAAGATCGTTTACAAGCCGAGATAGTCTCTGCATGCTTGTGCGCGACCTGCTTACTTGTTTGATCACGGGTTCGGGAAGCTCTCCCAGGCGTTGTTCCGCTAGAATGGCCAAACCAAGACTGACCGAATTTAGTGGCGTGCGCAAATCGTGGCTGACCATGGCCAGAAAGTCTTGTTTCATTTGTTCCAGGGCGCGCACTTGTGTGACGTCATGCGCAACGCAGTAAAATAACTGTTCGGCAGGTTGCCAGTTTATGGTCCATAGAAAATGCTTCAATTTGGCATCGCGGCATTTAAAAATGGTTTCAAGCTGCCCCTTGCCTTTTTCTGCGGCAATGTTGGCGAAAGATTCACTGGTTGGGGCAATTGCTTCGTCTGCCAACAGCGACAAAAGGGATCTGCCCATCAATTCGTCCTGGTCATATCCCCAGTTTCGCTTTGCTGACTTACCAATGTTTTGCAACCTGAGCTGAAGATCCAGAGAGCACAGAACGTCGGTTGCGTGATCCAAAATCGCTAGTTCTCTTTTTCTTGACTCCTCCAGCTCCAACCCTGCCTCATAGACAAGGCGGTCAAGCTCGGCAATTTCGTCAGTGCCTACCTGGGACTTACTGACTGGTTTTCCCGCCGCGATGCATGTGGCATTGTCGGCGATACTCCTCAATCGATTGACAATATCTTGTGAAAATGCGCGATTGAGAAAGTAGGAAATTAGACAACTGGACAGAAATCCACCAATCAGCCAGGCAATAAACTGGCTGCGAAATCGGCTCAATTCCTCGGGAGCCAGCGATCCCATTTGCTTTTCGATTGCGAAGGCTCGAGTGTTTAGCGATCGCCCTTGCATGAATATGGGCATGCATTCAGTTGTTAGTCTTTGATTGAGCTTGGCCGAACTAATTTCTTGAGTGGCAAGTGATGTTCTGAGAGTTTCGCCGACGTGCATCAAGTTGTCGTGAAAGCTTTCAAATTCGTCGTGAAATTCCGCCAACTCCGGATATGCTCCACGTTGTTCTCTGTCCAGCGGAAGCGGCGTCGGCATTCTATCGAAGTCACTCAATATCGCCATTTTCTTGGCTTTGTCTTTTTCACCCTCGTTCAGGCAGAAGCAAATCCTGCTTATCAGTATGTTGTTGTCGGTACTCATATCGATCATCGAGCTGATCGAGTGACGAACTTGATCCAGCTCAGCAGCCGTATGGGTCAACATACAGGCGAGATATGTCGCAAAGCCGATCTCCAGTACTACCGGTACCAGTACTAGAATTAAGCCTTTTGCAGTGATGGTCAGCCTGGAAAACAAATGGGTTCCTGCAATTGCCACAGTGATCTGATCAAAAATATCAGATCTCGCAGAGAATCGCCCCCAAATTGCCAAATTTTTGCCCGTCTTTTGCCAAGCAATCTGAATAATTTAGTTCTGTACAGATTGGTGCGCCGATTTGCCGTTTCTAGCAGGAGAACATAATTCATGAATGATTCATGCACCCCTGATGTTCTGGATGCGCATCCCGTTCAAGATCACAGCTTACTAGGAACCATTATTGAGAAACTTACACCCGATCAATCAGGTCAAAAGGTTGACCTGTGCCAGGCACGTGAAAAGACCCCGTACCGAGAGCTCCTCAATTATGGAGACGATTTGACGCACTCAATGAGCACGGCGCACAAGGATGTTCAAATGAATGTAACCGCCAATGGTTACACTGTATTTGATACGAACACCGACGGGAATCATCGCTTACTTTTTCGAACCAGCTCTGATGCGACCTTCAAAACAAGCGCCGAAAGTGCATATGTTTATGATGATGCAGGAAAGTTGACAGAAGTGCTCGAGCGTTCGTCCTCGCCGAAATTTGAGGTGGTACGAAAGAGCAGTTTGACCGCAGATGGTTGGCGCGAAGAACAGTGGAATCGCTACGGCACTCAATTCAACAAAATGCCGACCACAATCGGTCAAACCGAATTTCAGGCACAGGCAGATGGCTCTGTTATGCGGATCAACCGAACCACTGAGACACCAATGGGAGCTGCGCCGATCGGCAGAGCAACAATCGAGTTGCGCACCATATATGATGCTGAAGGTCGAGTTATGATTTTGAAGCGGCTTTAAAAAAAGGATCTCACTTTGTTTTCGGCAGAGCCGGCACATCATTGATGTGTTTGTGGTCCTCTTCAAGGACATTGTGAAAAATTGCTCTGTCCAATTCCATGGCGATTGGCAAGACGTGTATGTCTCCTGAAAATGGATAATCATAATTGGCAAGAATGAAAATATTCAATGCCATAACAGTGGAGACAAGACCGGTCATGAGCATTTGCATTCGTTCGCTTTTGACTTCGAAAAAGTATGTAAATGCTATGGTAGCGCCACCGCCTGCCAAAACTACGAGCCACATTCCCAGGGGCAGCTGATTATTCATTGCCGCCAGGCGCAGTGTCCTGAAATTACCCATCCTTGAAATTGCAGCAAGGATTGACTCATGCACATTGCTTTCGCCTTGAGTCTGCGGTTGGTAGGTAATGCAAATCGACCAGATTTCAGAATAGAGCTTCCAGGCGGCGGGACTGGACTGCTTGTTCTCCATGAGTTTCCATTCTTCATCTATAAGCGTGTCCACATACTTTATGCATTTTTCCTCGAGGTCCAGATGATACGGCTGTCTCAGCCCACGCGCGGAGCGAAAGACATCGGCAATGGCACCAGCTTCTTCCTGTACAATCATGCGCGCTTCGTCGAATCGTTGAATAGACCCGGCAACCAGGAAACCCAGAAGAATAGAGAATAATGTGCCGACCACGGACATCATCGGGTCTGCAACATCGTGATTCATTCTCAGTTCGACGATGTCGCATTTGTTTCTGACATAGAGCATGCCACAGATTGCCAGTGACACCGCCAGAGCGATTGCGAAAAATCCGACGAAAAACGTTACCAAGTGCCAGTCCTCAAGAAACGATAATGCTCGACCGACTAAGTGGTTAAGAAAATACCATGCCCACGTGCAATGGTGTGTGAAAACATGCAAAACGACAGCGTCCCACAAAAATACTCTTAGGAGTAGAACTTGGCGCTGTCGTTTTGTTTAAGTCTTTTGTCTGCGGCTCGTTGAATCAATCTCAACTTGCATTACTAATATAGCGCTTTCTGGAAATTGGCCCTCATCAAAAAGGATGATCTCCGAATTTGTGTTGCGAACCGGCATGTTCTGTAATCGCCCCCATTGAAAAGCCAGCCCGGTCGAAGAACGAGCGATCGCAACAGGAGTGCAGCGATCGGGCAAATTCCCGTAGCCAATGGGTTACACTGAGCGGCGGATGAGGGCGATCCGGGCGCCGCGCGGGTCTATTTTACGGGCGAAATACAATGAAACATTCAATCTGGGTCAATAAAAGTCTGGCGCTAATACTGGGTTTTTCGGCAGTCTTAGCCTCATTGCCCGCTGCATCGGCAGCAGAAAGCACAATGCCGCCGTCCTGGGTCGACAACGTCAGCCCGGAACTGGCCGCCAGGTATGCCTACACGGAAGATGGTGAATTCACTCAAGCGCTCAAGATTCCGACCTATCAATGGATGCCTGTCGGCGCGCCGCCGAAAGTGATTTTCCTGGGCATTCATGGTCTGACCCTGCATGGACGCCGTTTCAGGGTGCTGGCGCGCAGTCTGGCCGTCAACGGAGCCGGTTTTATCTCGATGGATATGCGCGGATTCGGGCGCTGCAAATTTGATGACAAACATCAGTTCAGCACTCCGTCGGAAGACCGCTCCAAGATCAACCACCATAAAAGCTACGACGACATCGTGCAATTAGCGACTCTGGTCAAGCAGAAATACCCCGACATTAAGCTTATAGCGCTTGGCGAGAGCCTGGGCTGCACTTTTTGTGTACATCTGGCGGCCGAACACCCGGAATTAATTTCTGCAATTGTTCTGTCTGCGCCTGCTGTGCATCTCAACAAGGATATGTACGGAGGCAAAGGACAGATAGTGCAAGGCGTAAGGGCTGTGCTCTCACTTCATCACGAAGTAGACATAAAGGGTTTCTTTGCTGACCTTTGCTCAAAGCGAGAGGATGTTCAAAAGGAGATGGCTGAAGATCCAATGGTCCTGAAGGAACTCTCTCTGGAAGCGCTCATTGCCACAGACGCGTTTTGCGATAAGACTGCCGAATACGGCAAAGCAACGGATCCGTCTCTGGCAGTGCTGATCTTGCAAGGCAGCGCCGATGGTTGCGTCTCTCCCAAACATGTCACAGACTTGATGAATTCAATGCGATCGGACGATCAATGCTTGGATTGGCGCGGGAATTATGGACATCTGCAATTGGAAACCAGCTTTATGCGGGCTCAGACGGTTTCGGCTATCGCTAATTGGTGCAGCTCTCACGCCAATGATCGCAAGGAGAAAATCAAGCTGTTCGAACAGGAGATCACTAACCTGGGCGGGTCGGTGATTCGGTGATTGATTGTTGAAGCAACGGCGTCGACAGTGAGCCGGTAGAGCTGGGAAGAAACCGGACAGTTACCGGCCAGAAACAGGCTAGCGACCGCCAGAGACCAGAATGTTAGGGCGAACCTACCTATTTTGCGCATCTTGGCAGCGTCACGCGTTATATGCTCTAATTAGCTAAGATTGGCGTTCGGGCGTTCCGCTCGACCAATTTCGTACATATCACCGTGGAAGTGAAACCAAATGATCGACCGAAACGTTCGATGTGCTTTGCATTGCGTGCTAATTCTGTTTGTTTTATCGCTTTTGTCTACCTCACTGAGCCCGGCATTTTGTCGCAACTCTCAAAATCCTGAACACCGGCAGGGAAAACTGTTTGGCGCGGCAGTATCAGCGTCTGCGCCAGACTATTTGAATGAAGTTTCCGCTGAAGGATGGTACCGCTGGCCAAGCGAAAAGCTGCCTGTGAAGGTGTTTTTTCAGCCTGGAGGCGACGTCCAGTTCTTTCGTGCATCCTTTCCAGACACGCTGAGAAGTTGCTTTGATGAATGGAGTGCAGCCTCGCAGGGAAAGCTGGCTTGGCGTGAAGTAAGCGACCCGAAGGCAGCCGATATCGTAGTTAGATGGAGCAGTCAGGTTCAAGAGGGGCCCGGGGGCTTGGAAGGTGGCAGAACAAAAACCTTCTCACAACTCAACACTGAGACAAATGTCGGCATAATCCATAGAGCGGAAATGGTTCTCCTTACGAGACTGCCTGATCGCGAACTTGCTGATGCGGAAGTGCGAAAAGCATATCTGCACGAAGTCGGGCACGCCTTCGGTATCGCGGGACATTCGTCAAGTCGTGATGACATCATGTATTTTGCAGTTTCGGAAATGGGCAGTACTAATTTGGGAGTGCGCGACAAAGCGACTATCAATAGGCTCTACTTTGACTATAGGCCTTTGAACTCGGTTGCCGGCAATCAGTCCGGCAAAACTAAACGCGACAATTCTTAGTTTGTCGCGTTTGGTTGTTGATCTTTTATATTGCGTAAGCTGTGATTTTAAAACAGATTGACGCCTATAAAAGGAATGCCGAGGTGCAGAAGGTGCTTGTGGTGAGCAGCGTGTTCAACAACAACGCGCCTTTCCATTGGCTGTTCAAGCACGACTTGCTGTTCTACCTGTTTTTCGACTACTGTCGGGCGATCGACAAACACTTGTTTTTCAACGATTCGTTCGCGTTCGATGATCTGCGGTTTTTGAATTACGACTTGATTTTCGACTACACGCGTTGCCGTGCGTGCGTGATGCCTTCTGCGGTGATGGCGGCATTCGTATATCTGGCGCTTAAGCGATGCAATTTCTGCTTTATCGGCAGCAGTGCCTTGTAAAGTCGTGGACTTTACGTCAACTGCCTGCCCCATCAGAGGAATCGTCGCCAGCATCACTGCTGTGACAATGCTCCCGATTGTTTTGGTTACGAACATATTAGTCTTCATGTTTTTACTCTCTTTTTGATTGGTGTTGCGGCCGTTCAAGGCAGCAACGTACGATTGATTGATCCTGATCTAGGATTTACAAAACCTCGAAGTCAAAAAGAGGCCAAATGCCCAATTTGAAAAAGTGTTTTTGCTTGATGATGCGATCTTCGATCACCACTGGTGAGCAGTTCGTTTTCTCGAGTACTACCGGAGATGAAACGGTTTTTTCCAATATTGTTGAAGAGCCAGAGCCTTCAATCAAAACTGTGCGTTTCACATCTTGTGACCCTTCGAGAATTACTGATCGCGAAGTCATCGGAGTATTGGTGTTGAAATAGGTGTTGGTATCATCTTTTGCCATTGCCATCGGGCTCGAAAGTCCAATTGCCAGGCCGCCTACCAATAAAATGTGCCTGCTGTTCATAAAAGGACCTCCTCATCGGCGGTCCACTTGGACCACGGTTGCTGGTTAGGACGGGAGGTGGTTCTATTCGTTCCACCAAAACCCGGTAGAGATGGACTAGATGCAGTAAAGATTTAAGTCTTTCTGTGCGATTTAGCGCGCGACAAGATGTATGTAATCGGCATGGCGAGAGGTTCGCTGCGCTATGCAATGGAAGATGTTTGCGTTGAACCAAGGGATGTGTTTGAAAGTAGTTCTGCTCGAGTGGAGCAAATGGATCGCTGGCTGTCGCATAGAGACCGCCTCAAGAAAAAAATCTCGGACTGAGTTGTCCGAGATTCCTTACTGTGATTGCGATCTCAGTATATGAGATTTACGGCCACACACCGAAACTAAACGGCAAATGGTGTGGTTTGGCAACTGATGTTCTTTCGAGCAACACAGGTCTCAGCGAAGTGCCTTCGATCACTGTTGTTGTCATTCCATTGGTATTCTCAAATACGACAGGGTAGCTGGTCACTGTCTCGATTGTTCGATACGCACTGTCAGAGCGCATTGGTATCGTTTGTGCGGGCGCGAGAATTGCGAAATACGGCTTATCGTTTGCTTCCGCTTTTGGTGCTGCTGTGCCTAGAATGCCGGTCGCCAATCCGGCTATCATAAGGTAGGCTAATTTAGATTGCATAGAACCTCCTGATCATCTGTCCGATTGGACTGACGTCTGCTGTTTGGACGCGGGGTGGTGGTATTCGTTCCACGCCTACCCAACCAATTTGAAGTTGATGAGGCTGCCGGAAGTAGCGGTATTAAATGTGGTAGCACCCCGGGATCGGTCCTGAGCTTGCGTTAGCGATAGTGGGCGTCGCCAAATACTGCAACAATCTACCTTTGAACGGTTGTGTAAACATTCCTTGCGGAACTAATGAGCGCATTTTGAGTCTTTATCAGCATACAAATGGAGACGACTCATGCTTTATACAATTATTTCGGTACTCGTAGTTTTATGGTTAATAGGTCTGGTTGGGCACATCGGCGGCAGTCTGATTCATACGCTGCTCGTAGTTGCGCTCTGCTTGTTCGTATTCAATTTGGTTACCGGAAGAAGTGCTTGAGCCGGTCTCAACTTATAAGTGGAGAAGGGACATGTTGAATGTAATTGTTTATATAGCCGCGGTTGTACTGCTAATTGGCTTTGCCGCGCACCTTGCAGGCATTTTGATTCATCCTCTGCTTCTAGTTGCGCTGGGCTTATTCGTATTCGGACTAATTATGGACAGAAGAAAGGCGATTGTCTGATCCATCCTTATAAGGATGGGTGCCGTCCTGGCATAACCACTAGCAACCTGTCGAGAGACGGCTGGCAACTTCTTCTACGAGATTGCCGGCCTTTGCTTTTGTTGAAAGAAAGAGCGTCAGAATTCGTGCGTTGTAGTCGGTGGATGTGTCCATTATCAAGTCTATCTTTCCATCACCATCAAGGTCGCCAGCCCAGAGCAATGAAGGCGCATACTGGGGACTGACTTGCTTGCTTTGGAAGAGCGTTTGCTTGATGCCGCCTCCGTCCAGAACAATGGCATAGTCGGCGCGAAAATCTTCTCCGTCCAACTTCGTCGGCGAGCCTGTAACGCGCAAGGTCGTTTCGCTCGTGCCGACCTTGAATTTGAGCATTTCGTTGATATCTAGATGTTCTTTCTTATTCGTCGAACTGGTAACGACTTTGCCTTCTTTCAATCCTGTGATTCCGCGCATGAGTACAAATGGCTCCTGTTTACCGGCAATCGACACCTTCTTGCCCGTTTTCTCTTTTGGCGACTGATCGCCAATCGGATCGTTGACTAAAGTGATGGCAACCTTGGTCGCTCTAAGTTCATATTGACCCGCTTTGGCAGGGAAAAGTCCAAGCCACATCTGGCCGGAAGGCACCTTTAGCTCTTCATTGTGATACTGCGTCAGTTCAATAATTTCCGCAGCCCCGGCTTGAGGCGCAATCAGTAAGCACAGTAATGCCGAAACAGTTGCGGACTTGAACATGGGAAGCTCCTTTGGGTCGCCTCATTCTATCCAATTTCACGCTTCATTCACTGGGGATCTGCTATGTTGGGTTCAGGAGTTTATTAAACGGCACTCTTCCTTATCAATGAAGTTTTTTTCCTATGTGTTAATTGCTTGCGCTTTCGCGTCGTTTGAAAGTGCAGCCGTTGCACAACCAAGGGTCGTTCACCCCAATCGAGGCGGGCTCGCTCACCCGGCATCGACACAGATTGGTGAGGGAACAGTCAGCCCCAGTGCGCGTGGCAACACCTCGAAGAACTTTGGACTGCCGGTCACTCCACTTGGACCGAATGTGCGTGCCGGTGATGTCAGTCGCCGCGATCTGAATTACGGCAATCAGCAGAGAGTAAGACAAAATCAGTCTGGATCAGGCGGTAACACAGGCGGCAACACGCGAGGGAACCTTCTTCGCGGCGATGTACCTCAAGCAAATCCAAATTTGCCGGCAGCCCCTATCGGTCCTAATGTACGGGCGGGGGACGTCAGTCGATCCGATCTGCATCAAAGAGGCGGGCAGACGAACCCCGGTTTGCCGGCTGCGCCCATTGGCCCTCACATGCGTGCAGGCGACATCGATCGCAGCGATCTTCATCCGGAAAGATACGCATCCAACCGAAAGTTCTGGAACGGTGGGACGCATCCGCAAGCAAAGCACGCTCAAGCGGCCGCTACTTCATCACGGTCACAAACTGCCGCAGCGCATGAATCATCACGGCAGCCGGCAACAGCAACGTACAAGAACACGAAAACGACGTCGGAAGGCTTTTAAAGATTACATCAGGCGCCTTGTATTTGTAGTTAAGTCACATCACAATTCCCCTTCGGCTGTGCTGGAAGAGGGTGCTGTTATGAATCCAAACAAAGCGTTGTGGGAAAAGGGCGACTTCACTGAGATTGCTTCCTTGATGCGTGACTCCGGAGAAGCACTGGTTAAGGCTCTTGGGATCACGAAGCCACTTAAGGTTTTGGACCTTGGCTGCGGAGACGGTACGACGGCTGTTCCGCTCGCCCATTCGGGTTCTGAAGTTATTGGCATCGACATTGCTCGCAATCTGGTTGAAGCCGGCAGAAAACGAGCGGCCGAAGCAGGTTTAGACCGACTTAAGTTTCAAGAGGGAGATGCTTGCAATTTGGAAGGGGTGGGCGACCATTCTTTTGATCTGACCCTTTCCATATTCGGGGCTATGTTTGCTCCCAAGCCCTTCGAAGTAGCAAAGGAAATGGTGCGGGTGACAAAACCGGGCGGTCGAATTGTTATGGGCAATTGGATCCCAAACGACACAACTTCATTCGTATCGCAAGTGCTGAAAATAAGCTCGTCATTTACGCCGCCACCGCCCGAGGGATTCATCAGTCCGATGACCTGGGGAGAGGATACTCACATTATCGAGCGTTTTGGTAGCGCCGGTGTTGCTGAGGAGAAGATCTCTATGGTCAAGGAAACTTTTCACTTTGTCTCGCCGGACAAAAAACCAGAACAAGTAGTTGAATCATTTAGACGATATTACGGCCCGACTATGAACGCTTTTGAAGCGGCTCAAGCAAGCGGAAAGGTGGATGAGCTGCATAGCCAACTTTTGGAGTTGGCGAGAGCGCAAAATGAGAGCTCCAATGGTGGCACTTCAATTCCTGCCACTTACCTGAAAGTTACCGTTTCCCTCTGACATGAAAATGGACCAATACGACGGCAAGAGATTTCTAGCCGCTGTGCGCGGCGACGACTACGCGCATGCCGGAGAGAAAGAATCAATTGATCTTGTCTTTGAAAGAATTCCTGCGCAGTCAAACTGGAAAGTTCTTGATGTAGGTTGTGGTCGAGGTGGAACCGCCAATTATGTAAGTGAACGCGGATGGGGACAAGTTTCCGGCGTGGACATTGACGAGCCGTCCATCAGTTATGCCAGTGAAAAATATCCCAATCTGGACTTTAGCGTCTGTGCAATGGAGTCGCTTGGAGTGCAGTTTCCTGCAGCATTTGACTTACTCTATTTGTTCAACGTTTTCTATGCCTCCTCGGACAAACTTGAGGCATTGAAGAGTTTCAGGAAGGCAGCAAAACCGGGCGCGACACTTTGCATTTTTGATTACGTGAATTACAAGCCGGAAGAAAAACTACCTGCAGTATTCCTGGGCCAAACACCGGCGACGCCAAAGGAATTTGCCGACTTCATGCAAGGTGCATCATGGGCAGTGACAAAGAATGAGAATCTTGATCGTCAATATATTGAGTGGTACCGCAAGTTTCTGGCGCGATTTGATACGCCGAATTTGAAAAAAGATTATTCTGAAGAGACGATAGATTCCGTTCGATCCAGGTATTTGGAACTTCTTACCGCTCATGAAACAGGTGCGCTTGGCGGAGTGTTGATCCTGGCTGAAGCGCTCTGAGACTATTCATCGTCACCTGCGTGCGGCTTTTGGCTCGAGCGGGCGCGCGAACATAGCGCCTGTCAGTTTTGGAGACTGCTTCTGAGATTGGATAAGTTTCTGACTTATAGAACCGGGCTCGAGCACCACTTTCATTACTGCCTTTCTTGAAGACGCATCCATAAAGTGCGCCGTGCCCTGTGCATCACGGAAAACGAGCCCGGTGTGCGTAATGTCGAGTCCTGGCGTGCTCGTGCATATTCCCACAATGTCGCCGGTCTTGAGTAGCGGTTCTACGGAAGCAATTTTGTTGAGGGGAAAAAACTTCAATGAGCGCTGATTGATTTTTGCCTCTTGCGACTTCATCTTTTCAATCAATTCAGGATGCGCTTGAAGCTGCTTGTAGTACTTTGGATTGCTCGTCATAAAGCCAACTTTCTGCGAAAAATCTTCTGCACCTGGCAATTGAGAAAGAAGTTGGACTATGTGTTTTGCTTCGTTGTCCACAAACCAGTCGCTTGTGTAGTGCAGTCGCGTGCTGTAGTCGACAATAATTCCGCCGCGATAGCGAATCAATTGAAGTTCTTGCAGAAGGTCGGCTTCAGTCCGTCCGCCCTTTTTCAACATGCGGGCCAATGCAAGCGTAGTTTCCACAAAAGTGACGCAGTCGAGAGCCTCTAAATTGACCGAGCAGATTTCCAGATCGGCAGAAAGTTCAAGCGTTCCTGCCTCATATGGCGTGCCTTCCAGTTCGGTGGCTATCTTACCCATCAATTCGCCGATCGGCAGTCTTTCCCAATTGTTGTCGCTGGCGGTTTTCAGTATTCGACGAAACGCATCCGCTCCACGAAAAACTGTCGGTTGGGCTGCAATTGCGTCATATGCCGATAGACTGCACATCGCGAAGGTGGCAATTGAATTTCGAATGAAGCTGCGGCGGGATATCATGCGAGTAAACCTTGTGCCGGCGAGGTAATGTTAGTGTGGCGCCACTGGACCGGCCGGTCAATGGCAGCTCGATTCGACTGGCAACTATGGCTCGATTCTGTAGCCTGCGGGCGTTCTCGTCTTTTTCTTATGCTTCCCCCTAATTCTATAAGGCTAATAAGTTAAAGTTCTCGGGGAAACGTAATTGTCAGGTGAACCAGGCAGTCAATAAGTGGTTGATTTGGTATTGCGATTCGGTCATTGAACGATGGAGTAAAAGGTAATGGCAAAAAACCTTTGGTGTAGGTTGGCACTTTCCAGTTTTATTGCATTATCCTGCGCGGCAGGCGCATGGGCGCGTGCGGATTTGTTTTCGGACTATTCACTAGAGCGGGCGAAACAACAGGCGCAGAAAGACAACAAACTTTTGCTGGTTGATTTTATGGCAACCTGGTGCCCACCATGCAAAAAGATGGAATCATCTACTTGGACCGATGAAGCGGTGCAAGACTGGATCAAAGAGAACGCGATTGCGCTTCAGATAGACGTAGACAAAGATGAGAAGACATCTGCGGCGTTAGGTATCACTGCCATGCCAACCCTGGTTTTGTTTACCACAAAAGACGGAACCAAAGAGTTTGGACGGCAGGTTGGCTTCACTAGCCCTTCTGAGCTTCTGCGATGGCTTAAGGGAGCCAAGAGTGGAAAGTCGGCGGATGGTCTTGGAGAGGAGCAATCTGGTGCAGCCGGCGGCGACATCTGGGCTCATATAAGCAAGTTTCATGCCACCTTAGCCGCACAGCAAAATGCAGATGCGCTAACGGAATTCCTCTGGCTCTGGAGCAACATAAGCAGTGATGATCGTGAATTTGCCGACATGCGCAATAAGATGCTGCCTGTTGAAATGAAGAAGTTTTGTGCCGACTATCCGGCAGCCAAAAGTAAGGTTGTGGAAATGAGAGATGCCGCAGATAAAGCCGGCAACCGAAAGGACTGGCTCATATTGAATGGATTGCTGGATGACAATTCGCGAACATTGGCATGGTTTGATAAAGCTAAAATCGATCCGAAGCAGCGCGACATCATTTTAAAGAACAGCGCACTGCTTGAACCTGCTCTGTCTGCAAACTGCAGATGGACCGATGCGGCGAATGTCTTGTATCCAAACCCGTTGAAGCTAATCAATGAGTATTACAAGAACGCTCAGGAATTGAAGAAGCCGCGTCCCGATACTGAAATTGATAAAGATTGGGATCCGTTTCCACCCATGATCCTTTTGGTTTATGGTGCCTATGTAGGCGCCGGCCGTGACGCAGAAGCAAAGAAGATTGCCGATGAATGTTTGCGATTAGATGACTCTCCGACCATGCATCTGGCTTTGAACAATATGGCAAAGGCAATGCTAGTGGCGCGCGACGCTCAGAGCAAAACTAGTACTCCGACCAAGGTCGTTGCTCCGGCGAAACCTGGTTTTAAGGCGAAACCGGGAAAGTAGATTTTTGTGCGGAGCACAGCTGCAGATAAGCGAATCTGGCTGACATGATTTCGAGCCATCGTACCAAAATCGGCAAATGCTGATTATCAAGTATAATTCCGGAACCTAAGGCATCCTTGAACTAAACATGGAGCGCAAATCATGGATCAGATTCAGTCCAGGGATCAATCAAAGGATCAAGAGAAAGACCAAACTAAAGGCCAAACGGTCATGGATGAGATGGCTAAGTGCTTGCGAACTCGCAATCAGCGCTATCTTGAATTTTTGGAACAGTCTGGAGACCCGTCCGGAATCAGGACAAAGCTTTTGTCGAAGATACTTGATTCTGTTGCCGATGGGCTGATTGTGCTGGACGATAAACTTTCCATCGTTTTGGCGAATGTGGCCGCTGCTCGGTTGGCCGGCTGGCAGTTGGAAGACATGAGCCGAGAAGACCTGCGCCGCAATTACCATCTCTTCCGGGAAGACGGCAAAACGCCACTTCCTCATGACGAGGAGCCGATTGTAGTGGCGACACGCGAAAAGAAATCGCATGAGATGTACGGATTTGTCGTCAGTGAGCACATTCCTAAACCGGGACGCTGGGTTCGAGCCAATGCGGCCCCTTTGTTCGATGATTCCGATAATCTGCTAGGCGGTGTCACTGTATTTAGTGACATTACCGAACGGCGAAAACTGCAACATCAGCGAGATTGTTTGGCTGCATTAATTGCTCACGACCTCAAGAACCATCTGGCTGCAGAGCAAATGTTTTTCGACTTCCTTCAGAGCGAAGCAACGAATCTGGATGACGACACTCGAAAAGTGTTTGAATCTTTGAATACAGCAAGTAAGAAATTTTCAGGAATTGCTGATTCTCTTCTGGAAGTTTTTCGCGCCAACTTTTTTGCCACCGCTGAAAGCAAGCAAGAAGTAGATGTATCTTCTCTTGTGCATCTCGCTATTGAGATGAGCGCGCTTGAATCGAGCAAAAGGCAAGTCGAAGTCAAAGTTGATATTGCCGATGGATGCCCAAAAACAGTTGGCCTTCCCGGAGTAATTTGCCACGTGTTTCACAACGTCATTCAGAATGCTGTTGAAGTCAGTGCACCCAATAGTGCTGTGTTCGTATCCATGCATTTCGACGCGGGAAGCATATATGTGAAGGTGACGGACAAAGGTGCGGGCATGAGCCCTAAAGAGCTGGAAAATCTTTTCAATCCTGCCAGGGTTGCCGGTAAAGTGCCTGTAACCGGTCACTCCAGCGGATTTGGCTTGTATTTGAGCCAAATGCTTGTCGAGACACAAGGCGGCAGCATATCGTGCGCAAGCGAGTTGGGTGCAGGAACGAGTCTGACTGTTGCCCTGCCCCTTTAATTCGAATAGTGGGAAACGACGTCACACCGCGGTTTCAATTTTTTGAATGCAGCGATCGCTGGACGTGAAAGGTTGGGGCAATACCGGATTTCAAGTTCGTCCAGATTTGGCAAAGTGGCAATTTCTTTCAGTGCGCTGTCCGTGACCGGTGTTCCTGAGATCTTAAGGCTCTCTAGTTTTCTGAGCTTGGAAATTTGTTTGAAGTCTCTTACTTTTGTGTTTTCCAGCCACATCTGCTTGAGGTTTTGCAAATCACCAATTTGGGCAATGAGGCGATCTGTTACTGCGCATTCATTGACTGACAGTCCTTCTAATTGGTGCATTTGATTCAGGTATGTTGCTGCGCCGTCACTGAGAGGACAGTCCTCGATATATAACTTTGTAAGCGCCTTTAGTTTGGTCAGAGCAAGCAGATCTTCATCCTCTAGGTTCTTGATGTGATAGAGCTGCAGATAATTGAGACTCGGCAATTCCGACAACGCAATAATATCTCCGGCGCTCAAATTTAAACGACTCAGGCTCAAGCTGGTCAGACTCTTGCACTCCTTCAATTGCTCTACTACACCCGCCGAAACGTGCGTGTCCCACATATTCAATTCGATTAATTTCAATTTGCTGATTGCCGATATGCCGCGATTAGTGATAGATGTTCCGCTAATGGAGAGCGTTTCCAAATTCTTTGCTGTAGGCAGAAATTCCAGTCCATGGTCGCTAATGTCGGTATCGCGGACGTCAAGATGTTTGAGTCCCGGCAATCCGCTAAAGGCACGCAGATCTGAATCGTCTACCGCCGTACTGTCTAAGTACAGTTTTTTAAGTCCGGTAAGTGAAGCTAATTGTGCCAGGGCTTCGGGTGACAGTGCAGTGTCGCTCAAAGTTAAGGTGGTCACTCCTTTTAGCTTTGACAGAGGCTTTATGGCATCGTCAGTTATTGACGTCTTGGAAAGATCCAATGAGTTCAACTGTGTGAAACGCGGCAGAGACCAGAGAATTTGGTCATTCACTTTTGACGAGCTAAGATCTAGATCCTGGCAATCGTTTGGTACCTGCCTTAGACGCACCAGCAGTTTGTCTGCAGAGACCTCATTCAACTTCGGCGCATCGTCGTCTTCCTTGGTCGCAAATGCCTGCTTTCTTAAGGCATCGGCCTGACTCAGCTGTTTATTACTCTCGTTCTTCAATTCCGCTGTGCGCTCGAGATTGCTATTGGAAATAGAAAGAGATACCAATCCAATAGTCGCCAAAATAGCGGCCATAGTAATAGCGGCTGTTGTCCTGCTGAATTTGAATTTTGACCAGGCTGTTGCAGCCTTTTGCGTGAAGCCGCCTTTGAGCGCACCCGACTGAATATTGAGCAGTTCTGCTTTTACCTGTGAGATCGATTGCACTCTATCCTCCGGCTTGCTGGCCAGGAGTTTCATAACAAGATTGTCGAAAGTTTCGGGGAAGTTGATATCGGGGCGCGCCTGATGCAGGGTCAATGGCGTTTCATTCAGATGTTTGAAGATGGTTTCGATCATAGTATCGCCGCAGTGTGGCGGATTTCCCGTCACAGCCTCATAGAGAATGCAACCGAGTGAATAAATGTCCGTGCGATTGTCGACCTTCTTGCCCATGCATTGTTCTGGACTCATATAGAGTGGGCTGCCAATCAGCTCGCCGGTTTGAGTCAGTTGCTGTGCGATGCCACCGGATTCGGTATCGATAATCTTTGCGATGCCAAAGTCCAGGAGGTGAACATTGTAGCCACCTTCTTTTTTGCTGAGCATTATGTTGCTGGATTTCAAATCGCGATGGAGAACACCGTGCTCATGCGCGTGCTCGAGAGCTTCGCAAACAGCCAGGAAAATGTCCATCGCATCAGGCAGAGGCAGGGCACCGTCCTTGCGCAGCAGATCCGCCAGTGTGGTCCCTTCAATGTAGTCCATGACCATATACGGCTGCCCTTGCTCAGAGATACCGAAATCGTGAACTGAAATTACATTGGGGTGTCTCAAACTGCTTGCCGCCTTTGCTTCTTGCTGGAAGCGCAGCATCGACTGAACGTTCAATAAATGCGAGTGGAGCATCTTAATGGCGACGATCTTATTGAGCATCTTTTGACGCGCTTTGTAGATGACACCCATACCTCCTGTGCCGATGGTGCCGATGAACTCGTAAATTTCGGCAAGGGCCGGATCCATCTCTTTTTGAGCATCAATGGTCGTGCCATCCTGTGGGCAGATGGCGGTGGTGGTTGGAATCTTGAGGTTGCAGGCCGGGCACGTCCAAGTGGCAAGCGGTCTTGGTGCGCCGGCAGCGTTCGTATCAACTGTTGATTCTTGCTCGTCCAATTCAGCGGACCCCTGGCGGTGCTGGAAAATGAATTTTGAGCGTTGCACGAACAGATCATACAGCACCCGTTCTGTGACCTTTTTTCGCTCAAACCCAAACAAGCAAGTAGAATGGTTACAGTCTCTCACTCATTGAGTACAAAACTATGAATTCTGAAATCAAACGCACTGTCGAATTGCCAGCTGGTTTCCCTTCGGTTAATGGGCGTTTAAAACAAGTGTTTGCAGCTGCAATCATGTTGCTGGCACTTTCTGAATTGCCCCTGGCTGTGCCGTGTCAGGCGCAGTCGGAAGCGGGCAGCGAAGCAGGTTCTGAAGCCGGGCGGGAAGCACCGGGGTTCATCGGCCGCCGCCGCCGTGGTCGCCGTGGGTGGTATCAAAATCAGATCAATCAAGCCAATCGAATGGCTGCACAACAACAGGCGGAGCGAGCCAACCAATTAACCCGCCAGCAACGAAGCGACGATCAGGCTCAGGTGAGGCGCGAGCAAAATCTTGCCCGCAGCAGCGACAGTGCTTTCGTAAAAGAATACGGAACACGCAAAGGTCGTGGAATGCGTAAGAGGCGCAATTTTGGAGGATTTTCCAATGGCGGTAATTCGCCAGCGCCTGCTTTTGGCTCAAACGGCCAGAATGTGAATGCAAGCACTCCCAGTGCCAATTCAACTCCACCGGCCTTAAACTCCACAAAACCGGCTGTGACAGCAAGCGCACCGTCAGCCCACTCGACCGCATCGAAAACGAAGTCGACCGCACCGCCTTCGTCCATGACTTCACCTGCATCCGCCCATTCAAAGGCAAAATAGAAAGACATTGCTTGTAAAGTTTAACGAGCGCCTGCACAGATTGCGGGCGCTCGTTAGTTTATGGTCTGATTGGCAGAAGGCTAGTGGTTACTTCTTCGCCGCGTTCTTGCGCCAGTATCCTTCAACCTTGGTTCCGTCTTTCTTTGTGTAGCCCTTCACGAAAGTCATTCCTTCGTGTTCTTTGTCTCCGGCAGCCTTTCCTGCTTCAGCGGAGGCATCTTTGGCTTCGGTTTTGGCAGCCTTTTCAGCCTTGTCTGCTTTCTTGTCTGCAGCTTTGGCAGCCGTTTTTTCTTCAGTCTTGGCGGACTTTTCAGCCTTGTCTGCCTTTTTGCCTGCAGCTTTGGCAGCCTTCTTCTCTTCAGCTTTTGCGGACTTGGCAGCCTTGTCCGTCTTCTTTTCTTCAGCCTTGGCGCTCTTATCTGCAGCTTTGGCAGTTTCTTTTACTTCTTCCTTGGCTGTGGTTGTTGCCGCATCCGTCTTCGTGCTCTTCGTGGCAGAATCCTTAGCCAGGACGGCTGTCGAGCTAGTCAACATAAGTGAGAGCATTAGGCCCAGAGCGAGTTGTATGGTTTTCATATTTGTTTTTCCGTTTAATCCCTTAACAGCGGTCTCCGAACTTCAGTTTAGCAAGCTAAGCATGAATCGTGCCGCTCAGTTGATGGCTACTGCGACTGTTGGCAAAAAAACTCTGAATGCGGAAGTTTTGAGACATTTGCCGCCTGGTAAGCACCCGATGCTTGCAGGCTAATAGGCACCGGTCAGCAGTTTTTTGCCGCCATTTTTATCAAAGACGGCGATAAATGGTTCTTGTTCGCTGCCTTCCATTGCCAGACCTATTACCATGCGGTCTCTATGGCTGGTGTCTTTGAAAACGAGTACGGGCGACTCATTGCGGCCGGCTAAGCGCAGGAGCAGGCGGATATTGTGGCTGTTGTCGTAAAGCGCAACCAGGGGTTGCCCTTTTTCAGCTGGAGAGTAGGAGCCGTCATAATGCCCCGCCTGCACGCGCAAGCGGCCGTCGGGACCGGTGAGATTGAGCATGGTGCCTGTCAGTGCATTGCTTTGCGCATAAGCGACACTGCATTGAATCAGCAGAGTCCCTGCCAAACTCCCAAGGAAAGAAGCCAGAATAGCGGCGGAGCAAAGGATATGCCGTTTCATTTGTGAATCCTCGTGATTGGGAAGGGGCGGTGAAGTAATTGATCCAACAGTTTATTGCTAGCCTTCGATGTGCTGTTGTCAAAGGGCTGGATGTCCAGTCGGATCGCTTCGTAATACAGCCACGGAAGACTCATGTCAATAAGCTACGATCCTCGCTCCCCAGTAGATAACGGTCATGATCGATACAAAAACGTTCAGCGCATTTACTCTTGCAATCGCATGCTTGTTTGGTCTTTCGTCTCCTGCTGTTTTTGCAAAAGGCGACTATTCCATGACGATAAGAAGTAAGCCGGAAGCTTCGTTGAATGCTTCCAACACTTCCGACACGTCTGTAGACTTGGTAAAGAGGCAAGCAATTGCTTCGGCTTCCGCACCTGAAGCGGAAAGCGATGCCATGCCCGAGATCAAATACGAACTCGGAAAACAGCCGCTCAAAGAGCATCCAGGCGGCGCATCCAACGAAGCGACCGCGAAGAACTTTCCGATTTCGAAGGGGCTGGCCGGCGTTTCCATGTTTCTAAAGCCAGGCGGTTTGCGAGAACTTCACTGGCATGCCAACGCTGCGGAATGGTCATACGTGATCGCCGGTCATTGCAGAATTACCGTGATCGATCCGGAAGGGCATTCCGAAATCAAGGATTTCGGCCCCGGAGATGTCTGGTATTTCCCGCGCGGACACGGGCATTCGATTCAGGGCATCGGCAACGAAGAATGCCACTTCATCTTGGTTTTTGATAGCGGGTACTTCTCGGAGTTTGCCACTTTCAGTGTCAGCGACTGGATTGCTCAAACACCTCCAGGTGTTCTAAGCAAGAATTTCGGTTTGCCGGTAAGCGCATTTTCAGCCTTTCCCAAAAAGGAAGTCTATATAAGTCAAGGTCCTGTTCCACCCCCTCTTCCTCTGGATCCTGAGCCCGGCACCGATAATCCGCCACCTTTGACTCACCGTTTCAGACTGGGATCAAAAGTACCTCTCGTAACATCGGGTGGTTCGTTCAATCTTGTCGATCAAAAGCAATTTCCAATTTCGAAAACCATGTGCGGCGCCATCCTCAAAATGAAGCCGTATGCAATGCGCCAATTGCACTGGCATCCTAATGCGGATGAATGGCAGTATTACATTAGCGGTCGCGCGCGCATGACGGTATTTGGATCGCAGGGACGCGCCATCACTCGCGAATTCGGTCCTGGCGATGTCGGATACGTGCCGATGGGAATGGGTCATTACCTGGAAACTGTAGGTGACAGCGAGTGCGAGATGCTGGCTGTTTTCAATGCCGGCTCCTACCAGGAGATCGCCTTGACGGAGTGGTTGGCGAAGACACCGGAAAGACTGCTGGAAACCAATTTCAGCGTGTCGCCGAAAATCATTGATGCTCTGCGAAACTCTCCATTTCTCTTCAGCCGTCCACAGACTTCGGACAAATAATTGAGCGGTAGCTTGTTTCAATTCGGGAGGCAAACCAACTGAACGACGAGCATAAGCCTGAAGAGACGAGAAGCGCTTCAAGTGGGAAGGAAGACTCTTCCAATGGGAAGAAGGACTCTTCCAAAAAGAAGGCGCCCAAGTATTCGCAAAAAGACTACAAGCATCCCGCCGCAGCCTGGGGTGCCGCTCTCAGTGTGGGGCGTGTGCTTGTGGAACAGGGTGCTATTGTCGAAGGCGTCGAATCTATTTTTCGCATGAATCATGAAAATGGCGGATTCGATTGTCCCGGTTGTGCGTGGCCGGATGATCGCAAAGGCCTGAGGATGGACATTTGCGAAAATGGCATAAAGCATGTTACCTGGGAGATGACAAAGAAGCGGGTTGGACCGGAGTTCTTTGCGCAAAACACAGTTTCTGATTTAGAGTGCTGGACTGATTTTGAACTGGAAAATGCCGGACGGCTTACCGAGCCTATGGTCTACAGCCAGTCCACGGATCGATACGAGCCAATCAGCTGGGAATCAGCTTTCGCGCTGATCGCAAAACATTTGCATGCGCTGCCTTCGCCCGATGCCGCTAGTTTTTATACGTCCGGCCGATTGTCGAATGAGGCTACTTTCCTCTACCAGTTGTTTGCTCGCGAGTTCGGCACCAATAATCTGCCGGACTGCTCAAACATGTGCCACGAAGCCAGCGGACGCGCATTGATGGCGTCGATTGGCACAGGAAAAGGAACTGTCGATCTCGTAGATTGGCAGAAGGCGGATGCCATTTTTGTCATGGGAGTCAATGTAGCTACCAATGCTCCCAGGATGCTGACTGCTCTTGGTGACGGTGTCAAAGAGCGTGACATGAAGATCGTCCACATCAATCCTTTGATTGAGGTCGCGGCAACAGAAGCGATTACACCGCATGAAGTAATGGATATGCTGCTTTTCAAAGCGACGAAAACCAGCTCGTTAAATTTGCAGCCCCGCATCGGCGGCGACATGGCAGTGATTCGCGGAGTTGGAAAGTATTTGCTGGAACTGGCTGAAACAGATAAGGATGCGATTGATAGAGATTTTATTGATAAGTACACGGCTGGGTTTGAAGAGTATCGACACGTGTGCACACAGACGTCGTGGGCAGAAATAGAACTTCAGTCCGGAGTGGCCAGGGCGGAGATAGTCAAAGCCGCAGAGATTTACAGACAAGCCGGCGCTTGCATCATCAGCTGGTGCCTGGGTGTTACTCAGCACGAGTTTGGCGTTGATACAATTCGAGAGATAACCAATGTTTTGCTGCTTAGAGGCAACATCGGCAGAGAAGGTGCCGGACCATGCCCGATTCGCGGGCACAGCAATGTGCAGGGCAATCGTACTTGCGGAATCGATCACGCACCCTCGGAAGCTTGGCTGGCGCGACTGGATGCGGCTTGTGGTATCAAATCACCCCGCAAGCATGGGCTGGATACTGTTCGCACCATCGATGGAATGTACAAAGGCGAAGTCAATGTTTTTGTCGGTATGGGTGGCAACTTTGCTTCAGCAACTCCTGACACGGAATATACATATGAGGCGCTGCAGCGCTGCGGGCTGACGGTGCAAGTGAGCACAAAGCTGAATCGAAGTCATGTCATACATGGCAAGGAGGCTCTCATTCTGCCTTGCCTTGGCAGAACCGAGTTTGACGAGCAGAGTGCTGGACCGCAACAGGTAACGGTTGAAGACAGTATGAGTATGGTGCACCTGTCAAAAGGGATGAAGCCGCCGGCATCAAAATCTCTGATGTCTGAGTGCGCCATTATATGTGGTATCGCACGTGCGACCTTGCAGAATTCAAAAACACCGTGGGAAGCATATGCCGGCAACTACGATCTAACTCGAGACAAAATGTCGCAAGCGCTTGTCGGATTTGAGGATTTCAATAATAGAGTGAGACAGCCGCTTGGTTTTCGCCTGGCACAGCCAGCTCGCGAACTGATTTTCAACACCGCCAATGGGAAGGCCAATTTCTCGACTGCAGAGCTTCACGACAACCTTCCTCCGCCAGGAAAGTTGATGATGTGCACGATACGTTCTCATGATCAATTCAATACGACGATCTACTCAAACAACGATCGATATCGCGGCGTCAAGAATCTGCGCACACTTCTTTTTATGAACGGTGAGGACATGAGGGCGCGCGGGCTTGACGAATTCGATCTGATCGATATAACCAGCTATGCAAAAGATGGTACCCAGCGCACGGTCTTGCAGTTTCGCGCGGTTGAGTACAATATTCCAAAGGGCAGCGCAGCCGGATATATGCCGGAGTGCAATGTGCTTTGTCCGATCGGTGACTTCAGTCTACAAAGCGATCAACCATTGATGAAGCAGATGATTATTGATGTAAAACGCTCCAAACCGCTTACTTAAAGGTTGAATATGAAGTCCTGTCAAAGCGATAAAAAGAACATCGTCTCGGTGGAAACGCTCAAGGTCAACGGCGGTGTTCCGGAGCGCGTCGAGGATTTTTTGTCGGTTGAAGAACCGCTCGAGATTCATGTTGACGGAAATTCCGATGGTGCAGAATTTAGTCGTTCTGTGGCGGTGACAATGCGCACCCCCGGCAACGATGACGAGCTCGCTCTCGGCTTTCTATTCAACGAAGGAGTGATCGGCAGTTTTTCTGATGTAAAAAACATCCAGAGCAAAGGTTGCAACTTTGTTGGCATTACACTGCAAGACGGTTTGCGAGTTGAGAGCGAAGAGCTCGATCGGCATTCTTTTGTAAATTCCAGTTGCGGTGTTTGCGGCAAGAAATCTATTTCTGCGGTTATGGATCGCCGCAAGTTTCTAATTGAGAGCCAGGTCTCAGTCAGCCGTGAAATCATTTCCAGTTTGCCCGCAGTGCTGCGGAAGCAACAGGCTGATTTTGAAAGCACCGGTGGCATACATGCATCTGCACTATTCGATCTAGCCGGAAGCCTCCTTGCTGTAAGAGAGGACATCGGCAGACACAATGCGCTCGACAAACTGATTGGAGCCCAGTTAATGCTGGGAAAACTGCCGCTCGGCGAGAGTATCCTATTGCTAAGCGGACGAGCCAGTTTTGAACTAATTCAGAAAGCCTCAGGTGCGGGAATTCCTATTGTTGCTGCAGTCGGCGCCCCTTCCAGTCTGGCGGTCGAGCTGGCAAAAGATTGCGGCATGACGTTACTGGGATTTGTGAGGGAAAACCGCTTTAACGTATATACCGGCGGGCAGCGAATTGCCGTTTAAACAGCTTGACCAACGCTAGTGAAGTGGCTGTTTAACTTTGAATCGGCTGATTGGCCCGAATCAGTTTTTGCCACCGAACAAACCGCCGAAAAATCCTTTGCCTTTCGGATTTTGGGGTGGCTGTTGCGGTGGCGACTGTTGTGGCGGCTGCGCATTAGGATCAAATCGCAATGATTGCTCAATTCGGCCCAGCAAATTGCGAGTTATAGAAAGTGGATGATCGGGAAACATCTGATCGTATTTCGCGTCTTCTGAAAGGTTTTTCCTTATTGGTGCCGGACCAAGACCATATTCGTCCAACCACCAACCGCCCCAATCAGGGCTGGAGGGATCCATGACAAACCCTTCGCCTGCAAGCTTACTAGCGATTACAGAATCGCGCATTCCTGTGACTCCCACCTCAAAACACCAGACTCGGATGATGAAGTTGGTGTCGCCCATTGGAATATAAATCGCTCCTTTGTAAGACATTCCCTTAGGATTTTGTGGTTGCTTGGCGATTTCTCGCACAATTTTGATTGGTTGCGGACCCAGATCGCTGCGTGAAATGACGTCGCTTTCAACTAGCCCGCAGCCTTGATTGGTCAAGGTCTCCAGAGCATCGCGCCTGACTGCGTAAATGTCGTCGAGACTGCAGGGAAATTGTAATGGGAAGGGATTGAAGTCTTTCATAACAATCCGCGCCGGAGCAGAAGGATGGTCCATCCAACCTATGCCTCTATCGTGGTTATCCGGGTTTGCCCAGCCTTCGACTATCGATTCATCGAACTTCAGGCAGTGAATGTTAATCATTTATCCCCCTCATAACAGCTGATTGTCCGTCGCGAAATCGTCGACGCCCTCGTACTGTCGCGCCGGCCACCAAAAGGCGTTCTCCGAGACGTAACCCTGACCTCCAGCCTGACTATACCGTTGCTTGGCATGGCCGGCGGCTGTCGAGAGTATTAGAATTGTCGGGACCAGGAATCTAAGGTGAAGCCGCATGCAGTTTATCCTTATCTCGACTCTTATACCCTGCTACACGTTTATCGTCGAGACCGTCTGGTAGAATGCAATTTGAGACTTGTGATCAAGGTAGCAAAACGCCCCCGCGGCGCAGGACTGGACTTTGAACATTATGAGAAAGAGCAATCCTGTTCATCGGTTGTTCACGGTAAGCGTTCATATATTAGGTAGGAGTGGTGTATTAACAGAAAACTGGTGACCCAAATGTTAAAAAGCATGAGAACCCGACTTCCAGTATTTCCTCTTCCCGGTGTAGTACTATTTCCGAACTCAATTCTTCCGCTTCATATTTTTGAGTCGTGCTATCGCGAAATGCTCATAGATATCTTGCCGAACAGCCGCGAGTTTATCGTGCTCAATTCCGAGGGCGATGATTCACGAGGTGAAGTCGGCTGCATTGCCAGAGTTGTGCGGGTGTCAAAGCGTCAGGATGGTCGCTCTGATATCATCACCGTGGGTGGTGACAGAGTGAAAATCAACAACTATTACCGTGACAAGCCATATCTTGTGGCTGATTTTTCGACATTGCACGATGACCCGATACAATTCACCAGAATGTACAGCGTTAGTGATCTCAAAACAGAGATGAATCGACTAATTTCATTGATCAGGAGCGTGTATAAGAAGGATTTGCAGTGCACTTTCTCTGATGATGTGGATGCGGAAGAACTCTCTTTTATTGCGGCTGGAATGTTGGATCTGGACGCCAATCAGCAGCAGCAATTACTGGTGACTGAGAAAACATTCGAGAGAATTGATCTGATACTGCCGAAGCTTCACTTTTACAACAAAGAACTAGCGGCAATGGCAGCGATCGAATCGGCGTTTGGAACTTAACTACCAATGCGCAAATTTGCAAGCCAGGTTGTAATTCCTCGCGCAAGCCGCGCTTCATCTGCACTTATGCTTTTGATGCTGCTTTTGTGGACGCAATTTTTGTGCTCTTGCTCGCTCATGAAGCCGGCGCCGGACGACACTAAAGGCGTGCAACAATGGCTTGTGATTCCTGTCTTTTTCGCTACAAATCGCACTTATACAGGCAAGAATGGCGGCGTTGAATATTCTGAGGAGCAGAATGACACCGGCCTTTTATTCGGGGTAAAGAATGTTTTGGTGCCATATCCTGTGCGCACTCCGTTGGATGCAACCATCGAGGAGCGCATGCAGTGGCACCGCTTCAAGATAGACAGTGATGCCAAAAAGCTGTCGCGTTCGGTTCCTCCAGCGCTCTGTTCCATAAAGAATGCGACACTGACCCGAGAAGAGGTCGTTGCTGCATTTGATTCATACAGAGATAAATCTCAAAGCAAAGAAACGGTCATCTTCTTGCACGGATGCTGCGCAACGTTTGATACTTCTCTTGCTAGAGCAGCCAGAATTGCCAGCCATATGCAAATGCCCGTCCTTCTCTACGATTGGGTTTCTCCGAAAGGGTTTACCAGGTATCTGGAAAATGAAACTTTGGCTGAGCAAACAGTCGACGATTTTCTCTACTTTTTGAGGCGTGTGCAAAAGAAGCTGGGCGCGAAGCAAATGACTTTACTCGCGCATAGCATGGGCGCTCTCATTTTGGATCGCGCGCTGGTGCGGCGAGGTGCTGATTTTGATGCGAAGGTGTCTGACAATGAGCCTCTTGATGCCAGGGGGGCGAACCCTCAATTCAAGGAATTGATCATGTCGAATGCAGATGTTGATGGCAAGACGTTTTTGAATCATGCCGGTAACTTCGCGTCGAACGGAAGCGTGACCCGCGTTTATTACTCGAGAACCGACGATAGATTGAAAGCCTCTGCATTTTCTCACGGCGGTTTCCGGCGACTGGGCTCGCCGGGTAAATTGACGGCTTCATTGGCAAGAACCCCAGGGCTAGAGATGATTGATATTACTGATGCTAAGACAAACCACGAACTTCCATACTGGATTGTTTCTAACATGCATAAGTACGGCAATCTCGGTCCAGTAAAGGACTTTCAGCTTCAAAAGCTGGATACTGGAGTATTTGAATTGACTCGAACTGCCAGTCCCCTGGCTGAACCTTCCGGGTTGGAATAGGTCCCCCTTAAGGGGGAGAAGCCCGCCATTAGAGCCTCGCCGGGGCTTCGACGCCCCGATTACATAGGAATGAGCGTACTTCTATATGGGTAAAGCCTGTACCGATGGCGGTAGCGCCTTTTGTACGATGGGCAACATATTGGATATAGCCTAAATCAGAATCAAATCAATTCAAATCAATTCAATGGCGTTGCATTGAATGGGAGTTTCGTATGTTAACCAAGAATCGAAACGAAGTACTTTCACTGCTTTTAACGGGAGCTCACATTATCGACCTCAGTGCTCTTGAGCAAGGGTATGCTTCCTCTGCGCGCCTCAGCACCCCGCTCCACAAGGTTCTTGTGATGCAAGGCATCGTCAGCCAATTCAAGATGGACCGAGTCCTCCAGGCTGAAACCATGATCAGGGTAAATGCTGTTTCTCCGGACACCGCAGTAAAAGCGCTGCGTATAGCCACCGCGCAGCAATTGACCTTCGATGAAGCCCTGTCCGCTCTGGGCGATGAACACAAGAAAACGCAAATATTGCCCAGCGCTTCCAATGAAATCGCAACTCTTCTTTTAGAAGCTGGAATCATTTCTAACGAACAGCTAGGTCGCGCTATAAAGACCTCTTTAGAAACAGGAATGCAGATGGGGCGCGTTCTGGTGTTCCACCGGGACGTTTCTAGCTTGATGATGAAGGCCGCACTGACATGCTGCTTATTGAAGCAGGAAGAAAAAATCTGCGAAGGAACCGCGTTGCAAGTCATTGAAACGGTGCGAAAGACCGGCATGACTATTGAACAAGTTCTGTTCATGCTCGATATCTATCATGAGGAATCAGGTCAGGGTCCCAAACTTCATGAGCTTCTTGCCATGGCTGGTTTTGTCTCTGACAGCGACCTGATGGAGTGCCTGGAGATACACATTCTGAGAGGACGGCAAATCGGTCAAATATTCATCGAGCAAGGTCTCGTCAATCACGAGATTTTGGAAAATGCGATTGTTTTGCAGGGCATGATAGCCAGCGATTCAATCAAGGCATTTCATGCGGCCGAAGCACTCAAAAATGCACATGCTAAGGAGATATCGATCTACCAGGCTCTGGGTGAATTGAATCCGCCGGCCGTGCCACCGACTCCGGTCTTTACTTTCGGTGAGCTGCTCGTTGCCGCAAATCTTCTCAGTCAAAAAACTGTGGACAGCCTTTTGGACGGTCTAGAACTCTCCGCCCGTCAGATCGCGAGGAAACTATTGTCGGCTGGATATTTGAATGACAAAGCTTGCGTCATGGCTTTACGCTGTTTGTCGCTCAATGTCGAAGGCTTTCTTGCTAATAAGCAGTGTGCAGAAATCCTCAGACATTCAGTTTCTTATGATGCTAATTTGGATGAACAGCTGGCTGCATGGGGACACTTTGTACCCAATAGAATGCAATGGGTCTGGCGGTGAGTTTTTAAATCCTTCGTTCAGAACGGCTTGTTTCAATTACACACCTTGTTTCAATTTCCCCAATTGAGATAAACTGTGTGCTCTTCAGAGCAAATCAGGAACTAAGATTGAGCGACGGAAAAATAGTCACGGACTTGATTGAATCTAAGATTGCGCTTGGCCAGGACAAAGTCATTGGAGTGAGAATGACCCGAGGCGTGATGCCTGATCTCCTTGCTGAAGGACATCGCCTCACATGCAATAATGTTTAGCCGCCTTCTTCGCATTGTACTAAGGCCTGTCTTCGTAGCTTTGCGATTTCTATTGTCTCCAATATTGAAACGAATGCTCACTCCTCCTATGGAATATTATCAGGACGATACCAATCCTGATGCCCTCAAGATCTTGTTCATTGGCAACAGCCTGACATTCACAAACGATTTGCCGCTAGTGTTGCTCAGATTTTTAAGTTCATGTTCGGAACCTCCGAAGACTGGAATCTCTCTTGGACACGGCTTCAAGTTTTACACTGTCATGCAGGGCGGATTTCGATTGGAAGATCACTGGAATTACAAGGTCGCCAGCAAATGCATTAGAGAGAGCGGTCCATGGGATTACGTGGTTTTGCAGGAGCAAAGCGCCACCACTGCTAACCAAGATTATGACATCACGCAACATGCTCAACTCTTTGCCGAGGAGATCAAAGCAATCGGTGCGAAGACCGCCTTGTTTGCAATTTGGTCTTTTCGCAGTGATCCGGAGGCAAATATAAGAGTGGCTGTCAGGCAGACTGAACTCGCCGCGCAACTGGACGCGATTAAGGTGCCTGTCGGTGACTGCTGGACACGACTGCGAGAGAAGCACCCGGAAATAGAGCTTTATGCGGATGATATTCATCCGAGCCCTGCAGGAACCTACCTTGCAGCGTGCGCGTTTTATGTCACGCTGACTGGTTTGTCACCTGTCGGTTTGCCAATCGAAATCAAATACTTGAAAGGTGATGCGCTGATCACACTGAGCGAGGAGCAGGGTCTAATAATCCAGGAATTGGTTCAAGATGTGCTTCTATCGTGAATCCTGAGGTCGATTGCCTCTAGAATTTCTTGTCGTTGGCTAGATCGGTAAAGCTGGGCAAATCTTGGGTGCGTTGCACACCCGGAGGTACGATCCGGCGTGGAAAGAAGATTCCTTTACGAACTTCGTTGGCGCTAAATGCAAAATCGCCGTTGTACATCCTGTTTTTAAATTTTCCTCCAATCACATTTTTTGGCAACAGCGCCTTCACATCAGCCGGTAAATTTGAATCAGAATAGTCGACTTTGCGACGATCCGCATCGGGCAAAACGCCTGTTGTATCAAGCTTTGGGCTGGATGCGGCAAGAAAGTGATCAACATCGACCCGCTCTGTGATTTTGGGAACATCTCCTGTATGAGCATCAAGCGCGGGAAAGAACAGCAGATTAGTATGCTTCGGTTGATACCACCAGAGCATTGGTTCTGCTAATTGCTCATCTTTATTGTCAAAGCAGCAAAGAGCAAATGTCCAATTCGGATACCATTTTTCGTACGCGGAAAAAATGTTTTGGTTCAATGCCGGTCTCTTTCTTTCTGGAACTCTAGAAAGGGCAGCGGGAATGTCGCTGGCGTGTTGCGCCAGCACCACTGTGTACACTCCGTGTTCGAATACTTGAACCTTCGGAGCCGGTCGCGCTGAAAGACTAAATGTGGCCGACAGAGCCTGGGAACTTTCCACACATGCCCTTTCCATGTCCTCCAGTACATGCACCCCCTTTGACATATCAAGGAGATTTTTGTCCGTCATGCTGCCGGGTTGGGCAGGTATTGGCAAGAACATCGCATTGCCACGGTTTGAGAACAGGTTACCAGCAAGATTTTGAACGGAATTTCCGTATGCCAGAATATGGACAAGCTTTCCGTCCTTTTGCGCCTCGCCGACCCAGCCTCTGGTTTTTGTAAAGCGGGCTGGAGCCAACGAACAACAGGCTTTACTCGGCGCCATCTCTTGCAGCGCGAAAAACGTGAACGACAGTGCCAGGATTCCCGCGAGCATTGATTTTTGCGACAGCTGACGAGTTGACATGATCTTTCCCCATTGCAGTTGGAAAAGATTAGCAGAACATACAAGCACGGGCCTAGATAAAGAGAGCAGAAATGGATGTGGATAGTGGCTATATTGCTCTACGGCTGCTATCGTTTGTCGTGCAGCTTCAAGGTGTGACAATGAAATTCGCAACAACTAAATTTTCATCCTTGGTTTTACGCTTGGGTTTATGTTCAGCCTTATGTCTGGCGTTCTTAATCCCTATCAGTGTGCATGCACTGGACACTCATGATGGAAAGTTGGTTTACCGCGGATTCACTGTCGACATGTCTGATGTTCAGGGAGAACCCAATCTCGCTGAAATCGAAGCTTATGCCAAACACCAACTCGATATCGTTGCTGACTGCGGTGTGAAAGAAGAGTTGCTCACTTTCTTTCGTTCCGAATCAATAATCATGAATCGCGGAGCGGGCGGTGGCGGCGGACACAGCATGAACGGTGGCATCATGCTAGATCCCAAGCCGCAGAAAGCTTCCAAGCCGATTTTCTTGCATGAGTTTATGCATTCCCTTCACCACGGGTATCTGCCACAAGGGAATCGCAATCCAGATGTTCTCCTCTATTATCAGAGAGCGAAATCATCAAACTTATATCCTGCAGATGCGTATGTGCTCAAAAACCCCGGTGAATTCTTCGCTGTGACTGGCAGTCTGTATCTGTGGGGCACCGTAGACCGTCCGCCCTTCACACGGGCTGCGCTTGAGAAAGCACAGCCGAATTACTGTCAGTGGCTTGCGAAGTTGTTTGGCGTGCAGAAGTAAACCTGCGTACCTTTACTTAGCCACGATTTATGCCAAACTGTCATCAGCCTAATTACTCCGGCATTCGGGTTATCGACTGGTGAAGCTCAAACACAAGGGAATTATTCTGGTCTTGCTGCCCGTTGCCTTTGAGTTTGTTTTTGTGGGCGCACTGTTCTATCTCCTTCATCAGTCCCAGCTGGAAGTAAATCGCGCTGAAAAAGCACGCGAAGTGATTAAACACCTGAATAGGATTCATCGTCAGCTCTTTGTTTGTATCGGCGGTATAACTCCATATGCCGGCGCTGCAGAATTGCCCAATCCGGTGCGCAATCGCCTGGCTCGCCGCATGCTCCAGGATGAGTTTGTACATCTGCGCCGGTGCGTGCGTGATGATGCGGTAATGACTGCGACAGTCGACGAAATGGAAAGGTCGATGGTGGAAGTGGAGACGCTTTCCGCCGAGATAAAAGAAAATCTTTCAATGTCCGGTATTGCTAAAGTCAAGAATACGCTTAAAAGATGCAGAGGTTTATTGGACGATCTGATCGTCCAGCTGGATGTCTTTTCTAAGCAAACCGAGATGATCGAGGAAGATAGCCCTCTTCGGCAGCAGGATAATCGTCATCAGATTACCTTGCTTCTGATTGCCGGTTTCGTAGCCAATCTGGCAATTGCTGTGGGTCTGGCATTTTATTTCAATCGAGGCACAGTGGCACGCCTGTCAATTGTGCTTGATAATGCGCAGCGCCTGGCTGATGGCAGGCCGCTGCATAAGCCGCTGACTGGCGATGATGAAATCAGCGGGTTGGACAAGGTATTTCTGGAGATGGTGAAAAATTTGAACGATCTTGCCAGCAGGGAGCGAGCTCTTCTGGAAAATGCCGCCGATGTAATCTGTTCTGTCGATGAACAGGGCACCATAGCCGATATCAGTCCAGCGTGCACGAAAGTTTGGAGTTATGAGGTTGAAGAGCTTGTTCTCAAGCCGTTGATAGCTATCGTGACGGCCGAGGACGTGGCTGTCACGGAGGAACAATTTTCGGCTGTAAGGACATCTCACGCTGGGCGTACATTTGAAAACCGAGTTTTGCGAAAAGACGGACTGCTGGTCGATATGCTCTGGTCGATCAAGTGGTCGCCGGTCGATAATGCTTTCTTTTGTGTTGCGCACGATAACACGGACAGAAAGACGGTCGAGAGAATGAAGCAGGAATTTGTTGCTATGCTCAGTCATGATTTGCGGTCGCCACTAAATTCGGTGCAGGCCTTTTTTACTATGGTGCAAGCAAAGGTCTATGGAAGCCTAAACGAAAAGGGCATGGCTAAGGCAGCAGGCCTTGAAGCGACCGTATCGTGGCTAATTGAGATAATCAGCGATCTTCTTGATATAGATAAAATCGAAGCTGGTCAATCCGATTTGAATCTTGTGGCTGTGTCGCTCAGACGTGTGGTCGAGCGAGCCTCTGAGGCGCTCAGCGACCTTGCTGAAGATGGAAAAGTCAGATTGGTTATGCCAGCTGGAGATGCGATAGTAAGCATCGACGAAGATTCATTTATGCGCGTTGTGACCAATCTATTGTCAAATGCCATCAAATTTTCACCCGAGGATTCGCAAGTGGAAGTGGAAATCCTGCCATCGGAAGAATTTGTTGAATTAAGAGTTGTCGACCATGGCAGCGGTATCGCGCCGGAAAATCAGGAAGCGGTGTTTGAGAGATTTCGCCAATTGAGTGATGCAAAGCCGCATAAACGCCGCAGTTCTGGCCTCGGCTTGGCGGTGTCGAAAGCAATTATCGAGCAGCATCGCGGAAGCATTGGCTTAATCAGCAAACTTGGCGACGGATGCATCTTTTGGGTTCGTTTGTCGTGCATCCAGGCGGTGCCTCATCGCAATGATGCTTCGGTAAGAAACCGGCGGTAAGCCGCGATTGACTGACTTCCCCAAACACCGCGCTTCAGCTCCTGCGTCAACTGACTGCTGGTCGCTCCGGTATTCATGACCATGAGTGTCGCTCCATGACCGTAGTGCCAGCGAAGATATTCGTATGTAGGAACCACAGGTCCGCCCAGTGCGCTGGGACTTGCTTCTGTTGACCCCCAGTGCGGATTGCCATGCTGTGCGAGTTCTCTATAAACTGGCTGAAGATCATTTTGAAGTGGCCCGGCTATGTATGTTGTCCAGCCTGGACGAGAATAGCTGTTAAATGCCGCAGCTATAGGTGCATTGGTGAAAGAGCAACTGACAGTCCCGGAGAGTCCGGCATTGGCGGCAACATGCGTATAAAGACGAGATGAGGGAATGCCGGCTTTTACGAATTGTCCAGCCCAATAAGCACCGAAATCTTGATTCACTTTTGCCAGTGCGGCTTCGATATTCCGGGGCGGACGTTTTTCCGAGTAACCTATTTGTGTCAATGCGTTGTATCCCAGCCTTAATTTAGGTGCTCCCTTTTTGCTCATGAATTCGCCGAGGGGCGGATTTACTTTATCTACAATGGAGTAGTTTTCAATCGTTGGCTCAGACGTTACTGTTATGCCCGCAAACAGATTCTCCTCTCCCACCTTCTTCAGGCTGTCGATGCCGTTTTTGATGGGAGGTCCCACGACGTGCGCCACCAGGCGCTCAATTTCGGACTTTATTTTTGGCGCATTCACACACATTGGCGGCGCCATCTCTTGTGGTGCACCCCAATCAAGGTATCGGTGACGGTAAGCTGTTCCCTGCCAGTTGCTCCATTCGACGTTATTCTTATTGTCTGGATTAAAACCAGGTGAATGCGGGTCGAAGTAATTCCATAGATCGGCGCGAGTGTCCCATGAATAATGTGTTTCCATCGATATTTCGAATGCTGCATGCCTTGTTTGCGCCACGAGAAACGCATCCCTGACGATCGTTGCAATCTTGCCCGGATAGGCCTTTTCGACTATCCATAGCGGAATGACGATGCCAAAGCCTAGTTTTCGCTTTTGCGTGCCGGTGGTGCCCACTTTTTCGACTAATTCTTTTACTTCCTTGTCTAAAACTGAGTATGGGTCAGCTGCTTCATATACTTTTGAGCCAGTGAGCATGAAAATCAAATATTGAACATCGTCTGTAAATGGGATTGGTAACGGACTTGCAGCGAAGGTCTTAGTCGACTTTAAATGTATGTCCTGCAGCATCGCCAGCACTGAATCGAGTGTTTGCTCTGCTTCTGCAACTTGGCCATTTTGCATTAAATTCTCAAAGCGTTTTACTTTCTCTGAGATGACTCGTGGGTCATTGCCAGCGGCTACCCATAACCTTACATTGGATTCTACTGTGTGGAGCTTATTCTCCAATCGAGATTTTGTCTCTCTTTCGGACTGAGCCCAAGCAGGCGATGCCAGGGACAGGATTAATGCGAAGATCGATGCGAAGCAGCCGGACATCAACATCGCGGTTGTAATCACTCTTTTCATTTGTGCCCTCTTGGTTTCTTTGAGGTCCCGAGTTTGTCGATTTAATGACTGTTTCAACTAGATTATTACCTCTTATGAGATAAACTCCCAACCTCTGGATGTCCAGTATGGGAAATCCGCAGCCGCCTGCGCGACTCAATCAGTTTCATGTGAAGACCGACTTCAGTCTAGAAGTCCCTGATAAGGCGTGAGCCTCAAGGAATTGGACGATCAGGGTTTTTCCTGTCTCTAAAATGCCATGTTTTAGTAAAATGTATTCAGTGAGGCAATTTGGTAAAAATGAATATGCGGAGCGCTTTCAGCGATGATGTTCAAGAATAAATCGTCAACGGTAATTTTAGTGGCAGCTTGTTTCTGCTCAATGATGCAATTTTGTACTGAGCAAGCTTTTGGCAAATACGCCTCAGCACACTTTGAGCAGTTTCGCAGGGAACTCAATCTTTCTGCCGATCAGCAGAGTAGACTTGATGCGATCAGTCGGCAATTCGAGGCAGATCAGGCCAAGGTTGACGCCCAGTGGAAGCAGTTGCAAGAGGAGGAAGCCAGGCCAAAGGATAATTCCTTTTATGTGAAATACGGTAAACAATTGGGGGTGGTGCGTGACGCATACACACCAGAGGACTATGCAAAGGCTTGCCGAGCAGCCTATTTCCGAAATCAGGAAAGCATATTTGTTAAGCAGATTACCGGCTTGACAAAGGAAAAAGACGAAAAGACAATGGCGATATTGACGCCTGAACAACGTACCAGGTGGAAAAACTTCGATGACGATCTGAAAGACAAGTAATGAAACCACGGGCAGTTCTGCCAACTCTGTTCAATGTATTTATCCTTGTAGCATTGCTGCCCACTCAATGCGTCGCCGCACCAATCGCGAAATTTGATTATGCCTGGCTTTTGAAAACCAAGTCGACTCAAGTTTCCATCGACAAGAGGTGGAAGTCGGTTATACGACATTTGGTGCCTGCGGCCAGCCGCGCCTTGATTACGGATCAAACCTGGGTGAGCGAGAAAACTGTTTCAGACAATCGCTATATTACGATTGTCGGTGGCGCCGCACATCACGCCATGGATGAAGGCTTAATTTGGATAGATACTGCTTCTGACAAATCGATCGTGGTGGCGAATGTATTTGTCTCGCAGAACATTGAGAAGGGCGAGATGGTTGAGCGTATGAAATTCATCACGCGCGGCTATCGATCTAAATCTGAATTCCCGAAAGCATTTTGGGACGAATATAAGCCCTTTATTGAGCAATTGAAATCAACCAATAGCGAAGTGACGTTCAAGGAAGATATCATCGAAGTGCAGTAACCGATTTAGATGGTTGGCGTTGTCGTCCCGACTGAGGAGAGCAAGTAAATTACAATGAAAGCAGCCGTTATCCGTGGCTTCGGTGGTCCCGAAGTTCTGACACTCGAAGAGGTGCCGACACCAGAAGCTGGTGCCGGTGAGGTGCTTGTGAAAGTGCTTGGAGCACTCGTCAATCGGCTGGACCATTATATTCGCCAGGGTGATATCACGCAGGCACTTAAATTTCCGCATGTTCTTGGGTTGGATGCCGTCGGTGAAGTAGCCGCCGTCGGAGAGGGCGTTACGCGATTCAAGATTGGCGAGCGCGTGTTTGCAATGCCCGGATATCCCGCCGATCCAAAAGAAGCAGGAATTCGACCGGCTGTGCTCGCTGCGAGTTATTCCATGCGAGGGCTGCAACTTCCGGGAAGTTATGCGCAATACATCGTGGTGCCCCAGGAGTTTGTTTTGCCTGACACCACTGGTTTGCCTCTAGAGGAAGTGGCAGCATTGCCGGTGCCATTTTTGACAGCACTAAATGCGGTGGAAATTATGGGCGAAGTGAAGTCCGGAGATTTTGTGCTTGTGCATGCCGGTGGTTCCGCCACCGGTCTTATGAGCATTCAAATTGCCCGTGCTCTCGGCGCTCGAGTAGCAACTACTGTGCGAAGCGATGAATCTGCCAAGCTGGCTGAAACAGCCGGAGCCGAGCTGGTGATCAACACTCGCAACGCTGACTTCAATGAGTCGATTTCTCAATGGACCGCAGGTCGTGGTGTCAATGTGGCGATTGACAGTCTGGGTGGAGACTCATTTGAAAAAACCATCAATGCAGTGAAGGCGGGAGGCATCATTGTTGCAATGGGTTTTATGTCGGGCGCCGAAGTAAAATTCAGCATCAGAGATTTCTTCTTCGGACAAAAACAGATTCGCGGCTCACTCAACGCCGACATTGAAGACTTCGCACGCTGGCTTGATAGAATCCGCGATGGGAAGATCAAAGCTGTCGTAGATAGCGTCTTGCCCCTCAGCGATGCAAGTAAGGCACATGAGCGGGTGTCGAAAAATATCGCAAAAGGTGGCGTGGTACTACTGCCTTGGGCATAGAGAACAAATGACTATTCACGATGGTGCATTGTTGCTGTGTAGATTCGACTCTATTTTGCAAGAGATCGCATAGCAAGTGTCTCGAACTTCTGATCCAGCTCTATTGCAGTCTGCATAATGTCGTTACTGTTCAACCGTCCAAAGACAGATGACGGCTGATCGTATGATATGCACGTTCCAGCCTCGGTCGTGTAGATTAGCACTCTAGGAGGTGCATAGAGTGCGGCAAGTGGATCAAACTTTGCCATATTGCTGGCAATATTTGGATTGCCGACCAGATACTGGCGAGCAAGGGTATGAGAGGCAGCAAGCGATGGTAGGAGCGCGCCCATTTCCAATACGTGAATGATCATGAGCCCAAGCTCGCCTTCCATTGCTTTTACTGCAGTGGGCGGATCTGCCGATGACAGGGCAAATGCCTGATCGAATCTTCCGAGCTGCTTTTCGAAGTCAAAGACGACCTGGTCGAAGGGTTTGGAAGAGTTGAAACTGCGCAATGTAATGGGGAAAGTCTGCTCCGTTGTGGAGATCAGAGGTGCTGAGTTGTCCATATTAACCTCCAGTGTCCGCGTGAAGGATTGGTTTTTCGTGTGAAATTGAGTTTTCCCCCTGCCTGTATTGTCGAATCTTTATCTGCTGCCGTCGCCGCCGATGTAATGCAAAACCATTTCGTGCCAGATTGGCCAATCGTGCGCAAACCCGTCCCAAACTCGGAACGCGTGCGGGACGCCTTTCTCGTTCAAAACCTCATCTAACATCCGGTTACTGCCCAAAAGCGGGTCTGCCTCGCCAATCGCAAAAATGATGTCCATTTTCTTGATCTTTTCGATTTGCTCATCAGAAATTGTCTTTACCAGTTGCACTGGATTGCATTGATTAATATTGTCATCATAATAATCAAAGACCCAGGAAAATACGTTGTAGTGGCCGCTCATTTGCCCGAAATCATAAGGACCACTCATGCCGACCGTTCTATTGAAATGCTCAGGAAATCTCAAGGCGATATTGATGGCATGATAGCCGCCCATACTTGCGCCTAGCGCAATGACATAATCGTTGTTGTTTTTCGTTTTTGTGAAGGGAAGAACCTCTTCAATAATGTACTTGTGATACTCCAAATGCCGCAGCGCTTTAACTTTCGGATGCGCGTCGAAATTCCACCAGCTCTCGAAATCGACGCTGTCGACGCAGAAGAGCTGTATCCATCCTTGTTCGATATGATGACTAAGTGCATCAATCATGCCGCGATTTTCCCAATCGAAAAATCTTCCGCAAGAGGTCGGAAAGACAATTACTCTTGCTCCGGCATGACCGAAGATGAGCAATTCCATATCGCGATTGAGATTGGTGCTGTGCTGTTTGTGATATTCCCGGTTCATGTTTTCCTGCGTGATTCTAGCTGCCTGCTGGATGCTAGTTATTTTAGCAAGTCGTACTTGCCGAGTGGCGCGGAGTTCAATCTAGTCGAAGAAAAATGGCGGAGATGGCACGGACTCGAACCTGCAACGCTTTCGCGCACCTGTTTTCAAAACAGGTCCCTTTCCAATTCGGATCATCTCCGTAAATGCCAACGACTGGAATCGAACCAATTTCTTGCCGTCTTCAGCGGCTCGTGTTGACCACAATCACTACATTGGCATGGCGCGTCGACCTCGATTTGAACGAGGACGATCAGTTTTGGAGACTGAGCGGCTACCGTTACCTCATCGACGCATAAAGCACACGAGCCGATTTGCACGGCTGCATAGCGGGGTTGCAATCCGCCGGCTTGCTGTCTTGCCTACGTGTGCATGGAGCCGTTGGCAGGAATTGAACCCGCAACCCGCTGCTTACAAGGCAGCCGCTCTACCAATTGAGCCACAACGGCGAAAACAAATTGGAGGCAGTAGGAATCGAACCTACATCGAGCCGGTTAAAAGCCGGATACATAACCAATCTGCCATACCTCCATTTATCCAGGGGGCGACGCTATGTGTCGCCTTTTTTCGACGGGCGATGCATGGCATCGCCTCTACAGAAAAAATAAGCCCCCGCCAGGATTTGAACCTGGAACCTTCTGGTTCGTAGCCAGATGCTCAATCCGTTGAGCTACAAGGGCAAGACCGGACCGATGAGCTTCGCTTGTCAGTCCGGGTTTCTCGGCGGCCGCCGTAGAAATGAGAGCCTACCATCGGAATCGAACCGATATCTCCGCCGTGGCGCGACGGGGTTCTACCTTTAAACCAGGCAGGCGTATCAGCCGCAGCAGGAATTGCACCTGCACCACTCGCTTATCAGGCGGGTGCTCTACTGTTGAGCCATGCGGCAGTTTTAATACCCAGTGTAGGACTTGAACCCACAACCATCTCCTTGTAAGGAAGCCGCTCTACCAATTGAGCTAACCGGGCATGTGGAGACTATCGGGGTCGAACCGATGACCTTCTCGTTGCAGGCGAGATGCTCTTCCGGTTGAGCTAAGTCCCCAGGTGTTTTCAATTTTCAGGGTGCGAATTGTTGATGTACGGACGTGCGCAAACCCGTATCAACCAGTGGAGAAACTGATTGAAGTCTGCATGCAATTTTTTGGAAAGAGCCTTAAAGACAAAAATGCCTGGGCTCTTTACCCAGGCTCTGTGAAGTTAGAAACAGTATTGTCTCATCACATAACTGGGATTTTCCTGCGCACCGCCGTGGTGACGCCACAAAACACTGAGCCGCCGGATGTGGCGCGCCAGGTGCGTTTGCTAATCGATTGTTTGTTTTGTGAGTTATTCATGAGTTGTACTTCCAAAAAAAGTCGGACCGAGGACCGACTTCGATCAACATACCACAACTCTGTCATTTTGGGTCGGGTAAGTGGAGATTTTAATCATAGCGGTGCGTACTTTTTTTGCGGACCCTATAGACCCAAGTTGTCTTCGTCCTCTTTTTCTTCCGGAACCTTCTCACCCAGTGCTCTAAGTTGAGCCCGTGCATATTTGGCAGAATATAAATACGGAGATCGAGTATCTTCTGCGGCAATTCTCAATTCCTTAATCGCATCCTCCTGTCTGCCGTCTAACAGTAGATTCTCACCCAAGACATAGTGGAGCGTCGATCCTTTGTAGCCGTATTTATCACTTTCGCCCGTCGCCTTCTTCATCAATTCATCACGTGAAATCTTTCCCAGTAAGTAATCAATACATGGCACCGGCCAATCGTCTTTGCTGGCAATGATCTTTGGCAATTTGTTTTTTCTTAGTTCTGCCTCCAGCACTTCTTTAGCCCTGGCTTCATTCTTTTGGTGCCGAAGCGCAATCGACCAGTTGATGGCATCGGAAGGGTTGGGTATAGAACCATGGAAGTTTTCTTTACTCGCCCGTTCGTAAGCCTTAATAGCAAGAGACCAATCTGCAGTTCGCATTGCCTCAGCAGCCGCTTTTGATACAGCAGTTATCAATGAATCGTTGAGAAACGCTTGAAACATTCTGTCAGAATTCCAGGTTGTGTGACTGACTTGCTTGCCGTTGGGAAGCGCGATATAAACCGATGGAAATGAGTAGACAGAAAAGGATTTACTGAGGGAGTTCGCTAGCGCATCAGTCTCCTCTTCGTTGAGGGAAACCTTAACTGGAATGAATTCGCTATTGATCTGCCGGGCAACCTCACGGTTATGGAACAACATGCTTTCAAACACTTGCGCAGTTATCGTGTGAAACTGATCGCTGGTGTCATAAAAAAAGTAAAGAGTAGGCTTGGATAAAAGGTCTTGACGCGATCTATCAATCGGTTTCGGTTGTTGCCACGAGATCAAGTTTACTGGCGTCTTTTGGTAATAGGTGCCATAAAAAACCGCAGACGCGCGCAAGAAAAACAGTCCGATGCACAGCGCTATCAGAGTCCTAGGAACAGCGTTTGTCCGCCCCGGCTCAATCATTCGCGTAGAAAAACTCCCTGTAAGACATTACCAGCGTTGCTAAGGTCAAGTACAAAACAATATTGGAAAGGTATGTAAATGCGTTCGAAATCGGCAGGCTCGATGAATTGACCACGTGATAGGAATCAAAACCGACCGTAAAGATGCTGAAAAGAACTTGTGCGGTTGCAGTAACGCTCTTTGAGACTTGCTCAATAGAAAGGGAATCCAAAAACGAGATGGTTCCCACGGAAAAGGTAAAAAGGAAGATGGAGTAGGAATATAAAATCAATACGGTCACTGCAATTCTCTGCGGCATTGAACCTATAAAGACAACAAGAGCGGTAAATCCAAAGGTGTTGAGTATTGCATCGGTAACCGCGTAACCATCTAAGATACTGCCTGGACGTAAGCTGAGGAAGCCTGCAGTAACACAGGATACGGCATAAGCAAGAGTTATCTGTGCTGTCATAAACAGCAAAACGAAAACAGAACCGGTCAACCATTTAGTTACAACGTACGACCAGCGAGCGACGGGGCGCGAGAAAATTAGTGAGAGATATTCACCGTCTTTACGGCGTTGCGAATTGGCGACCTGCGGGCTTATCACTGAGTATGAGACAAAAACCGGCAAAAGCGGACCAACGAGAATTGTGCGAGCAATTTCCCTGGTCAGTGGCATATCGATAGTTTGCATAATTCCGCACGGCACGGAGACTAAGAGCAGAACAAAGCCACAAACTAAAAGAGTCACCCAGTGGCAATAGCGCTTCATCGTGAAAAGAAAGATGGCTTTATTCATCATTATTCACACCCTTTGGTTCTTCTTTCTGTACTTCTTTCTGTACTTCTTTGCCGTCTGCCGCTCGCCTGTCTTCCTTCACTCTGTCGACCTTGAAAAGATCAGACAGTCCACGGCGATCGAAAAAGATTTCCTCAATGCCGATCTGGTTCTTTACCAAGCTCTCGATTACACGTGAAGCGTCCTGCCGGCTATTTAGCATGATTTTGGCATGCTCGTCATTGAAGTCGGCAAGAGTAACAGCACATTGGCTGAGCGCAGTGTTGAGGATTTCTGCATCTGGTGAAATACCGCCAGACCAACATGCAATCATCATTTTGCTGTGAACATTGCTTATGCTCTCCTGCGTAATGATTTTGCCTTTTCGAATGAATGCAAATCGGGTGCAAACACGCTCAATTTCATCAAGATGGTGGGAATTGACGATTACAGTCACTCCCTGTTTGCGAAATTGCATGAGTAAATGTCGCACCATATCCATCCCGGGCGGATCCATTCCCGATGTGGGTTCATCTAGAAAACAGATCCGCGGTTTGCCGACCATCACCTGAGCAAGTCCAAGTCTCTGCAGCATTCCGCGAGAATACTTTGAGATTTGCCTTTTCGCTACGCTCTCGAGTTCTACTGCTTCCAATGCTTGCTTCAGGTCGTCTTGCGCGCCCGGATCATTTGATCTGCCAGCAAGCATTTGATGAAACTGCAAAAATTCCTTCGCATTCATCCACGATTCGAAGCTCGGTCTTTCAGGAAGGAATCCGGTTACTTTACGGACATCTATGTGATCCGCCGGTTTGCCAAAGATCCTGATGCGACCTTGACTTATTCGCAGTAATGCCAGCATACAGCCCATTAAGGTCGTCTTTCCGGCTCCGTTTGGTCCAATAAGAGCGAAAATATCTCCTTCCTGCACCTGAAAGCTAACACCGTCGAGTGCTTTGATGCGGCCGAAACTATAGGATTTGACCAGTCCGTCTACCAGAACTGCCGGGGGCTTCTTTTGCTCACTTGTTGGTTCGATTGACACAGCATTGCCCCGAGAAACGGATTCTTCTGTCTCTGTAAATTGTAGTCTAAATTTGTGCGGGGGACAGCATGGACTTGATTGAGCGCGCGCAAAATCGAACCAACTGAAGAATCCGCTGTCTAATTCGATTTTATTCTCTCTAAAAGCGCGTTATAGCTGTCTTGCCATTCTGGTTTTTGAACATTGCGTTGCTTGGCGCGATGGTCCAGTGCCATCTCATAAATCTGCAACGCCGCATTGTCGTCGTGCTTCAATTCACAAAATCGTGCCATCGTGATCAGCAATCGGTCTTGTTCGCCGATTTGCTTCAGTAATTTTTCCTTCAATGCATCAAATTCTTCATTCTTTCCTTGCTTCAGAAGAGCATATGCGAGCACCACTTGTGTTTGCGGCAAGGATGCAATTTCGTCTGTCAATGCTTTTGTATGCGCGATGGATTGTTGCGCAAAAGTTTCTGCAAGCGGATAGCGCTGCGCACTGTTAGCAACAAGGGCCAATTTATAAAGTCCAATCGCTGCGCGCGCATCACCAACCGGCATCTGCTGTGCCTGTGTCGCTAGATCGTTAAGTGTAGAGCCGAGTTTTTCAAGGATGGCTGCGCTTACCGTTGTATCTGGATTTTGTTGCGTGTCATCCTCACGCAATGTCGTGAGAGGATCACCGTATTTCAATTCTTCTGTATCGGCGGTCGACTTGAATTCGTCGATCTGTTGAATTGCGGACTGGACGCGCTTGCAGTATGTTTTGAGTTGTGCCGAATAATCTTTAGGCACGGTATTGTTGATGAGCGATTTAATTATGTCTTTAGTGTTTGCGCTCTCATTTCGTCGCGCGATTATTGTATTGAAGTAATCTTTTAGGATTTGCGGACTCTTCGCATACAGCTCTGCCGGATTTGCGGAATAGCCGGGATCCATCAGTAACTCCAGCTGCAAGTTGAGCAGAAGTTGTCGTATGATTCCGGCGCTTTCATCAGCGTGCCCATCGTTCAATTTGGAAATGGCGAGTTCTGCTCTGGCATCGCGTGACGATTGTTCCGAACTAGCTGCCACCGCCGATAGTGCGGATAGGACTGATATTGCAGACAAGCTGAGCAGTCCACACAAAATCGCTGCAATTGGACGGTGTTTCAAACCCATGGGTTTAACTCCTGTGGAGCAACAGAATATAGGAATTGATTGTCAAGCCCTTCCTGAAACATTGACGAGGGTATGTTGTATTTTAGGACGTATATTTATTGAGGAAAACGGCATGAAGCTGAAGCTTTTCGTAATGGCACTTCTGGCTGCTGAGACCCTGTACACATCTGCGTCTTACGCCGCGACGAATGCGGAAGTCGATGCCAATCTCCGCAAGGGACGAGGCATAGAGTCGTCCGGCGAGCCTCTTAAGGCTCTGCCCATATTTGAAATGGCATTGAAGGAGGCTACAGCCAAAGCCCCTGGTTCTGTTGACGAGGCTGAGGCGCTCACCGAACTTGGAGAGTGTTACCGCGAAATTGGGCAGAGCGCTAAAGCCGTACCTTTGCTGGAAAAGGCGATTGACATTGCTGACAAGAAAGGCAATTTAGAGATATCGGTTGCAGCGCTAGCGAATTTAGCGTTGCTTCTTTCGGATGCTGGGCAATACCAGGAGTCATTCGCATGTTATATGCGCTGCCTCGATCAGATCGGCAAGATGCCGCATCCGGATGCGAGCACGCAAGCTAAGTTGGAGAACAATATGGGTTTGTTGCTGGAAAAATCGGAGAAGCACGAACAAGCCATTCGCATGTATCAACGCGCACTCGATCACTCAGCCGCCGACGAGTCGCTAAGTGGGCTGCACATCGCTTGCTTGGGAAACATTGCAATGTCTTACAAGGCTTCGAAGAATCTTCCTCAAGCGGAAGAGTACGCATCAAAAGCCGTCAACGAAGCGAAAGAGGTATCGGGAGAAGACAATTTAGACTACGGATATGCGCTTGCGCAGCAGGGCATGATACTGGTTGAAAGTCACAAGTTCAAAGAAGCAAAACCGGCACTGTCTCAGGCGATCACCATATTGGAGAAATCACTTGGTGCGAAGCATCCGCAGGTCGCAAATGTAAAAGAATCATACGCAGAGTGCCTGGCGGGATTGAAGTAGTGGCGCCAATTGATGTGCTGCTATTGCTAGCTTGCTTGCTGGCTGGCTTGCTTGCTCCTGATTTTTGGAAAAATCCCGTTTTGGGCAAACAAGAGTGTTGCCTTCCTAACATTGACTACTTACAGGATTGCTCAACTTGCTGATTTAATGAGCGATTACACCGGCTTTGCAATTGAGGTGAGATACACTCAATGTCCTCCAGGACAATCTGGTAAAAGGAGCTTTTTACATGACCTTTGAAACCTTGATCAAGAACGCGTGTGTTGCTGCGCTCGCGCTTACTTGTGCCCTATCGGGATCACTTCCGGCAACTGCAGCAAGCGGGGATAGTGAAACAATCGGAATCAGAGCCGGGATACTCGATTTTGTTGATGATCCCTGGTCTAAAGGACCTGGCGTCGTTCGCGGAGACGAGGCCGCCAGGTTTATCCCGGACGGATTGCTCGTCATTAGCGACGGCAAGGTTAAAGATCGTGGCTCATATGCGGATCTTTCGGCCAAATATCCAGGATTGAAAGTCAACAGCTATACAAACCGTATTGTTGTGCCTGGTTTTGTGGATGGGCACATTCACTTTCCTCAGACTCGTGTTTTGGGAGCATATGGCGAGCAGCTTCTGCCCTGGTTGCAAGAGTGGATCTTCCCGGAAGAAATGAAGTACAGAGATGCTGCTTATGCCAAGGAAGGTCTCACGCACTTCTTCGATAATCTTCTCGCTAACGGCACCACCACCGTTCAAGACTATGGAACATCCAGCGAATCTGCGGTTGACCAATATTTCCAAGAAGCCAGCAAGCGCAACATGCGGGTTATCGTTGGCATCGCAGGATTGGACCGTAATGCGCCTGAAGGCATGATTACGCCCCCGCAGTCCTTTTATGACGCAAGCAAGAGACTGATTGAAAAATATCACGGTAAAGGTCGCAATCTTTATGCGATCACGCCGCGCTTTGCCTATGGTGACTCTGACGAGCTGTTGTCAATGTGCGGCAAGCTGCACAAAGAATATCCGGATTGCTGGATCAATACACACGTTTCCGAAAACCCCACGGAAACAAGAAACGCAGCAGAGGAGCATCATTGCAAAGACTATCTCGGCTGCTATGAAAAATACGGCTTGGTCGGACCGAAATTCACCGCCGGACATGGTGTTTGGCTCTCGGACAATGAATTCGAGCGCCTGTACAAAGCCGGTGCGTCAGTCTCTTTCTGCCCCAACTCCAACACCTTCCTGGGCAGCGGCTTGTTCCGTCTCGGCAAAGCTACCGAGCCAGGACAACGCGTTCGGCTGACATTCGGGTCTGACATGGGTGGAGGAAACACCTTCTCCATGATCAACGTACTCAACCAGGCCTACAAAGTCGGCATGTGCAATAACACCATGCTTGATGGCAGTGTTGATCCAAAATGGCACAATGAAGCAGAAGCCGAGCGCAACAAACTGAATGCGATGCGTGCCTTCTACTCGATTACTCTTGGTGGAGCACGTGGTCTCTACCTCGACGATAAGATCGGCAACTTCAACCCCGGCAAAGAGGCTGACTTCGTTGTTCTCGATTGGAACGGCGGACCTATGGCGACCAAGTGGCACCAGTCATTGATTTGTGGTGACAAAGCGCCGCAAAACATCGATCAAGCAGCCCAGCTGCTGTTTGGCGTCATGGCTGTGGGCGACGATCGCGCTGTTGATGAAACATGGGTAGCCGGAAAACGCCTCTACAAGAAAGGAGTTGAAACTCCGACTAGAGATGAAGCCATGTACGCTGAAGGCAGCAGTAAGAAACACAAAGAAAAGAAACAGAAGTAACAGCAGAAACACTACTGACACCTGAGTAAATTCGAGGAGCCGGAAAGGAGCGATAGTTCCAGAACGGCTCCTCGTTTTTATCCTTGTATAGATATGGAATAAGGCGATCAGGGTTTTTCCCATCGTAAAAGAGCCATTACTCAATAGAATGGATTCAGGGGGAAAACTCGATGAAAATGGATAGACTAACCAGCCTTAGCCTGTTGCTGTTGGCTGCATTCAGTATTGATCAAGTAAGTCCGGCAATGGCGCAAGATACTAAGATGTCCGTAAATGAATCCACATCGTGGTCGAATAGCATCCAAGCAGGCGATCGCGCTTTTGAGTCCAATAAATTTGAAGAGGCTTACGCTCTCTATTCCCAAGCGCTTAATGCAGCAATGAAAGCGGATCCTCCCCCGCAAATCATGCCAGGTACGTGCGGCACGTCGTGGGACCAGGAAGTTCGGAGATACTACAAAGCGAAAGGAAAATTCTTTATCCTTGAGCTCAAATGCAAGCAAGAAATTGCGCATCAATGTCAGAGCTATGGTGCTGATAATTTGTACCAAATAGCATTCTTGGACCGTCTGTGTGAAATATATTTATGGCAAAACGATCTCTCTCTGGCTGAGAAGATGCTCAAGAGGGCACAACAAGTCGCGCAACAGAATGGAGACCAAAACACCATTGCTACGCGCACACAATTGCTGATCAAGTTTTACCAAGATCATAAAATGGATGATAAGACACCACCGCTCTTTGAGAGTTTGTTTCCGGTAAAGAATGGTGGATCTCCTCAAAGTCTGCATGAAACGTTGGCGCGCCTTTATCAAAAAGGCAGAGAGTACAAGAGGGCAGAACCTCATTGGCAGTGGCTTCTTGCTTTTGGAGAGAAAACCTACCTCGACGGTGATTGTATTTACTGTGGAGATAACATTTTCAAAGAATCCTTCGTGGCGCTGGTTGATGGCTACATAAATCTTGGTGATGTCGCGCGGGCAGAAGCGCTCTGTCAACAAAAACTATCGCACAAAGAATCACTGATGAAGAGTTCCAAATATTATCATCCGTGGTACGGAACCAGAGCGCTGGAGCCGATGCTGAGCAAATTGGCTGAATGCTATGTACTTCAAAAAAAGTACAGCCAAGCTGAAGATATCTATCAACGCCTGTTGATGATAAATGAGCGCGCTGATAGCGATGAAGCTATTGCAACAAAGGAAGCTTATGCACGGTTGCTGAACAAAATGCAACGCAATTCTGATGCCCAAAACATGAGTGAGTTTCTGGCTGAAGTCAAAGAAGATAAAAAGCGTCCTGAGCCGAAAGGAACAGATGAAGCTGTAAAGCGATGGCGACTGACCAGCGAAAAGGGCAGAGATGCTACTCGCGACGGAAAACATAAAAAAGCAGAACAACTGCTGAGCCAGGCCCTTAAGCAAGCAGAACTATTCGATCCCCCCGGTGACTATGTTTCTCGAACGCTTTATTTTCTTGGAGAAAACTGCACTTACGACAATCGCCCTTTGGAAGCGGAACAGTATTACCGAAGAGCATTGAAGAACGCAGAGAAAATTTATGGACCAAACCATACGAGTCTAACTTTATACATTGGTGGTCTCAGCAGTATTTTTTGGTGGCAGAGAAAATTCAGTGAGGCCATGCCTTTATATCAGCGCTCATTTGCCTTGAAACAGAAGGAGGAATGGCCCGGTTCTCCAGAGCTTAGTACAGCTTTGATAAACCTTGGACAGTGTTTGTACATGGAAGGGAAAAAAGCGGAAGGAATGAAATTATTAGACCGCGCGGTATCTAGCAAGGAAAAGTGGTGCGACGACAGAGCCTCAGCGCGTACATTGGAAGGTATCGGCAGGTTTTTTCAAAGTCAAAATGACACTGTCAACGCAACCAGCTATTTGAATCGAGCCAAGGTGCACAGGGCCAATTCCAAGTGAAACGAACTACAGATCCGATTCGCGCACTTGATCTTTCCTCAGCCCCTTGCGAATCGAAATCACGACCTTGGGATCGCACGATTCATTTCCTTTCAATTGCTTTCCAGTCCAGAGCCGTTTTAGTGTGTTGGCTGAAAGCAGCCGCTCTAGTGGTTCTGTGCCTTCTAATTCGCTCAATTGATCGTCGTAATAGTCGAACCACGGTAGCCCCGCCTTTGTATATTCTTTGGCTGTCGGTGGTTTCATTGGCGGCCGCTTCAAAGTGATTTGCCGCCAAACCTTCGAATTGACTATATGCACAAAGCATCGGCTCGAGGCTTCGTCCCAATCGTCCGGATTAAAAGGATCGGCAAATATTTGCTGATCAATCTGCCCACCAGGTGCGATGCCCATTTCAAAATCAGGGCACGGAGCTGCTCCCAGGGATCTGCGCGCCATCACCGAATGATCGCGTTTTGGGAAGCGCTTTTCGAATACTTCCTTTTTCATTGGATAGACAACGATTTGCACACCGCCGTGCTCATCACTTCCCGTTATTTGTTCTTCGGCAGTGTAGCCTTCTCCAAGTGGCATAGCCACGAATTGCCGCACCACTCCTTTTCCTACGCAATATCCGTCCAGCCAAAGTTGCCCAGGCGAGACAATATAATTTTGCGGATTTCGGTGAAGTCCTGACTGATAGGGTTCTCCAGATATTGCATCAATCTTTCCTGTCAAAACCCGGATGGCAAAAGGATAGCTGCGACCATTAAGAGAGGACGAAGAAAAATTCAGCCACATGGCTTCGGACTGATACATCGGCAGCATCACGCCACCGTGTTCGATCCACTTTTTTGGCACGCGTTGCGCAAAATCATCCACGTGCTTGATCGGGAAATCCCCCAGCCCGGGCGGTAGAGCGTATTTGAATCCATCGTCCGGCACGCGCAATGTTCGCTGCAATGAAATTGCTATTGATGCTTCCTTGTGAATCTCGGGAAATGAAAATATCAATCGATCGCGTTGTAGCTCAATCATTTATTCAACCTCACCAATTGCCGTCGCGAACTTCGCGAACGAGTCTAAGAACAGCGTGTTCCGGCATGTCTTGCATCTGCCTGATTAGCTCAGCGAACAATTTGGGTCTCTTGCGGATAATCTCTTGCAATTCTTTCGATACTTTACCCGCAAGAGCCAGCAAGACATCAGGATTTTCATCCAATTCTTTTGCCAGAGCGATGATGGTCTCTTCACCGGGTGGTGGTTGTTGACCGCGCTCTATTTTGCTCAAGTAGGATGGCTCGATATCGATTGCTTTAGCCAGGCGACGAATCGAAAAACGATCTGGATACAGTGTCTGTCGTTCTAGCCGCCTGTCTCGAATGTAGGTTCCAAACTCGCTCATATGTGTAGTGTATACTACCCACTACCCGCTGTCAAGAAGCGTTCCTTTATATATGCTTTCTGTGCTGTCGCCTCCTGGGCAGTTGTATTCATGCTGTATTTGGCGCAGCCCAGGGCGTTCTGTGGAAGCATCGCCTGAGCTTGACAATGTAGAAGTAATAATGATAATAATAATAGTGTGAGTGATATCGAGGGCAGCGCATGACTAGAAGACCTGGCGTCACTAAGCAAGAAGTATTTGATGCTGCCAACCGATTGAAGATCATGGGTAAGCCAGTCACTGCTCTCCAGGTGCTAACACTGCTGGGTGGAGGAAGTCTTACAACCATTTATAAGCACTTGTACGAATGGGAAACTCAAAGTCGGCCGGCACCGATGTCCGCAGCAGGCGATGAGCTGCGTCACGGTCAGTTAGCGTCGAAGGCTGCAGAAAGCTATGAGCCGCCGGAGTCGCTGATGAATGCTTTCCACGACATCTGGAAACTGGCTGTCCAAGAAGCTGAGCGACACGTTGCAGAATCGCAAAAGTCCGAGATGCAGCGACTGCAAGAAGAGATAGATACACTCAAGAAAAAATTGTTGTCCAAATAAAAGACAGATACAAAAGGAACTCTTATCATGGATGAGCCACTAAATTTAGAGGCATCCGACGTGCCGGCATTGATTGAAACTCTCAAGTCCGGTGGTTCACAAGAAGGGGAGAATGCGCACCGCGTGCTGATCCGCCTGGGACCATCGGTAATGCCAGCTGTCTGTGAATATCTTTCTCAGTATGTTCCGTCCACCTCCCCTGATCTGTTAGGCAAGAAGCTTCTCGATGACTTTCACAACGAATACGGGTCGTCGATTGTTAATGCGATTACTGACAAACTAATATTGAATTCCGACAAACTGATGTCTCGCACCGAAAACGCAATGTCTCACACCGATAACGCAATGTCACAAGCAGAAGCTCAAGTCCAAGCCACATGTGCAGCTGCAATTTTGAGAATTGCTAGCAGCGACAGAAAAGCTGCTGCACAACTGGATTCTCTTCTTAATAGCGAAGACGAGAAAGTAAGGTTGTCCGCAGTTAAAGCCTGGGGCCGGCTGGCGGCACCATCCATGGGGCACCGCGACGCGGAACTGCAGCGTGCTCTAATCAACGCTACGTGTCACGACCCCAGTTCGATAGTCAAGGCGGCTGCTAGCGAGGCATTAGATTCTTTGTACCAGGATGGTATCGCTATTGTCAGATTCGAGACTGAGCCACCAGCGGGCTCAGATCTTCCTGCGGTTCCAAGCAAAAGTTTTATCCAGGAGTCTTTGAACCATGAGTTTTCAGAGCCGGCAATAATCCAGCCAAAGTTTCTGAGAAAGCACCTTCTGTTCACGCTCGCCACCCTTTCCGGTACCTTGAAACCTACTGGCGGTGGGTTAAGTAGAACAAGGTGTGGCACTTTTGCCTATGATGGAAGACGATTGGTACATATGGACGGAGCTGGAGCCGAGAAAGATGTCACTGCTCTCCTGCGCACCGAAGCAACTGCACTGGATCAAGTTGATCCAACTGAGTTTGCCTGGTTTTTGATTCGGACACTTGTGCCAGGAAAAATATACTATGGTCGTTTTCTCGTTGCGCCGAAGGACGGTTTCGAAAACGAATGTCCAGTCGAGAAGCCCACAATAGAGAGAACCAATGACCGTGGGTGGAAGGTGCATTTCTGCACCATATGCTCTTCTGGTGGATGCGCCCCGCGTTGGATTTCAATGCATAAGCATACCGTATGTATTTCTCCTCAATTTGGAATTGCTTATGAGGAAACAGAATCTCGCGTTTAGATGTTTGCCTCTCGCCTCAACTAATTTCTCTTTCAGTAAAAGATCATATTCCTAGTGTTGCTTCAATTAGCGCTCGGTGAGTCGAAAGCAGAAGCGGATCATTTTCTACAGCTTTTTTGATCAGTGTTATTGCTTCCTTGGGATTGCCAGTTTTGCGGCAGAGCTTGGCCCGAGTGAGAAGATAAATGTTGGAATTAGGATTGATTTTGGCTGCGCTAGTCAGAAGGCTTTCTGCTTCTTGCAGTTTATTTTGAGCGATCATGTTCTCTGCCAATGAGCAGTATGCCCAATCAAAATCGGGTGCCAACCTTATGCATGTCCGCAAGCGCTGGATCGCCTCGTCGTCGCTGAGTCGTCCACCCACACCGTCCTCATACAGCGACATTACATCGCGCTTGGGGATCGTTCGCGGCAACTCCGCATTTTCACAACTGGAAGCCAGCTTACCTATAATGCCATTTTTGTCCAGCTCAATGGCGCGTTTGAGAGAGCTCTTCGCTTTTTCAAGGTGATAAAAAAGGGGCTTCCCACTCCAATCTGACTCAATCTCATGCGCACCAAAACGGTAATACTCGAAAGCAGTCAGCCCTTCTGGCAATTTTTCACGATCGATAGCAGTGCATGCCCAGATCACCAATCCAAAAAAAGACACGAAAATAGTACAGAAAATCAGCAGAGTACGGGATGTGACGGCTGATTGCTCATCATGTACTTCTTTAATACTCTTGTCCGGCGCCAGCTGAACAATCCCGTCGGGAACTTCGATAGATACTGGGGACTCGCCAGCCATGAATACATTGAGTTGATGCGGACGGGCATAATAGGAAAGATTCGTTGCGACTAAATCGAAATCTTTCTGCACAATGCACTCGCGATTGAATGGTTCTCCCAACACGGCAAGCAGCGCTAGCCCCATATTGTCTGGTCTGGTATTTCTCTTGAAAGATACGGTGCTTACGACTGACTTCTGTTGCGTGGATGCCTCCTTAAGTGATGCCTGTTGCCTCAACCAGCGCTGGCGAAAATAGAGAAGCACGGCCGCTAAAGCTATCCAAGTGGCGCACATAGCCCAGCCGAATGGATCGGCTGCCCGAATCCCACTGCTTATCAGCTGCCACAGACCATAAACCATCATTCCCGAAAGTATCCAGGTTTGTCTGTTCCGAGCCCGCACTCTAATTTTTCTGCTAGCCGCCAGTTGATCTCTTTCACGAACATCAATTGCCGCGGAAGTTGCTAGCTGCTGCTTTTCGTCATCTGCATGCTTCTCACCATCCGCATGCATCTCTGCATCAACGGACATCTCGGCAGCAGCATTTGTTTTGCCCAATTTTTTCAGGACATCTACTAATTCTCGTCTCGTTGAGATTATGGAAGGATGATCTTCAGGTAGCGCACGCATCTGTACTTTGAGAGAACGCTGCAAGAAAGCTTCCGCCTCTGCATTCTCCCCACGCTCAGCGCTATATTTGCCTAATAGATGTGCTGTGCTGCCCAGATCGGGATAAACTTTATGTCGCCTGAATTCCTCATCGGCAAGCTTGAGAAGCGACTCGCCATTCTCTTTTTCGCCGGCGGCAAATAGTGATTCTGCGCGAGCAATCAACAACTCACCTTTCAATGCAACCGGCACTTTCATGGATAGTTTCTGATCGTCTGAGACGATCTCCAGCCAGCTTTGCGCCTGTTCTAAACGTCCTGTAGCTATTGAGGCTCTGGCTAAATTGATAACAGCGGAAATCAGCGAAATATGTTCAATCTGGTCTGCTTCCACTGTCGCTTGCAGGGCTCGCAGATAGAATTCACGCGCGTTTTCATACTCTCCTCGAGTGAGGTAACTGTTTCCGACGTGTCTAAATAACTCCCTTCCAAGCCGCGCTTTGATATATGGTTCTACACCAAGGTGCTCCAACCCGTCCAGCGCGCTACTGACGTATTCGCAGGCGAACTTCGTTTGGCCTGCTTTGGCTGCAGCTTCTGCTTCTAGCGCATCAGACAATGCTGTGCCTTCCGGAGTCAAGATCGCCCGACTGAATGAAGTTGAAACTCCCTGAGCTTTAAGAGGAAGACCCTTAGCCAGGTACAAAGCGCATAGGGAGCGTCTGGCGAGATGCGAGTTAAGAAAACCGTGGGGCAAAAACTTTGCAGGAGTTGAGCCCATGTAAAAACACAAACCTGCCATCCGATAATAGCCATTAAGCCAGAACCAGCGCCCAAGCAGGCTAATAGCGCCCAGGCAAAGTCCGATCATTCCGAGCATAGGCAAAAACATGCTCCAAAGGCTTCGCAGGTCGCCCGCGTGGAAGGTGCCGCCCCACTCACGTGCCACCACAGTTACAACCATAACCAGCGTGGTAATTATAAGGAGAGGTGCGATTCCCAACCCCACTCCGGCGCTGACTTCTTCAGAATGTTCGATCAGAGATGCGGTTGCGCGCTGAGTGAATCGATTCAATGGAGCAGTGAGTGCACGCCGGCAGCGCTCTCTCAGTTGCTCCTCATCAGGGGTTGCAATCTGATCTTTGTCAATTGCTGCAAGCTGCTTTTCATTAGTGGACACATTCCGCTTTTCGTTGGTGACCGCATTCTGCTTTTCAATAGTCGCCGCATTTTGCTGTGCCTTCTCTGCATCGGGTTTGCCCCATGCTGCCGATTCCGGTTCGCAAGTGAGATCATCGGGCGCCACCAGCTTTGGTTTCGTATCCGTTTCGTCCTTGAATTCGTTTTTGTCTACCATTAGCTCTAAAAATTCCTTGTTCTCAATTATATGTTGCGCTGAGTCTATTCCCAAGTTACTCGTTTGTGGCTGCCCCTAAGATTCACGCAGCAATCGCGGCACAATCAGTCCGGCAAAGCGGTCCGCCCCGTGAAACCACCAACCGAGGTGGGATTTGCATTGACCGCAAAGTGCCATCGACCAGGCATAGTTTGGAAACCAAGTTGCTTCCGTTGTCGGAGTGCCGAGATCCATTGCCCCGGGAGCGTCGCTGTAACAAGCAATGTGAAATGAGATGCCAAATGGATTACGAAACGTGTGTTCATGCGGTTCGATGGCTAAAGAAGGTTTGGTGATTTCGTGTTCGCAATTTTTGCAGCGAACCGTTTTCTCCGGCAGGATCTCTTCTTCATCATCGAATTCAATTTCGATATTCTTGCTTGCGTCTTCCACGTTTGCCGCGCCCCAGAAATTGAAGTGATAGTTCAGGCACAACGCGCAGCGACTAAAGCCACGTCGTCATGCGCACCGGCTTCTTTTGCCGCTTGGAGAAGAATCTTGCACGCTTCCTCTGCGCAGCTGCATGCTGATAGAGTCTGTGCAATCGACTGATCTGAAACATAATCGAAGAGACCGTTGGTGCAAAGAAGCAACCAGTCACCAGCCACTAAATCGACTGTCGTTATGTCGGCGGTTGTCTCTTCGCTAAACCCGACTGCCTTCATGAGATGCGGTACATAGCAAATATTTGCTTTTTGCTCGGTTATCATTTTGAACTTGTCCGGGTCCTCCTTTTTCATAAGATTCATAAAAGTGTGCTCCTCTGTGAGTGCTTTCAGTTCGCCATGCTTTAGTGCATAGGCGCGCACGTCTCCCACATGAGCAATTTGCACGCTGCCGTGATCGGAAACGACTGCAACTGTGGTAGCACAAAATGCGTTGATGTCTTTCGCCATCAACTCTGCATAGAGAATTTTATTGGCAATTTGAATGGACGACTGCAGCCACTCCTGAATCTCCGCGCTGTGCAAAAGCTCCGCTCTATGACTGTCCCACTGCTTTGCGATTGATTCGATGGCAAGGCGGCCCGCCTCGGCACCCGATGTTTTGTCGCTGCGCGAATAGCCGTCCGTAACAATCAACAGGCGCTGGTCGTCACTGATGAAAAAAGTGTCCTGATTGGCCTGGTGAGAAGTACCACGCTCGGTACCACCGGCAATGTCGAAGCAGAGGTTTGTAGTGCTTTGATCAGATATTTGATCTGCCATATATCCTTATATCCGCCGCAGAGGCTGTTTTCCAGTTCGCTCACTTTGGTGAGAGCTTTCCACGTCAATCAATTGCGATACGAACTCGGGGAAATTGAGCATTCTGGTGACGCGCCAATAGCTGTCCATCTTTTGCATTTGCAAGTCCAGTTTGAAGTCCTTATCGTGCTCTTTATTGTGCAGCACAACCGTGAGAGTGGCAATCTTGCCATCACTCTTGACGTTCTCTAGTTTTTTGAAGTCATTTCGGCTCAAGCAAAGCTGACGGTCGACAGCACCGAGCGACATCTCGGGATCAATGTCAGTTTCATCAGGTTGGTTGATGCTTCCTCTCTCGACTAAGTCGTACAAGTCGCCTTTTATGCGGGCCACGAAGCGCGGCTTGAAAATCCCCGACATTCCGGCGACTATCCAGCGACCGAGCATGCCTCCGCCCATCGCTTCTTTGACGGGTTTGGTCAGCATGTCGTCCACCATTCCATCGGCAAACTGGTCGGCATCGACAAATTTGTCGAATTTCGCTTTGTCATGAGCCTTAACCGCATCTTTGACCTGGCCTATCGAATATTCCGGCGTCGAAGACCAGAGGTAAAAGATGCCGCATGCAACTCCAGCAAGAAGTGCTAACACAACTGCGATGCGAAACATTTTGATTTTAACTCCCAGAAATAACTACCTGTCCAAGCATAGCGGTTTTTTGAGGAAGTACCGGTTGGAGCGTCTTGTGACAGCAAAAACTATCTGCTGTTGCCTTTGAGGTCTTTTTTCTGCGTTTTTGCCGCCAATATTAAATGCTGTAGACGCTCGCGGACCAAGGACTCCGAGCGTTTTTCGCATGAAACGACGCTTTTAATCAATTTAGAAGTATCGCCGGGCTGAAGGTTGAGAAAGGTTGAAGGCAGAGCCCAGGCACATGAAGTTTGCGCTTCAAAACTGCCAACCCGTACGAAGGCGCCCGTGTAACAGCCGTGTGACACCGCTGTTACACGTTTATGTGATGATCATGGTGCGGGTATCTTTTCCGCACGAAAAGCAGCACCTCTTTTACTATCTTTCTCCATCATGAATAAATCTTTTCTACTCACCGCATTTAATGCGGTCTATTTCGGATTTGCCGTCATTGGCTGCGCTTGGTTTTTAGTTACGTATGGACTGGGTTTCAATGCTGCAGTGCTAATCGGCGCTGCTGCCGTTTGTTATTTCAGCCTTTGTGTTGCCGCACTTCTGGAGCCATTCTTACGGCGTACTTTGGCACATGGCCCTTATCCTTCCCCCCGCGTGGCCAAATCGGCCAGAATGGCTTGTTTGGTGATTCCTCTATTTGCATGGGGCTATATTGCGTCATTCTATCTCTTGCAGAATACCTTCTGTACCCCGGGTGGGGTCTGGCGGTGCAAGACATTTCACGGAATGGAGGTCTTCCTTTTTGGAAAGGCGAAATGTCTTGCCCTCATACCAGGTGCCGTTCAACAACAACTAGATTCATACTTAGATGATGTCTTCACTCCCTGGGCTAACAGCCATTTTCTTCCACCATGTGTTCGCGGATTTAATCGATGCCGTTGCAGTTTTAACGTAGAAAAAAGCGGCGCAATCAGGGAGTCCGTAATAGCAGAAGCCTCTGACTATATTGACTTTGATAAAGCGGCGTTGATTGTCCTGGATGGGACAGCACCACCATTACCGAAAGGCGCTCCTGACTATGTAAGTATTGATTTCACCTTCGATCACCACGGATGCGCGGGTATTAACTGGTCTGACTGGCCCAAAATCAAATACCCCATGGCTGAAGAACTCATTCGTCGGGCAAGAGCATGCATTCACTTTGAAAATTATCCAGAGGCAAAGGTGTTTTTGCTGGAGTGTCTGGATTGTCGACGAGCTCAATTCGGCAATTGCGATCCCAGTCTCATTCCAGTACTAATGCAACTCGGTGACTTGGCTTTTACAATGCGCTTGCATAACCAGGCGGATCCATATTTCGAGGAGGCTCTGGCAATTGCACAACGTGATAAGCGGCGCGACAAATGGTGGTACGCGGAAGTACTCTGGCGATATGCTGAAAGTGCCTACAACAGAATGCAGTATGCGAAAGCTGCAGATTTGTATGCGCGCTATAAGTCGGTTGTATCCCCTGAGCTCATAAATCGGACCTTCGACATCTGCTACGCGCAATCCCTCTATGGCGGTGGTGACCATAATGCGGCGACAGCGAAATTTGCGTCGATACTCAAGCAGGACGAAAAGACTTTTGGTAGCCGCAACAGTTACATGTTGGATGACGAAAGGCTGGCTATGTGCAATTTGTACATAGATCAGGGAGCACAGCAGAAGACAGTTCCCTTGCTGAATTCTCTTTTGACTAAGAGCAAAGGAAAGGTTGATAAATCAAGCAAAATGGAACGGTTGTCCATTTTGCGAAGAGTTGCAGATATCTACGAGAGACTCAAAGATAGGAAGTCACAACAGAGAGTTTTGGAGAAAACTCTTTCCGAATCAGTAGCAGCATTTGGCCCTCTTGCACCGGAGAGCACACGTTCGCGCTCTGACCTGGCAGATGTCCTTTGGCTGCGAGATCGAAAAAGCGAAGCAATTGATCTATTTGAGAAATTGGTTGCTGGTTACAGCGAGCTAAATCCTGACCGCGCCAATGCCCTCTTTCACCAAGCCGCATTTCATTATGGCAAAGGGAGGTTTGGCGACGCTGAGAAATCATTGCAAAAGGCTCTGACGATTCGCTGCAAGTTTTATGGAGAAGCTGACGATCGAACAAATACTGTCAAGTTTGCACTTGCCACGGTTCTCGAAGAAATGAAGAAATTCGCCCAAGCCAAAACCGTGGTCTCCTCCGCTGTGGTATCAAAAGCTTTTAGTCCAGTTGATATTGCCTGTGCAAGCGCGAGTTGCTATGAGAATCTGGGAAATGCTAGTAAGGCATTTGAAATATATGAATCCTTATTGCGAGAATTGCGTAAATCTGATCAAAAAGTGTATGAGGCCGATACGGTTTACAGATATTTGATAGATTTGAGCCGAGTGCAGCATGACGACCTGCGTATGGAGCGCTATTTGAAGGAGCAATTTGAACTAGACTTCAAGCACGGCACGGAGCCCTCTCGTTTTGAGTTAATTGAGTTCTATCTTGAGCGCAAACAATTTGCAAAGGCTGAAGAATTGTGCAATCTGGAGGTGACTGGAATCGATCTAGATGAGCATGGACATTCTGCCCCTAAAGTGCAAAAACTGGCAAAATCTTTCGTACTGTTGGCCAAAGTCCTCTATATGCAACAGCGTATGCAGCCAGCTAAGTATTATCTCTCCAGGGCATTGAGCCTCTTAGAGCCATACGGTCGCTGTGCTCAACACATTGAGACAGCTGGTCTTCTTGCTAACTTGCTAGCAGATGAAGGCGACTTGGAAGGAGCAGAAAAAGTGCTGGAGAGTGTTTTGAACGGAGAGCTATCCAGTACGGCCGATGATTATGCGCATAATCCTGTACAAGGTTTCTACCAGCTCTGTAATAGTGGAACTCAAACTGTGCATTCTTACAGTTATGTAAATCCAGATAAATCTGAGAGGGAAGACCCGACAATTATTCCAAATATTGAGCTTGTTGAGAATGATAAAGCGCCGGTTCCAATGGTCGATATGTACTGGAGTCCTGGTTCATCGTATCGAGACGTCCGTTTCTTGAAAATAGCGACACTAGCAGCGCTGGCCTCGATTCAAGAACGTATGTCCGCGAAGGATGACTGTACCGTCAAAAGGTCCCGCCTGCTGGATCTCGCAGAAAAAGATGTTATTGAAAGTCTGAGTAACAATGATTATTGGAGCTGTGAGGGTTACGAGGCTCTCATCAAGAAACTGCCGCCGTCAGCTCGAAGAGAGGAAATTCTTCTGAAAATCCAGAAACTGTCATCCATTCAATGATGCTCAGTTCTAAAAAGATCATCAATACCGGATTGTTCCACATTCTTTGCGTCGCCGGCTATGATTCTCGTCATTGATTTCGCAGGTGCCAATCCATGTGGAATCTCGAATTCAGTAAATGGAACATCATCGAGCGAAATTTTTTCCGTTTCCAAAAATACGCGCTTCTGACCTTCAACGCTCAAATTTGTCATCCAGTCTTTTCCAGTCATTGTCAATTCATACTCAATCGGCATGTGCCCTTCAGTCGGTACTCTATATGCAGAATGAAAGAAGGCTGCTGCTTGAGGAGCCGCATGGTTCGTGTCTTTCAGATACTTCAGCATGCTGGAACGGAGCCTTATCTGTTGCACCGGAAAACCAGAAATCTTTTGCAAGAACATTGAACCACCTGGGATCATCTTGTCGTCTTTCTGCGGAACAACCATGTTTGAAAATAGTCCCTGGTCACAAAATTCATTGAAAGTCTGAGTAAATGAAATTCGGTCATCAATACGAAAAGCTGTCACTTGCCACTTTGGAGAGCGAGCAATTGCAGTAAAGCGAAATTTTCCAAGCCCATCAAGCCTCATTGCTTGAGGTGTCAACAAAACCCTGACTTTGCCCAGGTAAATATGGTTTTGGCGAAGCTGCAATGCTTTCACCATTTTTGGTGCTGCACAGGCATCATGAGCGAACACTGTCGCGGCCATGACCAGGCCAAACAAATTGAAGGCGGAAAGAGTAAGGCGATTTGTCTTCATCTCGAAACGGTGTGTCTTCCTCTCGCCATGGTTTGTCTTCATTTCGACATAGAATGCGTCACTTTTGGATTTCCCGTATGTTACCGAACAATTCTACAAGGAATGGAAGGTTTTGAGAAAGCTAAGACTCAGGATTTTCACTAGTTGACGCGGAGCCCTGGCTGCAATATGCTCGGGCTGGACTTATTTTCTAGTCCACTTACTAGAGAGAAAACCGAATTTTTTGTACTGCTACCGCGCCATCCCAAAGGGTGCACGGACAACTTTGCTGTCTGGTTTTTACGCGCCAGGAGTGCTTTACTATGTTCGAAAATATGCGTCGGCAGCGCTTTGGCGTTATGCCCACTATGGCGCTGACAGGTATTGTCATAGCTCTTGCTGCTTATTTTTTTGCTCCGCAGCCTCAGCTTGGCGCGTGCAAGTACGGAAAGTCGAATTTCAATTCATGTGGATGTTGCAGCGCGAGTTTCGTAGTTGATCGTGGTGTCAAGGTGCTCAGACAGCGGACCCCGGCAGAAATGATCAGGGGAATGATAGACTCTGAAAACCCTGATATTGACCTTTGCGATTTCGAGAATGCTGCTCTTGTGCTTGCACCAAAAAGGGATGCAAGAGCGGAGTTTATTCTCGGCTGGCTTTGTGCCAATGACGCGTTCCATCTGCCGAACATGGAAGGGATTGATAGATTGTTTTTGCAGAGGATTGACTTCAACAAGCTGGGCTTGACGGTAAATCAGCAGCTTGCCGCTCAATGGTATGTGCTGTCATCTGTGCACGGCTGCTCAGCTGCGTCCATTGCGCTGGGCCGTATGCTTGATAACAGCTATGGTGGAGACCACGAGAAAAGCCTTGCCATTGCGGCTAGCTTTTACAAGAAAGGTATTGAACAGGGAGACGATGAGGCTAAAACTCACCTGGCTTGCTCCTATGCATATGGTCGCGGTGTGAAGGTGGATCGAGAAAGGGCCTGGAACGAACTGGAAGAGGTGATTAAAAACAGTGATACGGACAATTCCACTTTCGCAATAGACTTAGCGATTCAGGCGTGGAAGGACGGAAAAATCACGCCGCCACCGAACTTCTCGCAAGGAGCGGCAAACGCTTATGAATTTGTGGGACGTTCTCGCTATGCCGCCACAATTCCGGGCGCGAATCTCGACCAGATTTATACCAATCCAGGATGTGTGCCGAACCCTTACCCTCAATACAGGTGGGATCTCGCGACCGAAATTCGCAAAGACTGGTTGCAGGTAGACACTAAGCGGTAGGCGAGAGGGCACAGGCGACAGTCCACAGGCGACAGGCCGCAGGCGATTATTCAACCTAACCTAAATAATGGAAGCGGTGCTGAGTTCTCCGATTGAAACTGGGTAGATCATTCTTATTCAATGCTTTGCCGGAAAATGAACTACCCGCAGTGGAAACAGCCAATAAATGAACCTAAACGACATCGTCGATGACCTGGATTACGATGAAATTTTTGCTCGCGGCGGCGCCAATTGTGGAGAAGAAGAGTTTGATCTAGTCAAATGCCCGCATTGCGGCTGGATTTACATGATCGAGTGCGAGGCTTTCACAGTTTATGTAAATCCTCATAATCTGAAGGAATATGGCGATCTTATCGGCCTCCATTTTGAGTGTTTGAAGTGTGGGGGGAATTTTCCAGAAGATGCATGGAGTGGGCCCAAAGCCACAGTCGATTTGACAGTTACCTGGGCAGAATTGGCACGCAGTCCCTGGCATTGGGTAGCACCAGAAAGGGTGGCCGCTTTGCTGGACTGGCCGCCCAGACCGCCGCGAACTGTTTCGACAGAATCACCTGATTCTCATTCGGATGCTACGTCATGCGGAATGGAAATTGAGAGCGGCCATGGAATATCTTTTCCCGGCTATCTGCATGAGTCGATATTGGCGTCCGCTCTTCAGCAAAAGCGGAAGACCGGACGTTATCCGGAAGTTGATAATGAGCTGCGCAAAGGTTTGATTCTTGCTTTTCAAAGCCCCTCTATAACAGACGCTGTTCAAGAGCTTTCGAAGCAAATTGAAAAGTGGCGCAATCAGGCATTCACGGTCGAAGACCCAGTAAAGCTTTCTCGAATCACCCAAACAGAGCGACTCGCCGAGCCCGAAATCAATTTTGATCCGGCAGTTGCCGACGCCGTTGCTGAACTTGACGCCAAGAAAAGAAACCTGTTCTTGAATATAAAAGGCATCATGTTAATGGGTGCGAAAATGGCTGGAGTCGAAATTGTAGGCCCACTCGATCCGCTTTATGTCTGGTGTTTGAATGTCGCAATTAGTTTGATTGCACACGACGTTCCTGCCGAAACCTTCGAGCAGTTTATTTCAAGCTATATGCAGAATTTGTATGGCTCCAACACCATGGAGATTGTCAAACTGGCCGGCTCGATTCCACAGACCTTGCCACCAGATGCTGATGTTTCATTCCTGGCGCAAGACTTTGGACTTTTGGCCAGACTGCTGGAAGAGCTTACTCGCACTAATGCCGGGCGCTCGAGTTATGGCCGAAATGTAGTCCCTGTGTTTAATCATCTTACGCAGCAGATGTACAAGATTGCACTGGGCTCAGTGCTAACCAGTCAGGACAGTGCATTGGTTGCAGAGATTGTTTCCTTGTACCATGGCAAAGCAGTATTTCCGAAAGGCGCACAAAAGCTGGACAATGCCCGCTATTACGCATCAATGTTGGGATGTCGCGGGCAGTTGGATGAAGCAAATCAGCAGTACGATGAATGCCTGAGATTCGCGCAAATGCCGGAATTCGCAGAGCAAATGACTCCAGTTTGGTCGACGAAGTTTTTTAGCAACAGAGCCGAAACTGCATTGGATGAAGGACGTCCAGCAAAGTCGAAAGAATACTTAGAAGCCGCGAGCGCCGAAGCTTCGAAATTGCAACCACTGCTGGAGAAAAACAATCAGCAGGCAGCAGAGGCTATCAACATGTATGCACATGCTTTATTGAGAATCGAAGACCACGCGCTGGCAGAGGAAAATTTTCTTGCCTCGCAAAAAGTATTTAGTACTATAAATCCCCCATTCTGGGGCGATCACACTACGATTTGCCTGGCAGAGTTGGCGCGAATAAAAGGAAATTTGTCTCAAGCGATCGAAGCGACCGATGGCGCCATGACCAAAATATCGGCGTTTCTTCACCCTCGCGAATCATATTGGCTGATCGCCAATCACTATCGAGCGCGCATGGCTGCTGATCAGGGCGATGTCTCTCGGGCAAGAGATTTATATGCGAGCTGCTGCGAATTAAAATGCATTATGCAAGGTGCTATCGACACCACGCATAAGCTGCTTGAGGAGTACGCTACCTTTCTCGAGAAACACAAGTTGGAAGATGACGCCGTTGTTGTGCGCAAACGCATTGAGACTCTATTTGCTCACAAAGAGTGAGAAATAAAGCTCGATTTGAAGAGGTTCTGAATGATCACAAGTATGGTTAGAGAGAATATTAGTAACCTTCCATGCTTTCGCGACGTGTCAGATGTGGCCGTTTTACCCGGCGGCTTGACCAATCAAAACTTCAAGGTTACTGATGCCATCGGCTCTTATGTCGTGCGTTTTCCGAGCGACGTTGCTCATTTGGGCATCGACCGCGAAGTCGAATTAAGTTGTCTGAAGAATGCTCAGTCCATTGGAGTTGCTCCCCATCTTATCTACAGCGACACGGGTGTTTTGGTGACGAGTTTTGTGGAAGGTGCGAGCCTCACTGATGAAACTGCAAATAGGAGAGATGTCCTGTATGCGGTTGTGAATGCCTTCAAACAGCTCCATGTTCCGCTGCACGATTTGCACGGGCGCATTTTCTTTGTCAGCCCTTATCGTTCTATTACTGAGCACATCCGCACGATTCGAAAACACATCATTCCAATCGATGGTGATATCGAACAGTACAGTGCCATGACCAGAAAACTCTACAGCAGCCTACCTCCCTTTGTTCCGGTCCTGTGTCATGCGGATCTTGTTGGTGGCAATGTAATCTTTGATGGACAGAAAGCCTGGTTGATTGATTGGGAATATGCAGGAATGGGAGACCCGCTCTTTGATTTAGGATGGTTTGCCGTAGCCAACAACTTGTCGGAAGATTCTTGTCGATTGATGTTGGAAAGCTATTACGGGAAGCAAGATAAGCAAACATGGAGCAGCTTCAACGCGATGCGAATTTTGTGTGCATTGCGGGATGCTCTCTGGGGTGTTGTGCAGACGCATGGCTCCGCTCTCGATCTTGACTACGGCGAACACGCACGGAAGTATTTTGCAGTCTACGAAGAGTTGATCGAAGCGGGCAGCATAGATATTTAGCGGACGAGTTTGTGACTCGGCGAACCAGTTGGCTTTGTTGCGGAAAAGCAAGGACCAAACACCAATCTCCGTGGGGAATTTAGGATGAACAGGTCGATGTTTTGTCGATTGATTGGCAATGACTCGTTTTTGTAACGTGAAACCGGCTCCAGTTGTGAGTTTTTTGTGAAAGTCCGAGGTTTACGACGCCCGAAAAGCCTGACTGGGTGCCCTGAAGCGGAAATTTATAAGAATGGGGCTACTTTTATATGGGCTAGCCGGCTACGAAGGGGCGGTAAGGCCCTCTAAGCTGCGGGAATCATATGGGAAATAACCTGAGTCAGATTAAGTCCAGTGGCATTGCGCTGGATGGGAGTTTTACATGCTCACTACTAAAAACCGGAATAACGACATCCTGTCGTTGCTCTTGACAGGCGCTCGTCTTATCGACATTCCTACCCTGGAGCAAGGATATGCTGCTTCTGCGCGTCTTAGCACTCCGCTGCACAAGGTCCTGGTCATGCTCGGGCATGTAAGCCAGTACAAGATGGACAGAGCCCTGGAAGCCGAGACCATGGTCAATCAGAATGAGCTGTCGACAGACCTTGCCATCAAGGCCCTGCGCATCGCCGCCACCCAGCAATTGACCTTCCAGCAAGCACTGGCGAGCCTCGGTGATGAGCACAAGAAAACAGGCAATCTGCCCAGCGCCTCCAACGAAATTACCGATTTGCTATTGGAAGCAGGAATAATCAACATCGAGCAAATTGGTCGTGCGTTAAATACATCGTTGGAAACAGGCATGCAGATGGGGCGCGTGCTGGTGTTTCAGAGAGAAGTACCCAGCATTGTTATGAAAGCCGCATTGACATGTGCACTTCTGGTGCAGGAAGAGAAGCTCGGAAAATTCGCTGCTATTAGTGCTATTCGCGCGGTGCGAAATACCTTGTGGTCTGTAGAGCAGGTTCTCTATCAATACAACCTTTACAAGGAAGAGCCAGATCAGGGTCCGAAGCTCCATGAACTTTTTTCGATGGCCGGTTTTGTCTCCGAAAGTGACATGATGGAATGCATGGAGATTCACATTCTGCGCGGCAGGCAGGTTGGTCAGATATTTATAGAGCAAGGTTTTATAAATCATGAGACCCTGGATAACGCAATGCTTTTGCTAAGCATGATTTCTGGCAACTCCATAAAAGCATTTCACGCTGCAGAAGCGCTGAAAAATGCTCACGCAAAGCAAGTTGTTATATATCAGGCGTTGGGCGAACTGGACCCACCGGCGATGCCACTGCAAGATGCACTTACATTTGCGCAAATGCTCATTGCCGGTGAGCTGGTCGATAGAGAAACTATGGATGAGCTTATTGGCGGTCAAGAACTAACTGCGCGACAATTGGCGAAGAAGGTTTTGGCGGCTAACCTGGTTGACGATAAATCCTGCACAACAGCCTTGCGCTGCTGGTCATTGAACAAAGAAGGTTTTATTGCAAACAGACCGTGCGTGGAAATTCTCAAGCACTGCATCACTTATGACGCAAATCTTGATGAACAACTCTCAGCGCGCGGACATTTTGTTCCGAATCGCATGCAATGGATCTGGCGCTAACAAGGCACGAGAGCACTGTTTGTCATGGTTGTCTGCGACGCAGACAAGCCTGATTTCTCTCGGCTCCGACCGGAAAAGTTCTTTCCCAATTTTTGAAATATGGCGTTATTGATTTTATATTGAAAGTCGTGGCATTGAATCTCAAGTCATTGACATTAGTCAGTTTTGACACTTCTGCCGCAACGGAATCAGGCAGCCCTTCTTGCAAAATGATTAGCCTGTCTAATCTGTACAGTTTGCCTATGAGCTGTATATCGTGGGCCGTCAGATTACTTGAGATGATTAACTCCCTCAATAAAGGGCTGTGTTTCAGCTCTTCCAGCAGTTCTGTCATCTCAATGCCATTTGCGCTTATGTTTGTCAAAGTTTGAAAGAAGTGCTTGTTCCGCCAAGAACCATGCGGCGCAGTTATTTTATTCAGATTGAGGAAGGTCAGCTTCATGTTATCCATAGAATTGATTATCGATTGCGTAAGGGCAAAATCGACTATGCAAAATTCCCCGACATTTGTCCATTTTCCAGCAGTCGCAAAAAATTGATCGTATCCATCATCGACAAGTTTCTTCTCCGCTTTAGTGTAACTACCATACAAAACATCCAGGTTAGGGCCAGCGAACCAAACACCGCTAAAAAGTGCCGGATCTACCTTTTGATAGATAGATGCATTGGTCAGCGCAAACGCATCCTGGTCGGCATTAACATGCAAATACCTGGGCCCGTGAGCGGGAACGACGAGTTTGCCTTTAGCTTCTTTCCTCAAGGTCTTGCCATTTAAGGCAAAATATCGAATTCTCCCAATTGAATAGGGAGGAAAATTGATTTCGCTCTCTTTGGCATTGATTGGCGTTGCCTTGATTTCCGGGTAATCCTTGAAAGCTTTCTGAGCAGCAAAATGCTCTTCGGTTCCCGATGACAAAAGTTCACTACGAAGCTCATTGATGCCTTCCTTAATTTGTGCGTTTTGTTGATTTTTGCCCGTGTTCAGTGCATTCTTGCTGACATAGCGATCAACACTTAGAGTGCCAAAAACGGAAATTGATACTGTCGCTAAAATCAATCCGGCCAGCTGAAAGTAATTGAGGCTAATTATTTCAGACTTGCCTTTGCGAGCTGCGGCAGTCGATCTCACGCTGCCTGTCTGGGTGTTCCTCTCATCGATTTGGGCGCTCTGCGTGATACCACATACTTTGAAAAGTTCTTGCGTGACAGCACCAATATCTGCATACCGATCGCCCGGTTGCTTCGCGAGCATTTTTGCCACCATTTGCTCGAGTGCTTCGGGAAACTCAACACCGAGTGTGGCCTCCTTCAGTGATGGTGGCGCATCGTTGACATGCAACATCATGGTGCGAAGCGCGTTAGAACCAACAAGGGGAGGCGTGTCGGTAAGTGCTTCGAAGAAGACGCAACCGAGAGAATAAATATCGCAGCGCTGATCGATGGATTCTCCGGAGCACTGTTCAGGACTCATGTAATACGGGCTGCCAAAAATCTCACCGGTTTGCGTGAGCGTTTGCATTTCGCCGCGATCTGAATTGACAATCTTCGCGATTCCAAAATCAAGGATCTTCACACTGCCTTCGTTCTTAAGGCTTATGCCATCAACAATCATGATGTTGGCCGGCTTGATGTCGCGATGCACAACTTGTTGTTGGTGCGCGTGGGCGAGTCCGAAGCACAACTGCGCAAAAATTGCCCCGACATCTTCCAATGACAGGCGTCCACACTCCTTGATGACGGCTTGCAGGGTGTTTCCTTTGACCAGATCCATAACCAGAAAAGGGTGCCCGTCTTCCAAAACTCCAAAATCGTGAACTTTCACCAGATTTGGATGTTTCAGTGAGAATGCGGCTTTCGCCTCGGTTTGAAATCTTCTGGAGGTGCTGACGTCCGACAGATGCTTCGTATCTAAGGTCTTGAGCGCCATTTCCATATTCAAAAGAATATGGCGCACGCGATAAACAGTGCCCATCCCCCCTCTGCCTAGAAGGGATACGATTTCATACTTGCCGGCGACTATTTGCCCTACTTCAAATCGATCTGCCGAAATATGACCCGGCTCGTCGATATTGTTTAGGGTAGTCTCTGAGTCCATGAGTTCTAGTTCTCGACGTGGCGGAGTTCAAATCAGAACTAGACTAGAATACAATATCGGCATGTCAAGCAGCGCTGGTTGGGATTTCCTAGCCAGCCGACTAAATTAAGCATGTCCTCCTGCAAGGGCTGTTATGGTCCCCCCTAAAGTACAGCGTCGAAGTTTAGAAAACTGTCGTGATACGTCTTCAACGGCATGCGGAGCACCTCATTGCCATGCCATGGGTTGCGCAGATAGACCTCGCGAGCCTGGGCATCATAGTGGTCGAACATGTATGAATGATTTGGGCGCAAATAATCTCTAGCTGTGGGTCCGCCACTTCGATCTACCATGGTGAAGGGAAAATGGCCTGGCGGGTTATCTGAAGGAAAACTGCCCGGCGGGGTATTCGTTACCATTGCCAGAGCGCCAGGCGAAATGCTCGCAAGCTGTGTGTGCAGTTGCTCATAGCTAACACTTGCCAGCGGTATTTCCACTCTATTCGCCCTATTTCCAAACACGTTTGAGAAAACTTCAGGGGCAGACAGGCCATCCATTGAAGCTTGCGGCCTGAGCGGATCGTTTGGGCGTCCGTTGAAAGAGTCGACGACATTCTGTATGAGGTCACTGCTGCGCGCCATGCCATAAGCGCGTTCGCCGACATTCGGCCAGAGCCCGTGCCGTGAATCAAACCCGTAAGTTCCCATTTCGAGCGGAGTTGGACGAGGGGTTTCTATTGTTTGCCCGTTTCCAAAGTGGACGCGAAAATCGTCGCCATTTGGCTGGAACATGTGTCTGATGAATTGACGGCCGCGATCGCTGTTGGCGAGCGAGGCAAATGTAGCCATTAATGTGCAATCACCGAGGTGTCCCTGCCGCACCGCATCTGGTGTGATGCGGCCCCCGCGGTCGAAAAGTCCTTCGTTTTGTCCATAATTATGAACGGCAGCCATTTCGTTGTTCATACTGCGAACAAGTGGATCGTTCGGACGCGAACGCTGAAGTGCAATCACATCATTTAGAGATATATCGTGGTTGTCACCGTCATTATGTAGGGCCGCAACGGCATCGAAATGGTTGCGCATTGAGGCGGCAGCTGCACCTGCGCATGGATAAGTATGCAAGAAATTGGGATCGTTGAGAGAGCGCTCCAGGTTGGCGACTGTGACATGACCGTTATGGTCATACGGCAGTCCCATTATCTGACTGACCGGACTTCCGTGTCTGGCGTCGCAAATTTCCAGGTGCGGCAAAGCCGGGTGCTCAGCATCGCGGTGCCTCTCGGCGGTCTGCCGCTGGTGCGACGCGCGTATGTCGTCCGGTGTAATTTGCTGAAGGATGATTCCAGTGTCGGGAAGAAAATCGTGACGATGAGAATCAGAGACGCGATCGGTCTCGTGGGCATGTGGCATGGTAAGCGTTCCTCAGGGGCTGAGTCGAAGGGACTTGCCGAATATCGAACGGATCTGCCGAATATCGAGATGATTTCCCGAATATCGCACGGCGGGGGTGCCCTTCAAGCATATCTATGCACCAGACGGTGTTACATGGCTGGTACATGGCTCAAAATTGGCTGGAACAAATGCCCAGAAATCCTGTCTCACAAGCGAAAATGAGGATTGCTGATTTTGGAAAGGCTAAAACATCGAAAGTCCTTTTCTGGTTGTCTGTTCGCCGTCGTTTTACTAACGACATGGCAGCCTTGTTTGGCTTCTGGTAGTGATAGCTCGGTAGTCAAACGAAACAAATTCTCAAGAGTTTTTAGAGGCTTAGCCTCTTTTTACGGAAAGAAGTTTCAGGGCAAAAAAACAGCATCAGGCAAACCTTTTGACAATAATGCTTTTACTTGCGCTCATCCGGATCTGCCTTTCGGAACACCGGTGCTGGTTCAAAATTCGTCCAATGGCGCCCAATGTCAGGTCATTGTCACCGACAGAGGTCCGCATTCCGGAAATCGATGTATTGATTTATCGAAGGCCGCAGCGAAGAAGCTTGGTATTACAGGCGTTGCAAAAGTAATATGCAAGACTGGCAGGTATGTAGCAAGTGGGTTCGATAAAATGAAATCGTCGCGTACGAAAGTGGCCTCGCACGACTGATGGGTTTGTCGATTATTCAAAAGGACCATTGAATCTATAGCGGACTGGCTAATGCCAGCGCACGGTGGAATTTTTGACGTTGGGCGCCAAAGTATGCGCCTTCTCTCTGTATGGAGCGGCTTCCGTTTGCCGGCCTGCCTTCTCCAGCAATTTGGCATAACGGATGTAAACGGCGGCAGTGTCGTCAGCCTTGTTTTTACTTTCAACCATCGCGACGCTGTGCTTCATCGCCTCAATTGCTTGATCGAATTTTTTCTGCTCAGCAAGAGCGGTGGACAATCTTTCCCAATTCCAATTGGTTTCATGACACACGGTCATTGGCTCCAGATACTTTTCTGCGAGATCGTATCGATTTCTAAGCTCATAGAAGGAAGCGAGTTTTTCCAACGGCGTTTCCAATTTCGGAGAGTTCTTTGGCAAGGTTGACTGTTGGTCGGATAAGTTTTTGAGTAAGGTTTCCTCGCTCTCGGCATTCTTTGCAGTCTGAGAGTCGGCAGGCACACTGGGCAATTTTACTATTCGCGCCTCACTACACGATGACAATGACAGCACGCAGCAAAGGAAAGCTGCGCACAGTGCAGAGTTTCGAGCAAAATTCCTATTTCTACCTGTGAGCTTGGTGCGCAATTCCACAGTCACTCCGCCTTAACTAATGCTGCATCGCACACGAAGCGGTATTCGTCATCTGCATCGAAGTGTTTATCAATCGCGTAAAGCCTGTCGTAAATGACCTTTTCTTCTTCATGTCGTTTCAATTGATGCAGGCAGAAGCGCCATCCCATCATTCCTTCCACTAGCGAAAGATGCCCTTTCCCGAGGTATTCTTCCTGAATTTCAGTCAACTGGGAAAATCGGCGTTCTGCTTCTGCAAAATTTTCCTGCTCACTTAGCATGCAGGCATACATAAACAAGCATCCAGCGCCGTCATGGAAATTCAGCTTCCCGGCGCCCTGGTCTATCGATTTCTCATACAGGGTAAGGGCTATTTCGGCGCAGTGTTGAGCACTTTTGTGCATATCTAACTTCATCAAAACTTTGGCAAATTCTGAATAGCTGGTGAAGAGTCCTTCGATATCTTCGCGCTCTTGTTTGTCCAGCCACGCAATCTTCCTATCAAAAGCGACTTGTAATTCTTCTAGTGAGTCTTCGGTTGCTTGGAGAAAAGTGCCAAGCATACTAGCAGTAAGAATAAACATGTCGCCGCCATCATTCAAAGCATCAGCTTCGCGCAGCGCCGCCTTAAATGATCGTTTCGTGGATTTAAAATCTTCCCTGCGAAGATTCGAATCTGCAAGTTCAAATTCTCGCTGCCATTTTTTGAGCCTAACTTCATCTGGGTGCTCAGCAGCGCCAAACAGCCGGGGTTCATTTTCCAGTTGTTTCGATAACCATTGCAAGGCGCCTTCTGTACTCTTCCATGCCGGTTGAGTAACACTCGCGTAAAGGTCGTTCAAGTCCGACTCATCATCATCATCATCATCATCATCTGATCCTTCTTCTTTATTTTCTTCTTTATCTTCTTCTTCTGAAACCGCAGCTTCAGTTTCGTTAAGTGCTATGGCAATCATCGGGCTGTCGCTGAGCGCAGCCGCTGCTGCACTGCGAGATTGGATGCAATCGCCTACCTCTCTAAATTTGAGCAGGGCATTAAGGTAAAGCCACTCCACTGTCGGAACAGGATCTTTGTCCAGCTCGGCGCGCGCCTCCATGTCTTTGCCTTCGCAAATCAAGTGCACCGTGAGGTTGGTCACAGTATGGGCAGCGTCTTCCATTGCTACACTCCACAGGGCCAGGGAACATTGTTTAGGCCAGGGGCTATTGTAACTCTTTATTCAGGAAACCGGAATGTGGAAGCTGGGGCAGCCATGTTATTTTATTGGCCATGGTTTTGCCAAAGCTATCTATCTTGATTTGTTCCTTGCAACGGCGCAAGCTCTTTCTCGAAAGGCTGATGCAGTGCCTTCAGCCTCAGCTGGCAGAGCATGACCGGGTTGAGATTCATACTCACATCGACAATGGCGAGATAAACACTGGAGCCAAGCGCAATGAATTATTGCGGAAGGCATCTGGAGACTACGTTGCATTCATCGACGATGATGATCTGGTAGCAAACAACTACGTGTCTTTGATTTTGTCGGCTATTGAAAGTGCTCCCGACGCGGTTGGTTTTCCCTTACTAATGTCCACCGACGACATTCGTGTGGAATACGGTTTTGTCTCTGCAGTCTTTGACTCCTGGTTTGAAGTTCCAGATCCTTTTAGACCAGGACTCCATTCGTTTTTTGCCTGTCCGAATCACGTCACTCCGGTTCGTCGTGACCTGGCATTGAGTGTGCGTTTTCCCCCAATCGAAAGGAGGGAAGACTACAGCTATTCTCTGAGATTGCGTGAGCGTCTGAAAACCGACGTCTTTTTGGAATCCCCCATGTACTACTATTTGCGGCGCACAAACAGTGCATCAGCGGATCAGGACACATTTCCGGCGGGGGGTGGGCTCGAGGCCCTGCAGAATGAGCTTAGATCCCTGTCAAGGGACGACATCCAATACCGCATGCAGCTCGGCATCACTTCGTCCAGAAGCCGTTCTGCAAAAGAGATTGCGCCAGACTGATGAATGGCATTGGAATTGCTAGCCGGCACATTCTAAAATGGCGCTGGTGGAAATTTTGTGGAAGGTCATGATTCTAATTATCGGAGCCGGACCAATCGGCATAGAAATGGCGGTCGAGTTATCGCGGTACAAGGTGCCGTATCGCATCCTCGAGGCGGGCTCGATTGCATCGACGATTGAATGGTATGCACCCGGAACGGAGATATTCAGCTCTCCAGAACGCATTGCCATTGCTGGAATTCCGTTTGAACCGCAAACGCGCAAAGCGTTCCGGGAAGACTATCTTCTGTACCTCAGGAATGTTGTCAGACAATTCAAATTGCCTATAGAGCACTACAGGCGAGTTGTGAATATAGAGAAAACACCTGGTGGCACTTTTAAAGTTTCGATTGCGCATAGCTCTCATGGAGTGGGCGGTCCTTTTGAGCAGGCGGAAGAATTCGGAACTTGTGCAAATTCATATACCGAAATTGAAACAATCGAAGTTGAAAAAATCATTCTAGCGATCGGCAATTTGCATGTTCCGCAGCATGTGAATGTTCCCGGAGAAAATTCCACGTGGGTGAGTCATTATATGGGCGAGCCGCATCGATATGCAGGGACGAAAGTAACTATTATTGGCTCTGGAAATTCCGCGGCGGAGGCGGCAATCCGACTTTATCATGTGGGTGCAAGCGTAACTCTTTGCCATCGCAAAGAGGGCTTCCGACCAAAGCGAATCAAGCCATGGCTAATGCCAGAATTGGAAAACTTGACCAAAGAAGGGAAAGTTCAAGTCTTTTCGAATTTCGCATTGAAGGAAATTACCAGAAGTGCCGTGCTTGGATCGATCACAGGTGAAGACGTGTCCATTGGTGGAGACGTTGCGTCCATCGGAAGTGAAGACGTGTCTATCAATTCAGACTTTGTACTCCTTTTGACTGGATATCGACAGAAAACTGATCTTTTCGATCAACTCGGCGTCACTCTGATTGATGCGCAACCGGCCTTTGATTTGAACACTATGGAAACAAACGTCCAAAACGTTTTTGTGATTGGCACTGCCGCCGCAGGCACTGAAAGCGGCGGTGTAAAGACGTTCATCGAAAATGCACATGTCCATGTGGAGCGTGTCTTGCATGCTCTAAAACTCATAGAGCAAGTGCCGGCAGCGCAGGATCGTCCCTTTGAAGAACGAGAGATTTAGTACGTCTGTTCAAGAGTGCCCGATTCCTACGAAGAAAAAGAGGTAAAGAAGGGACGAATCATGGTTATTAAAGGAGAACAGATGTATTGCACCGTAAATTGATACTCGCTAGACTGGGTAAGCATTAAATGGGAATCCCGGGTCAGAGTTAAATGAGGCGGTTTCCATATGGGCCCGCTCCATTTGTAGATTCGTTGGCGGAGGGAGGCAGACACATGGAACCGACTGGGAAAGATGTAACAATGCGCGCTTGCGATGGTATCAAATTTCTTCCTTCTGCATTCGAAGGGGAATCGTATGAGCGCGGCTGCATGCTTGTTGATGACGATCAGTTTTATAGAATTTATGTTCAATACGTGCTATTGGTGACGCTGGATGTAAGCAAGTTGGTGCAATTCAGACCGCATTTGACGTACAGGGCAAGTCAATTTTTGGCTGGGAAGCATCCGGAGAGCGCGGAAGTGTTATGGTGCGCGATCAGCCTTGCTACTGAAAAATTTTTCAAAGACAAGGCGCACCTCCACTTGTGGAGCGCACAAGATGAGAAGGAGATGAAGCTTCAATGGTTGGAGTTTATGGCGCTAGCATTTGTGCCGACCACTTCCCAGAGAAGGCTGGAGAAATCCGCTATTGATGCGTGGGTAAGTAAATTCAGAGAACTCAACAAACGCTCCGCCGGGCCCCTCGAATTGTGTGGTCCCTGCACATCCAAGT
>CAZHEZ010000011.1:0-76820 GCA_964531315.1 uncultured Candidatus Obscuribacterales bacterium | reverse complement strand
CTATTTTAAAGTCACCTCGGTGAATCATCGTCTCGTAGTCGAGTGTTTCGAGATTGCCGGCGCTAATTGTGGTTGTCTTAGAACCGGAAGGGTGTCCGAGAACATACAAGCGTTCCCGTGGAAGCAAAGACTTGGACTCACCTAATTTCAGCGCCGGATATCTACTTAAGTCTTTGTCGACAAATAGCATTGCCACGTCATTGGATGGATAGGATCCAACGCGGTAGTCTTTGACACGCGCAAATGTACCATCGGCAAAATTGACAATATTGTTTTTGAGATTTCCTTGCTCCTCGAGAACATGCAAAGCTGTGGCTAGAACCTTTTCCCTACCCATGTCCACGATCGCTCCGGATCCTTCACCAAACAGGTCCAAGCCATCGATCCGCAATACAGAATTCTTGGTGCTTTCATATACTCGAGCCGGCATGTCTGAAACATGATGACTTTCTACTTCAATCCCCCATGGATGTTTGTAGAAATGCGGCACTTTAACTTCGTACTTGCTCGACGGTGTCAAATCCGGCTGGAAGACGCGAGTCCGCCAATGCTCCATCGATTCTCCGGACATTTTTGCAGTGAAATCATTTTGATTGGCTAGGCGCGCCCATTTTGGCAAAATCTCAAGTTCGTCCATAGACCAGGCTGCCCTCTGTTCCGCAACACGAGCCATCCGTATTGAAGATTTGGCAATGGCAACGCCTGTTTCATATGTCCGGCCGCCCGCAAGTGCAGCGGACTTTTCCAGGGCAGCGGCTATTTCAATAGCACCGAGAACGGCAGACATGCGCGTAATCTCATCAAGAAAGAAGACAGATAATGGAAGGTCTCACTAGTATCTGACAGAGAAGGTGATTTTTCTGTGAACGAACCGGGAAACAGCCACACTACTTCGCGGGGAAGCCCAATTGCGCGATTGCTTCGGTGGCCGGAATGCGCTGGTCGTGGCAATAAGTAAATGCCATGATGGCTCGCTCCAGAGGAAGCGCACCTTCCTGCACAAGCGAGCAGAGACTTTCCGATGCTTGCACTGCTTCCACTTCCATAATTCCAGACTCAGCCAGAATGTCTCTGAGCAAATAAGAATCGGTTACAGCCGTCTTGATCGCTTTGCGCATTAAATCCGCATCTTCGTAGTCGGTGATGCCGGCATTATCCATAACCCGATCGAGCAGGTCACCATTGGTAATGCAACTTTCTATCAGCTCGGTCAAGCGTCGTCGTGTCATGAAGCCGGCTACTTTCAAGAATTCAAAAAGGGTAAGCGTCTTGTCCAGCGGATCGCTCGTTTGTCCAAAGCGGCCCCAGGAAAGATCAAAGCTGACGCCTGTCGAATACATGTCTTTGACGACATTGACAGCACGTTCAAGATCGATTTCGCCGGACCACAATTTTTGCTGAAGCTTGAGGGCACCAAGCAGCATCTCCGGAGTGATCCAATCGAGCTCGGTAAGAATCTCGCCCAACATTTTATTGTTAGCCCAGGACATTTCCAATGCGGCATCCACATCTGAGGTGGAAAGAACTTCCGCTGCCACCATCAATTCGCCCAGTTTGATCTTGTAAGTCTTCTCTTTATCCTTGCTCTTCAAACCTTGCATGCGCATGCGGTCCATGCGGAAGGTCATCAGCCCTTCGCTGCGTGTGCATTGACCTTTGCGAATCTCATCTTGAATTTGCAGGGCGCGGGCCGCCAAAGGTTCCGTTATCAAGCCGAAAAGAACCAGGACCCGTCCAAGCGGCAAGCCGGTGGCGCCCCCCATCTTAAGAGCGCGCTCCAATTGTTCGTGAGAAATCTGCCCGCAGTCGACTAACAGCTCGCCCAGACGATTGGTTGGTCTTTGCGGCTGGTGCAAGCCTTGTTCGTGCAGAACTTCAATGAGCGGTTTGTTGCTTTTGCGCGCTTGTTCAACACAATCAAGTGCCTGTTCGCGGGTTAAGACTCGATCTTTCACCAGAGACTGAACTTCGACTACGGCTCTCAGCGCTTCTTCCGACAGACGGTTGGACATTACCAACACGCGCCCAACCGGCATTTGTGTCTGAGAGGCGATCGTGAGCGCCTCTTGCAAATCAGAGGCACGGACGAGACCACTTAGAGCGAGAAGGCTTCCGATACGCAAGTCGGCAGATTCTTCCGGCGGCGACGCCTGAGTCATTTGACGACGGGTTCCTCGAGCGAAGGGACGTGAATTCACAATAGCACACGGGCAGCCGGGTAGAAAGGATTCGTCCCCTACCTTTTGCGGCTCGTTACCCTCGCCCCTAAAGCTTTTCAAGCTCCGGCGGGCTGAGCCTGGCCGTGAGCGGCGGCTCCGCCTGCGGTTCAGGTGCCGCCACATTTAGTGACAAAGCCCCTAAGCCTCTGACAGTTTCCGTTTCGACCCTGACAATCCGTTCGTTAATGGTGGCCGCAACCGAAATTATCCGCCCCTTATAGCCTTCTAAGTCCCCCAACTGATGGACGATCAAGGCGACGGCCGGATGCTCGGAAACCACCTTTGCAAAAAGCACCCCTCCAGAGCGTTTCCACTTCAATTCCAAAACTGCCGTGTGACAACCACAGCCAAGTTTTTCGAAATAAGCGCGCGACGCGGACAGGGCAATAGTGTCGTCAGCTTGAGCGAAAGACTCATTGCTGGTGCCGCCCTCGCCCGTAACATTCAAAAGGTGCTTAAAATTGCGCTTGGCCACGGCCGCCGGATTGTTGGTGTAGGCGCGAAGACGTCCTCGGCAATAGGCAATCAGCTCGTTTTTCGGCTCCCGGCGCGCCAATTCATCGATCAAATCGGCAGCTTGTTTGTGTTTTCCTTCCAGCGCGTAGACTCCTGCGTGTGCGAAGCGGTAGCGCCAGGCGGTAACGTGGATCTCTTCAGCAAAAGCCAGAGCCCGGTCTGCCAAATTCAGCCATGCCTGCCCTGTCTTTTCATCCCCCAAAGCTTTCGCTTTTGCAAATTGCCGTGTATAAAGACCAGCCAGCTGGGCATAGAGGTCGCCATCGTTTCTAACTGATTTAACTGCCTGATTGAGAATCTGCTCCTGCAACCAAATTACGCCGGTTTTCTCAGCCAATCTGGCCGCTATCAAGTAAATCCTGGCATCCTTAGGTGCGCTGTCCAAGACCTTTTTCTGAACGGAAAGCGCAAGAGTGTCATCTGCGTCATTCGCTGCGGCCAGATATAAGAGATTCAAAGCACGGGCGTTTCCAGTGGCTGCCAGATCGCGCAATATCTCTTTGGCGCGACGCGGTTGGTCTATTTTGATGGCTGTATCAGCCACGTCGACCATGGTCAGGGGAAAGCGCTTACCTTCCCTGGTCAGCAAATTGAGCTGGTTGACAGCTTCTTGAGAGCGTCCTGCCAGTGCCAGTGACTGCAAAAGACCTAGCCGGGCCGCCATATTGCCGGGGTTTTCTTTCAATACTTTCTCGTATTCCAAGATGGCCATCTTCGGATCGCCCACAGATTGGAGCATCACAGCCAGATTGAAGCGGCACTTTTCATTTTCGGGCATCAATTGCAATGCTTTCTGGCAGTCCTGAATGGCTCTGTCTATGTAGCCGACCGCCCAAAGCAATCGCGAAAGTTCTCCAATATAAAGAACATTATTGGGCGACAAGCGCACCGCTTGCTGCTCCAGCTCGATAGCTGCTCTAAGGTTGCCTGTCTTTTCGGTTTTCATGGCATCGCCGTGAAGCTTTGCCGATGCCGGATTATCGTGGGCTGAGACGGCGGCACCCGTGAGTGCCATAACAAAGCAAAGGGCGATCGAAAAAACAGAGGCGCGCCGCGCGCTGGTGCGAGTAAAATGAGCGTGCTTGAGATAGGAAGTCGAGGACATGACTGATTGAGTGACGAACTGACTGACGCTCATTTTGAAGAACCGATCAAAGCGAATTTAGAGAGCAACGAGATCCATGAAACAGATAAATTCGACTCGCTCACTAGAATCGCAGATATAGCGCAACTATATCAAGACGCCGGCCGCTTTGATGATGCCGGCACGCTTAGAGATTACATTTCCAGGCAGCCCGCGAGCTCTTTTCCGATTTGCGTAAATGCAAAAAAAGATGAAGTAAAAACGAGAATCAATGAATCACAATCAGAGCTCAAAACAAGCAAATGGCGGATAGTGCAAAGCCTGGCCATTGCCGGCTATATTCTTTCTCTTTGCCTCATGCTTCTGCCCTCCTGGGCGCCCCGAAATCTTCTCATACAGCCGGTTCAGCCTTTTCTAGGAGCATTTGGACTTTGGCAGGCGTGGAATGTTTTTTCTCCGGAGATACGCAAGGAAAACTACCACTTATTTGCCATCATCGGCTTTAGAGATGGAGACACCTGTGTGTGGGAGTTTCCCAGACAGGAAAACCAATCAGGCATAGAACAATTGCGCGCGCACCGATTTCGAAAGTGGGCGCAAGATCGAGTCAAGAACAATACCTTCGGTCTGGTCCTGCCGGATACGGCACGTTATTTGGCCAGACTGCACAACAATAAAATCAATCCGCCGACAACAATTACAATTTCCATGTTGTCTGCAAATATTCCAGAACCACGTAAAGGCAGGCAAGAGCCTTTGCCACCACATGCATTCAGAACCAACCTGTTCAATTACGAAGTACAAGCAGGTGATCTCAAATGAGCCTGCTTACACTATGGCGAGGCTGGCTCAAATTCTGGTTTGAACCCGCATCGCCAATGCCTATGGCCCTTTATAGAATTGTGTATGGATTGATTGTTCTATGGTTTGGTTTTCTGCTTTGCCCCGATCTGCTTTTCTGGTTCGGTCCGGCCAGTCCGGTATCAAATCCGGTATCACGCGAATGGCCTAGTGAAATACTTCTGGATCCGCTCATTCTTTTTCCGCAAACCGACACTACTATAATGGCCGCCTTTGCCATCCTGATGATATCGGCGTTTTCATTGACGATTGGCTTGTTCTCACGAGCGAGCGCCTTTCTTCTCTTTCTTGGATTGGTTTCTTTCCACCATCACAACTGGTTGATTCTCAACAGCGGTGACACGATCATGCGTATTTCAGCGTTATATCTGGCCGTATCAAATTGCGGCGATGCACTCTCTGTCGATCGCCTGATCAAAACATACGTTAAAGGCGGCAAAGAGCCGCGAACGCCCCAGCCAAAAGCGCCCTGGGCACAGCGTCTCATGCAAATACAATTGACACTCTTATATTGCCAGGCCTTCTTTTCCAAATTGGCCGGCGAGATGTGGGTAAATGGGACGGCCCTCTATTACACGACAAGACTGGAAGATTTCAGGCGCTTTTATTTTGCACCGATTGCAGACAATGTTGAAATCCTCAAATATTTGACCTGGGCAACTCTAGCTGTCGAACTATCTCTTTTCACCTTAATCTGGCTCAAGGACTTGCGTTACATCGTTATTGCCCTGGGTTTGCTTCTGCATATTTCAATCGATCTGACCATGAATCTGCCCATCTTTCAATGGCTGATGATGGCCGCATTCATTCCTTTTGTTTATCCTGAAGATCTGGAAAAATGGGCGAACCAAGTAAGAAGATTTTTCGATCGCATACTGGGTCCGCCCCGGCTCTTGATTTATGAAAGCGAAGCTGAAGGCGGCGCAGAAAATAAGAATGCCGTCAAAGCCGAATTGCATGCCCATATTGATATTTTCAAACGGACAGCCATAGTCAATGCCTCACTTCCGGCGGCACGCGAAAGTTGGCGGGAATTGCTCGCCGGCCATACAAAGCCAACGGAAATCAGCACTTATGGGTCTTCGTTGTTGCCGCCGGGAGCCGGCTGAGGCTGAGGCTGAGGCTGCGGTTGGGGCTGCGGTTGAGGTTGTGGTTGTGGCTGCGGCTGGGGTTGCGGCTGCGGGTTAGGTTGCGGCGACGGGTTGGGATTGGGTGACGGATCGAAACAAGCCGGGATGTCGTCCTTGCAATCACCAGGTACAGCCGGAGTCTGCCCGCTGAAATTAGAGGTGTGATCAGGATCGAAAGAATCTTCCGGCACTGTCGCTTGCAGATTCAAAATAGGATAGAGGTAGCTGCTGCGATAACGAAGCGATCCGTCTTCTCCTTTAAATTCAGCGCCAAAGAAAAAAATCTGGGCGGGGATCTTGATTGTGATTTCAGTGGTCACAAAAACGGTCGGTTGATTGTTGGGATCGAGCGGGTTGGCGTTGCCATAACGAGGCGGCAAGCCATTGTACTTGAAGTCGACAATCTTCAAATCCTTTACGAACATGCCGTCAATGCGCTGGTGCGTAGTCAAAGCACCCTTGGCTGCTGTCTGCGCCTTATCCGGCGGAGCCAGTCCGGCCGCGCGAGCGGCATCGCGGCAGGCTTCATTGTTTGTACCGTTGGCAACAACCAGCACGGCAATATCGACGACAAGCAGAGTTAAGACAACAAAGAAGAAAGCGCTGGCGGCCAGCTCGACTGCCGACACACCACTTGCTTTTCTCAGTATTTCTCTTGATTTCATTTCTTACTCGATTAATTGCACAAGGCTGCGTGCTACCTGCAAGAATGCCTGGCTGATTGCATTGACCTGACCGCCCCCCGGTGCCAGGATCGAATTGCGATTGACCGGGAAAAAGCGGGCGCCATTGCCTGAAAGAGTGGCTATACCTTCCGGAGCCGGCGTCAATTCGTCGCCCAAGAACGGTCTCTGCAGCGCCTCGACTGGAGAATTCTGGGCCACACCAATGGTGAATATGGGTATGCCTTTTTCATTGGCCTTTTTAGCCAGATCTCGTGATTGAGCATATCCCAGTGAAGTAGATGGATTTCCGCCGATATCGCGGGTGGCGACACCATCGGATATGAGCACAATGATCTGGCGTGCAAAAACACGCCGCGGGCTCTTGTCCAGCATATCCAGGGCTTGCTTGAGCGACGCGGCAACATTGGTGGCTCTTAGCGGAACCAGATAAGTCTCAAAGGCTTCGTTGATGGTCAGATCGGGTTTTGCCGAGTCGGTGGGATCAGGAATTAGATCCTTATCGGGATCTTTCAGCGTGGCCAGATCCATGAAAAGAATCGGCCGCTTAAATGGACCGGAAGGACCAGGAAATGTGCTGTTCACATCGAAAGCGCAATTGGGCACGTCCGGATCTTTTACGGCGATATCGGATATCGGCTTTTCAGTCACTCCGGGCGGCGAACTCAAGGTTTCATAAGAGACCAATCCAAAGCGCACATCGGATCCGGCTCCCTGGAGGGCCTGGTAGAAATTTTCCAAAGCATCAACCGTGGCCGCGGCCGGCTGGCAGAACCGGCTGGCCAGTTCCATATATGCAGACTGATATCCGGCTTGTCCTTGCGAAGGCAGCTGTCCCAATTCAATTGCTTTTTTGAAGAGATTGTCTTGCAATTGTTGAAATCGGGGTGGATCCAAATTTCCGCGCGCCGCTTCTACTAAATATCCCAGCCCGTCGAATGAATAGCTTTGTCCTTTGTGCGGATTGTGCTTCTTGGTATAGCTGAATCGCGAGCCAGGACCAAGCGGCAGGGGGCCGGTCGTGCCAAAAATCGGTTGCGCTTTTGAATTGATTTGATTGTCGCAATGGACAACGATGTCTGTCATTCCATCCGGTTCATCCGGACAGGCGCAGACATAATTCGAGGGCGCGCTGGGCGGCACGGGGATACCACCGCCGGTGGCACACGCCAGTCCGCCGGAATTAGCAACTGCACTTCTGTCTCCTGTTTCCTGGAAATATCTTTCATTGCAATTAAACATCGGCAGCTTCGGGTTGGCTGCACTGGTGCGCAGTTTTGTGTAATTGATTACATTGAGGTTTTGAGGGAACAAGCAATTGACGGTCGAGCCGCTGGCCTCGAGCGGAGTAAAAACGCAATCGGCAAGCGTCCCATACTGAACTTGCGCCCAATCCAATCGCCCCTTGGCCAGGGAGAGAGTTTTTCTCAAATTCAAATAGTCGTTAAACTTTGCCACTAGATTAGCGCGGCGCGTATCGCATTCAGCTCTCGTATAGCCCGGACTGCGCAAAAATGCATCGAACTGTTCGCGAGCCTGCTGATATTGCAGCCAAGCCGCTTCAATCTGACTGCGCTCCGGCTCGGGCACCGTCCACTTTCTGTTCACCATCGAGACGCGCGTCGAATCATCCATCGAGCCTGAGATGTCAAAGCACATGACGACATCCAAAATCGGCACGCCTGCTGTCGACTTACTGTATAAGGGCACCAATTGATTGAGCTGCAAGAATCTTCCAAAAGCAGGTTTGCCGGTAAATAAAGCCGAGAAGCGAATTGATTTGGCATCGGTGCTATCCGGCTCCACGACCTGCAAATTGGCCGGATTGACCGCTTCAACTTTAAACTGACAATAACCGGCCTGGCTGCCCACCTGCAATCTGCCACCACGCCCGACATTGACCGCTGTGGTCAGGGTGCTGCCCAGGATGATATTGAGCTGACCGCCCGTACTGGCAAAGGTGCTCTTGAAAGCATTCTCGGCTGCTTTTTCAGCTTCTTCAAAACGCCTCAATCGATCGGTAGGCTTCTGGTAACGCGACGTAACCAGCATTGCCGCGCCCGCCAGCGCCGCCGAATCAGTATTGGCCTCCAGCTGCTGTACGCCTGCCTGATAGCGCGCAATCTCGAAAGAAAAAATGCCGATAATCGGAATCAGGATCAGACCGATCAATGCGCTCAGCGCAATGACGCCCTGCCCAAGCGCAGAACGAGAGCTCAGAGCCCGATTGGTTTTGGTTTTAGTAAATCGCGTCATCGTCACGCAAGTGCTCTTATGCAGAAATTGCTTTTCTAAGTTATGAGCTTTGAACCGGCAGGAGGTTATGAGATTCCGTGATACCAGGTTATAGTACTTGCGATGCGTGACAAATTCGGGAAAATTTCCTGCCTTCGCCGAGCTTTAATCTAACTGTTGTATTGAACACTGTCAACGATACGAGATATTTTGAATTAGAAGCGGACTGGACAAGATCATGAAATATTGGCCTAGCACAAAAACAGCAGTAATACTATTTTTGGCCTGTATTTTTTGCTGGATCGCTCTCGCCAGTATCGAGCGATCGATGTTCGTTTCCGGTCAATCTAAAGAAAATGGACAGGGCGGCCGCAGCGCCAGACTGAGAGAACAAATTGAAAAGCAACGCCGGGAAATCACGGTGCTGACGCCGGCCCAAACAACTTCTCAATATTTGAGCGAAGCAAAAAAACGTGAAGAACTGGCCGATTTGTTGTGGCAGGATCAAAAACTAAAAGAAGCTGCTATTGAGCTGCAAAAGGTTGTGGCGCTGGAGAATAAGGGGGCCGCGCCTAAAGAAAAAATGGTTGCGACATTGGACAGAATTGCCACTGTTTGCCGAGACAGCAACAACTATTCAGACATGATTCTGGCATTGCATAAAATTCAAACGCTGGATGAAAAGGATCCTTCCACACCCAGAGAAGTCGTGATCAAAGACAAGCAAAACATTGCCACAGCCAACTTCTTATGCGCCCTGGCCGAAACCAATCCGGTCAAAAGAAGTGAGCAACTGGCAGTGGCGCAAGTAATGATGGAAGAATTGAAAAAAGAACTGCTCAACGATCGGCCGATTGCCAGCTTGAGCCCAGCAGAAAAGATCTTGCTGGCCACCAATGATGAGAATCAGTCGGCCATCTTCATTGAACTGGGAGATATCGCCGCCGCCAGACCTCTTAAAGACGAAGCGCAGACCCTGAGATCTGCGCTTCGTTGATCGTCTTCCTAAAACTTTTTGAAATTACATCGAGAGACCTTTGGGGTTTTCGAATACTTCTTGAGCATGCGTTTGGATCGTGAGCGGCTTGGTCAGTCCGGGGATATCGCCCAGCAATCCGCCGTTGTAAGTGATCAAAGGTTGAGCTTGAGCTTGCAGTTCGACTTCCAGGTAATAGACGTTGCCGTAGGTGTTGTTGCCGGTAAGAGGAGCGTATACCGGACCGGTTTTGATACCGGTGGTGTTGTTGACGGTGACGATGCCGGAGCGGACGGATTGAACTTTGACGCCATTGAATGAATTGATGTAGCGCTGAACGGTTTGTTCTGCAACTGTAATCGCCGGGGTGTTGTTAGCCAATTGAACGGGAGCTTGTTGTTCGTAAGTCAAGGACTTGGAGGCTCTGTGAGCAGCTTCTTTGCAGGAATTGATGATGAAGTAGGAGCGCAGTCCGATGGCGCCCAGGTTGATCAAAGGGAAAGCCAGGAAGATGAACAAAACGAGAAGGATCATCGGCGATTCAGCAATCGTGGTGCCTTTGTTGCTTCTTGCGTTTACTTGGCGTCTTGTCATTTTTTAGTACCTGGGGGGGAGGAAGGAGCGGTCGGTTGATGCCAGCATCCTACGGAGATTTCGTGACAGAGTCTGGGAATTTTCGTGACACTTTCGTGGCACAATCGGGGCATTTTTGTGAAAGAATCGTGGCGTTTTTGTGGAATCGCGCCGGTTTTGCCCTTCTCAGGAGAAAACCATCGTCCGCAAACGCTTACATCCATTGCCTTTCCAGGCACGGAATCCTATTTCCTTGAGAAGCTCTTTACCGGCACCCTCAGTTTGTGCCGGCAAAAATTTTTTTGGATTTTTCCGACAAAAATTACCGCCCCCAGGACCGGGGCTTTTGAAAGCACACTAGAGTCCGTGAGAGGCTCTACGGAGAGCCGAACATGTCGCCGGTCGAGGATTCATCGCCCCAGAGCAGCGCCACCTCATCCTTGACCCGGTGGTAGCCCTTCGGGACTTTCAGCTCGACCAGTTTTTTACTCTTCTCTATCTTATACGTATCAAGCATTGTCACCAGCTTTCCGCTCTTGTTCGCCTTGAGCCGCACGAGCACTCCTAGAGTACTGGGCAATTCATCCAGTTGAGCAAACACTCTGAGAATCTCCATGGAAAACTGTTTGGCCACACCCTTACCAGTGTCCAGCTCTTCACAGACCCAGAGTTGTTTTCTCTGGTTCTGCGGCTCAAGAGTGCCGTCTTTCTTTATGGCTTTGACTTCGAAAAAGACGCAGTTGAGCCCGCATATCTTCGCTTTTGTGCCTTTTGATACTTTATAGCCTTTCACGTCGGAATTTTTAGATTTAGCCTGATACTTAGCTGCTCTTTTCTTCCATTGCGATCTTGGTTCTTGTAAATAAGTCTTGTCTCTGTGATTGAGAATCAAAATCTCTTTCATCTTATCGTCGCCAAAGGCTTCAATGCCCAGCTTTTCCATATAAATCGACGTAGCTGAATCACCCATGTTGAAAGTAACATTGCCTAAGAAGTTACTGCTCATGTGAATTACCCAACATTCGCCCGGCTTTAATGTAGAGGCAGCCCGGCAGGCAATAACACTGTTTGCTGCCATGACCGCCAATATGAGCGAAACAGCAAGCAAATGGATGAGAGCAAAACGAGACTTAGACTGGCGCATGGTTTACCCAAAAGCGAATGAATGGCAATTATGCCAGAGTCCCCCTGAGCACACCACCGAACGGTTCATTCCCTTGAACCGGATGGGCATAACTAATAAAGGCGCAGGGAAAGCTTTCAGACATTATTTGGCTCATTCAACCCATTCAAACATTCAAAAGGAATATCGAGACTTGCCTAAAAAGGGGGCTGCAAACAAGCCGGACACTGACCCGAACTTGTCCTCGAAATCCTCGCCGGACAGCCCCTCGGGTGAAAACGCCGACGCCAATGCTCTGGGCGGGGAAGGGCACGAGTCCAAGAATGCGTCTGATAAGAAAAAGCAAGAAGAGTCACTCGACCGCACCACTTTCAGCTCATTTATGGGCGATTCGCAAACGGCTCCTGCCGACAACGACAGAGATGGTGTAATCGGCAAGATGCTTTTGGGCAAATACCAGGTCATTGAGCTGCTAGGCTCGGGCGGCATGAGCCGCGTGTATAAAGCGCAGCAAAATTTCACAAAAAAGACAGTGGCGCTCAAACTTTTGCACAGACACTTGAGCAGCAATCCCGTCATGATGCGGCGCTTTCAAGCTGAAGCACAAGCATCACACCACTTGGCGCACCAGCACATTATCACCGTTTATGACTTCGGTTCCACCGAAGACAATCAGCCCTTCATCGTCATGGACTACCTGGAAGGACGCGCCCTTTCAGAAATCGTCAGAACCTGGGGGCAGTTGAGTATCGAGCGCTGCTTGAAGATCACCGATCAAATTTTGGATGCACTCGAACATGCGCATGAGTCCGGCGTTTTGCACAGAGATTTGAAACCGAGCAACATAGTGCTGGTTCCTGTAGGAGAGAACACAGACTACGTCAAGCTGGTGGATTTCGGCATCGCCAAGATTCTTCCCAAGGCTGGTCTGGAAGCGCAAGAACTTACACAAAGTGGAGACGTGTTCGGCAGCCCTCTGTATATGAGTCCCGAGCAGTGTCTGGGAAACATGACCGATGCACGCTCCGACATTTATTCAGTCGGCTGTTTGCTCTATGAGTGCCTGACAGGAAAGCCTCCACTGGTCGGCAACAATACTCTGGAAACCATGCACAAACAGGTGAGCGAAATGCCTGCCGGTTTGTCCAACGTCAAAGCCGATGTGCGTCTTGTCAAACAACTGGAAGACATCATCTTTAAGGCCATGGCCAAAGCGCCTGAGCAGCGTTTCCAATCGGCCCTGGAAATGCGCAAAGCTATCGAGCAAACTCAATCGGAGTGGAAAGAAGGCTCGGCAATCCTGGCATACATGCGGCGCACCGGAGCAAAGTGCGAACGCTATCTGCAAAACAAGATCGGCAAGCGATGGCGCTCTAAAGTAGCGATTGCCGTAGTAATGCTGGCTGTGGCCATGCACTATACAATCATGATGAGCATTCTCTACCGCCCCGGCAGCGCTCCCGAGATTAGCGAGCGCACCATGCCGTGGTCTATCGTCAATCAGCCTTTGTACAAGATAGTTGCTGCCGAAAAGCTGCGCCGGCTTAAGCCAATCACCGATGCCAGCGACACTGAGGAGATGGCGCAAATCTCAGCCAATTTAGCGGCTGTCGGTCAGTCTCAGACAGGTGAATTTCGCAGCTATCTCTATCACGCAACCGACCGTCTTTACACAGGCGATTTCGATGTCGCCTATGCGGAATTTTTGCAAGCCATCACTATGGCTGAAGCAGTCAATATGTCCGACTCTCTTGATTGTGCTTATCTGCACCTGGCGGCAGCAACCTGCTTATTTGAAATGAATGAGTTGAAAAACAAGAAGAGTCCTGAGCTTCTCCACCAAGCCCTTCGACAAATCAGAGATGCCGTGTTTGTCTTCATGACGGCCAGCCAGCAAAGACCCTCCACCTTTGCAAAGTGCCTGGAGGGAAATATTTGCGCGCGGCTGGGTAAGCAAACAGAAGCGATTCATGCATTTAAAAGCGTAATCATGGACGATTACCACAATATCAACACCAAGCAAGAACAGCAGAGAACCAGAGACAGGCTGTCGGAAGCTTCACCAATCAACTTTCGCTGGGGCGGCATCAACCAGCTGCCGATGGGATATCAGCTTGCCTCAGTAGGAACATTTCTTCTGGACAACAACGATGGCATCAACGAATTTCCCTGGCCTCTGAAAGAAGTGCAAATTCCTTTCGAGAAATCGACTATCCAGGGTCTCCCCTGCCGTGATAAGGTCCACGATCTTGTTTTCTGTAGAGGGCAATTGACTCCGCGCTGCACAATAGCCAATGGCGTGGTCATGACTTACATCGTCGAAGCTGAGGACATCTTTGAATTGCTGGTCGGAATGTGCGAACAACGAGGCGAGGGTCGCGGCTCGCTGACGACGGCCGTAGCCAGAGCCAATCTTGGCTTGGCCAGCCTGAAGAAGGGCCTGGCCCTGAGGGACCTGGCCGTGGATAAAGTGCGCAACAGGCAATTCGATCAAGCCGGACCACTCTTTGAGCAATCCAAAACCCGCTTTGAAAGAGCGGCAAGAGAACTGCATCTGGGCAGGCAAGCGCTGGAATTGCACCTCGGATCCAATCACAAATACGTCGCCTATGCGCTGCTCAATTTGAGCGATGCAGAAATGAATATGGGCAATGTCAATGAAGCTCTGGAAGCCCGTGCTGAAGCACAGAAAATTCTGGGAGCCCGAGATTAAACCCCGCCCGCAACTTGGTATTATCTATGGTGGCAGACCCGGACTGGGCGGCAGACAGCCAGCGGCGTAATTGTATCAGCAACTTTGCAAGTGCCGAGTTTCAACTGAGCTTTATCGGTTTTGAGCCGTGTTGTATTCTAATTAGGCAAGTGCGAGAGAACTTGAGGAGGTGAGGTCAATTGGACACGGATTTGGGCTTTTGGTTGCCGGTTGGCCTGGTCACCGTCTCGGCCGCCTCTTTGACCTTGTATTCGGCCTGGAAGCGAGTAGGCAAAGGGCGCTACCTTTGCGATGATTGCCGCTTTAATAATGAAAGGGACTGCCTCAAGGCAGAGCGTCCGAAGGCAGTAAGCTGCACGAGCTATCGAGTGATCCAAGAAGAAAAATAGTGCAAGCCTTGGCTTAGCACCATATATAGTGCTAGCCGTTATAGAATAGGGAATCACGATTGGACATCTGCCATGAACGAAGCCGAAAGACTATCTCTGGAGATACGCCGCAAGGCGCTGGAGGTCTTTGACGGCAAGGAAGAGCAGTTGGAGTTGCAGAAGATCTTGCATTTGATTGAGCGCAATCAGCCGGATCTGCTTGATTCAGTCGTAAAGCAGCTTGAGGAAGATAACGGTCGCTGGTCTGACAGCTCCGGGTTTCCAAACGTTCAGGTCAAACGCGACGAGAGCGGGCGCGTTCAAACAGTTACCTTTGAAGCTTTAGGAAAGACGTATGCCGATGGTACGCAAGAAGTGCTTTCAATCATCTGGAGATCCGATCACAGTGAAGTAGCATGGGTAGAAACCTTCACGCGCGAACTTCTCAAGAAAGACGAAAAAACCGAGTAAGCATGCGGAATTTTTCAAGACCGAAAATGCTACAAACCCCTCTGCCGGTTCACCCACCGGGCTCAGAGGGGTTTGCTCCTAATTGGCTCGTGACACGAGGCTTTCCTGTATCAACTTTAACTCCGACGCGCTTTTAACGTGAAAGTATAATCGGGTCATGTTTTAGTGGCCCGCATCAAGATAAGCTGTCGGTCTCCGGTCGATCTGCATTTATTATAGGCCAGTATTCAAGAGGGGGTCAAGATCCTAAAGGAAAGATTAAGGCATTCCAAACAAGCCTCTTCAATACAAATACTATTTATATGTACAGAGCCAAGATAAATGACCGAGCCGTCACTGAAACCCTTTTGCCTGCTTCGTCAGGAATTTATGTCTCTTTCTGCAAAACAGTAAGCAGGAATTTGACCAGGCGAGGGTCATACTTCTTGCCGGCATCATCTTGAATCTGCTTTATGGCTTCTTGCTTGGACAGGCTCTTGCGATAAGGGCGGTCGCTGGTCATAGCCACATAGGAATCAACAAGCGAAATGATGCGTGATTCCAGGGGAATTTCTTCGCTCTTCAGTCCCTTCGGATATCCACTGCCGTCCCAGTGCTCGTGCAACGCTTCAATAACGGAGCTGAGTTTGTAGAGCATCTTTGCCGGCTCGAGGAATTTGGCACCCAGGCTCGGGCACTTGCGAATTTGCACCATTTCTTCATCGCTGAGCGGTCCATTCTTTTTGAGAACATCTTCCGGTATGGAAAGTTTTCCAATATTGGAGAAGGCTGCAGACAATGAAACCAGCTCAGCGTGCTCTTTGGACAGTCTCAGTGATTGAGCGATGCTGTTGGCATAGGAGTATGCGCGAGGAGAGCGCTCGTTACCATAAGCATCTTTTTCGTCAATGCTTTTGACAATCTGAGTGATCAAGCCCAGAATTCCCTTTTCATTGGCAAGAGTGAGATCCACCGTTCCAGCCGTTTCCGCAGTTCCGGCCTTTTCAGAACCAGCAGCCGCCGCTGCCGCTGCTGCTGCCGGCACCGCCGCCGGTGCGGCTGCTTCAGCGGCAGGCTGAGTAGCAATTTCGCCACCGGCCTGGCTGGGCACCAGGTCTTCAATGACGGAACAAACCTGATTTCTGCCGCGATGTTTGGCCAGGTAAAGAGCCTGGTCGGCCAGTTCTTGCAATTTGTCGCGGTCCTGAGCATCCTGCGGGAATGTGGCCAGACCCAATGAGGCCGTGATCACGCCTATCCCTTCAACCGGTTTGGCTCTGATCGCTGCACAAATTCGATTGGCAACCATGCGGGCATTTTCATGGGCTGTTTCAGGCAAAAGCACGACGAATTCTTCGCCCCCGTGCCTGCCGACAGTATCTACGTCGCGCACGCTGCGCTTCATGACGTTGGCAATGTGCTTGATGGCCACGTCGCCGAAATGGTGACCCAGGGAGTCGTTGATCTTCTTCAGGTAATCCAAGTCAACGATGATGTATGAGAATGGGTGACCGAATCGTTGATAACGGTCGATTTCTTTGGAAAGTTGTTCTGTGAAATAACGGCGGTTGAACAGTGAAGTCATCGGGTCGGTAACAGCCTGACGCTCGACCTGTGCGAACAGTTCGGCGTGCGATACCACTACGGCAACTCTGTCTGCCAGGTCGGTGACCATGTGCATATCCTTTTCCGGAAATGGCGTTTCTCTGTCTGCCGAAACCAGGCAAAGACCAGCTTTGAAATTACCCGCATGGACCAGAGGAAAGAGGGTGGCCGATTTGAGATGCTCCGGAATCTCAATGGACTTGCCTTCCAGCTTTTCTTTGATGCGATCGGCCGTCAGGAAGATACGCTGTTCCAGTTTCAACTCGTCCAACATGGCCAGCAACAATTGCTCGCCGAAATTGGGAACGCTCGGCTCTTCTTCCACAATAGCCGGATCGCCTATCTCGTCGGCAGACTGAATGATTTTAGCCGGTGGCGGCTCCAGTCCGGCGGTTTTGGACTTGGTGAAATCCTGCTGTTGAGAGTCGAACAGAGAAACAACACAGAGCGACAAGCCAAAATATTCATGCACGCACTCAACCAGAGTTTCCATAATCTGGTCGACTTCTTTGAGTGACTGACGAATTTCGCTCGATACTTTATTGATTAAGGCAGCCCGGGCCTGTTCGGCACGAATCATCGTGATTGCTTGCTCGGCGCGGATAACGTTGGAAAGGTGGCCGGCAATTGTCAAACCGAGTTCTCTATCCTGCGGTCTGAATTGTGGTTTGTTTGGCAGTCGATGCCACAAGCCGATGACGCCCAGACGCTCGCCTTCCGAAATAAGCGGCAAGACAAGAGCCATGTCGTGACCGAAGAATTTGTCCCCTTTGCGGGTGAACTCGGCATTTACTATTTTTCCTCGCCCGGACTCAAACACGGCCACAAAAGGATTGTCCTTGTTGTTCATGTCGACCAGAGAGTGGCTGCCGCCCTTGATTTGTGCTTTCAGCACATTTTCTTCGGGATCGTACAAATATATCTGTGAGTGCGTGAAGCCCATGTGCTCGGCGACGAGCATAACCGACTTAACGAGAGACTCTTCGGTAGACTGACCGCGAGAATCGCGAAATAAGCTGGCGATCTCGTTAATCAGCTTCATTTCGCGCGCGTCCATCTCGATTTTGCTTTGGTCAAAAGATTGTTGAACTACAACCGAAAGCATTTCGGCGACGCTTTGCAAAATTACCGCATCATGCCGGCTCCATTCACGCGGGCCGCTGCACTGCTGCAATTCCAGAAATCCGGAGAAGATGCCGCGCGAGCGCAACTGCACCATCAGCCTTCCTCTTACTTCTCCCAATTCGATAAGGGAAGAAAGAGTGGGCGACATTTTGTGCAGATTAGTATCGTGAGAGGTATCGGGAATGCTGATTACGCCGGCTCCCGATTCATCCGGAAAACGAGAGAGAAATTCCAAAACGATGGCAGTCGACTCTTGCGACCCGAGCTGATTGCCGACGAAGCAAGTATGACCGCTGGTAGCAAACTCATTGGTGACGGCGAGCTGGTCGCCGACCACCTGCCAGATCAGTCCTCTTTCGGCCTGCACCACCTGCGTCAATGTTTCAATGGCGTATTGCAAAATCGAGGTGAGATCTGAGGAATGGCGCAGCTGACCAATGATGTCGCTGATGATGGCCTGGGCCGGAACCGGGATGATTACATCTTCCTGGGGAGCCTGATTCTCATCGGCAAGAGTCTGACGCAACCCGCGCAAAGCTGAAGGGCGCGGAGGCAGAGGCTGCCCATCCGGTCCAATTACGGTCTGTCCGGCCAATCTATCGGTCAAATCACCTGTGGTTTCAAATTCGGACTCGGCCGTGTTGAGATAATCCTGATCCTGGATCTGCTTAGGCTTAGGCATCTCAAAGGCCGATGGCTTGGGCAAAGGCTGCGTTCTTACCTGCTGCATTTTTTGAATCTGCAAATCCGCTTGCCCATCGCCTGCGCCGCCCAGACCAGGCACTGTCGACGGTGCACTGCCGTCGGCAGGCTGTTGAGCACTGGGCAGGGGACGAGGTGGGGCCACGACTGCGCCGGAGCCCGAAAACCCGCTTGCTTCCATGGCAATTGGGCTTACTTTTCCGTGATCGGCAATAATCGGAGGCTGCTGAGGCATCTCCGTCGGCTTCAAAATCAAGTTTTGCTGGATGGGTGACTTAACTACGGGCCAGAGGCGGCGAATGTCTTCGACAATATTGGGAGCGGTGCCGCATGGACCCAGGTTGACGCGGGCATCCTCCAGCCGGTTGCTTTCTCCCAACTCCACAGACTGCCAGGCCGGCAGCAGACGGTTGAAAGCCTGGCGCACCACTTGCGGGTTCATCGAACCCGAACACTGGTATTTCTCGCCCTGCGGCGATTCCAAAGCTTGCTGCGCATAAAGAATCAGGCATAAGCCCCGGCTCTCAATCAAGAAACACCACTCGTCTGGCGGCTCCGGGCGGTCTTCTGAAAAGATGGAAACGCAAAAGGCGTCGCGCATGAGCTCTTTGAACCGGGGTCCGGTAGGCAGCAGCCAGGCGGCTGAGCGGCGCGACCAATAAACCAAAACCGGGGCAAGCTTTTGGGACACGGCCAATTGCTCGACATCACGGATAAAAGGCAAAAACTCAGCTGGCGCCAGGATGCTAAGCGGCAAGGCGTTAGGCCCAGCTTGCTGAACCAACATCATTTGCAGTTGTGAACCGCCAGGCTCCGCCATCGTCGCCCACCATTTGCCAATAGGATTCGTCTTCAAAGAGACTAGAACCCCGCCATATTACTAATACCCAGGTATGGATCCAATTAATCTTGCTGGAATTTAGCATTCGAATCCCGAAACGCTTTGCCTTGCCAGGTTACATGCTAGGATCCTTTTTCGCTGTTTGGTTGTAAGTTGAGAATCAATATTGCAAGCGCCGGCAAGCGCGCGCCTTCCGGCTTCAATCGGCACACAGGCTGGCGAAAGATAGTTGGTCGCCAGCTTGACTACAGAAAAGCCACACTGCAAAACCGCATCATGACAGTCGACAAAGCCACGATCGAACAGGCCCTGGAAAAAGCAGGACAACTGCGCGCCTCTGAGGTCTACCGCGAAAATCTTGAATTCTGGCATCAGGCCTGGAGCATGTGCACCAAGCCTTATACAAAAATGCCTGATCTGGAATATCTGCCCTGGATTCCGGAGCGGCTCAATGCCTCCGGCGCCAAGCGAGTTCTTGATCTGGGCTGCGGCAGCGGCTGGCTGTCCGTCTTTCTTGCCCGCCAGGGCTTCCAGGTCACCGGTATAGACGTCTCTGAGCATGCCCTTGCTCTGGGCAAACAATGGGCGGCTATGGAAGATTTGCAAATTCAATTCGATGTCGGCGACCTCGGTTGCCTTCCTTATCCGGCCAACTCATTTGACGCAGTCGTAGCCAATTCGATCATCGAACACCTGCCGCTTTCGCTGGCACTGGTGGCGATGGCAACCCTGAAGAAAGCAGTAATCCCGGGCGGAACCTTTGTCGGCTGTTTCGACAAAGTAGGCACCGGCCCCGGTGAATACTTCAAACTGGAAGACGGCACTCAGGTTTATACGGACAAATCACGAAAAGGCATGATGCTGCGCTATTTCCCTGATGACGAAGTAAAAGAGCTTTTCAACGGCTGGACAATCGTGGAATTGAAAACACTGGAATCCGGAAGCCGATTTGTCGTCGCACACACGTAAAGATTTTTGCCCTCACATGCGGTGGCATTGAGGAAAATGAAAATGCATGCACCGGATAAAGAAGAAAGCAAGATTGCTCTGGCTGATGCGGAATCCCGCCTCGGCAAGGACAATCCGCAGCTGGTGGCCCTTCTCGATCAGATTGCCTATGCCTGTCACAGTCAGGGCAGCTATTCAGAAGCGGAAGAATGTTATTTGAGAGCAATCTCGATAACCGAGAAAAACGAAAACAGCATGTCACCACTTTTGGTGCCACGCCTGCATCATCTGGCCGTTCTCTACCGCATCCAGGAAAAGTTCAAAGAAGCAGAACAGGTCTATAAAAGGACGATTTCCATTTGCGCGAATTTGCCAGCGGAAAATAATCTAAATCTGGCCACACAGAAAAACTATTTAGCCGGTTTGTACTTTGCCTGGGGCAGTTTTTCCAATGCGGAAAATCTTGTCAAAGACTCATTGGAAATTTACCGCGGTAGTCTGGGGGCAGACCATGAATATACTGCTTTCTGTTTAATGGGACTGGCTCTCATTTACAGACAGCAAGGCAACTTAGCTCAGGCCGATCGATTTTTTGCAGAATGCGAAAGCCAAATGAAGGGCGCACCACGGCTGGAATATCTGGAAAGCTTTCAGGACATTGGTCATAGCTTGTTTTTCCTGGCTCGCCAGGACTACAGGCAGGGCCGGCAGGATAACGCGCAGGTATTATTTAGATATGCGCTCCTGAGTGAAACCTGGGAATTGTGGCCGTATCACCCATTTGTCAGTGAAAGCCTGCATTTGCTTGCCGACCTTTATGCCGCCCAGGGTATGCCCGCCGAGGCGGAACATATCTACAAAAAGGCACTGGCACTGCGTCAGAGCGTGCTTGGCGACCAGGATGCCTCCGTCGGTGCCACGGCGCACGCTCTGGCCAAACTGTTGCAGAGACTGAAAAGATTTGAAGAGTCAGAGAATCTTTACAAGCTTGCCCTGTCCGCCCGACGTCGAGCCGCTTATCCGCCTCTGCTTGCGCAGACCCTGACTGCCTATGCGGAGTTGCTGCAGCTGAGAGAAGATCATCAAGGTGCGGAAAAACTGGACTCTGAAGCAGAGCGCATTCTGGCCAGCTACAGTCCGTCATTTCATGACAGGACTTGATTCCCGCCCAATTTAACAGCAATGTTATGTCGAGGCAAAATCTCTGAACATTAGCCTGTGAGTGGCAGTATGTGAAGTTTGCACAGGGCACGATGTCCTTTAATTGTGCTATAAAGAGCAACGTGACAAGTCACGTTCCAAACGCGCAGGAACAGTTAAGGAGTATCGCATGAAGAAGAGTTTGGCAGTCGGTCTGATGATCGCCATTTGCAGTTTTACAGTTAGTGCTGCTCAAGCAGAAGACAGCAAAATCAAAACAGCCGGCAAGAAAGTTGGCAACGCCATCGTATGGCCGTTCAAAAAGATGGGCCAAGGCCTGAAGGCCATGGGCAACGGCGCCAAGAAGATGGTAGGCAAAGGCTCGTAATCAGCCAATCTACTGAGATTATTATCGGGGCGATGCATGTCATCGCCCTGTTTTTTTTGCGCTGCTCTTTCAAAAAAACTTGCTCTCAGGAGCACTTCAATTCAGTCCACATGCGATCGTAAGCAAAGACGGCATTGCCGACGTCGCCGATTTGCTCGCAACGGGCAAGCACATTTTCATTGGGATACAAGACTCGGTCGTTTCTCAATTCCTCTTTGATAAGCGGCATTGCCAGTGCGTTTGGAGTAGCATAGCGCGTAAAGTTTGCAATCGCGGCACCGACCTCAGGCTCGAGAATAAAGTTGATCCATTCATAGGCTCTTTCCGGATGCGGAGCGCTTTTGGGAATGCACAAACTGTCCATCCAAATCGAACAACCACTGACGGGAATAGCATAAGCAATATCCGGATTTTCCCGCCTGGCTTGATAGGCATCACCGCTGTAAACAAGTGCCAGCCAGCAATCTCCGCTCACCAGCTGGGTGATTACTTGATCGGACGAATAACACATCGTCAAAGGTTTTTGTTCTTTTAAATCATTGGTGGCCATGCGAATCAAGGCTTCGTCAGTAGTGTTATAGGAGAAGCCGCGTCTTTTCAGGGCAAAGCCGATTGTCTCTCTGGAATCATCCAGCAGTGTGATTCTGCCGGCCATGCTCTCGTCCCAAAAAACATCCCAATCGGCCGGTGTTTTATAAAGCGCCGAAGGAGAAAAAACAAATTCGTTGGATGTGGGAGGATGCACCCGCTGCAAAATGGCGGTATTATATCCGATACCAGTTGTTCCCCAGGTATAAGGAACCGAGTACTTCAAGCCCGGATCATGACTGGGGTTTTGAAAACGCTTCATGATGTTTTTCAAATTGGGAATTTTGTTATGATCGAGCTCCTGCAAAAGATTGAGCTTGACCAGATGGCGCAGCATATATCCGGTGGGCACAACGATGTCGTAATCGGACGCCCCAGCTTGCAGCTTGGCCAATAGCGATTCGTTTGACGCGAACGTGTCATAGACCACGCGCGCGCCCGTGCGTTTCTCGAATTGGGGAATCGTATCGGGATGAAGATAATCGGCCCAGCTGTAAATGTTTACCGCATTGCCGCCCGCATGCCTTCCGCCCTGCCCGCAACCAACCAAGCCGGGAGCCGCTAAAAGACCGGTGATGCCGCGCAAGAATGTGCGCCTGGAAAGGCTCAATTTCAGTCTCCCTTTTTCTCACCTGCAACCGGCGTCGCCACTTCAGTGGCGTCGGCAGCAGGCTCTCTAGATCCGGCATCTTTCAAAATCGTGCAGGTATTCCAATCCAAATCAACCATCACATCTTGACCGACATCAAAGGCGGCTGACGAAACTGTCCGGTGAGAGACTTTCAGATCGACGCCCAGATCGGCTTTGACAATGTATTCCGTAGAGGCGCCCAGGTAGCTGCGGCTGATGATCTTGGACTGAAGCCCGTTGGGCGAACCGGCCGCTGTGATTTTCAGAGCTTGCGGCTTGACTGAGAGCAAAACTTTGCTTCCAGCTGCCGCACCATTTACAGTTCCGTTCACAGTCACTTCTTTTTGATCGCTCAGTCTTACTCTTGTCGAGGCGCTGTCAGAGGACAGCAAAATGCCTTCAATCAAATTGGTATTGCCGATGAAACGCGCCACAAAAGGAGTGGCCGGCCGCTCATAAACTTCCCTGGGAGTGCCTACTTGCTCCAGATTGCCGTTGTAGAAAACAGCAATGCGACTGGAAAGCGCCAGAGCTTCATCCTGATCGTGCGTGACCATGACAAAAGTCATATTCAGTTCGCGCTGAAGCCTGGCCAGTTCACTTTGCATTTCTTCGCGAATTTGCGGATCGAGAGCCGAAAGCGGCTCGTCCAAAAGCAGCACCATGGGGCGATTGACGATGGCCCGAGCCAGAGCGACACGTTGTTGTTGTCCGCCTGAAAGTTGGGCCGGAAAACGCTCGGACAAATGTGAGAGCCGCACCAGATTCAGTGCCTCGCCCACGCGGGTGGCCATTTCGTCTGCTCTTATCTTTGGGCCTGATTTAAGACCAAAAGCGACATTTTCAAAAACGGTCAGATGGGGAAAGAGGGCGTAACTTTGGAAAACCATGTTGACCGGCCGCTTGTGGGGCGGCACACCGAGGACGTTCTTTCCGCCCACAAAAAGCTTGCCCTCCGTCGGCGTTTCAAAGCCGGCGATCATCCTGAGCAGTGTGGTTTTGCCGCAACCGGACGGGCCAAGCAGACTGAAGAACTCGCTTTCTTCCACATCAAGGTTAAGCGTATGCACGGCCTGGGTTGTGCCAAAGCGCTTGGAAATCTCAATTGCCTGGATGGCCTTGCCGCTCATCCCCTCATTTCCCTGTGTTGCCGCTCATCATGTCTCGAATTTGAAAAGCGATCTGCAAGTTTAGCAATACTTCCTGCGAGTCGATATCCACTTTGAGAATTTCGGCAATTTGTTCCAGGCGATAGCGCAAAGTATGCCTGTGAATGAAAAGCGCGCGAGCTGCAGAATTAAGGTTGGCACCTTCAGCCAGATAAATACGCAAGCTGGGCACCAGCTCACTTTCCCATTCCTCGTCATAACTTTCCAGAGGCTCGATGATTTCTTCGCAAAAACGCTCCAATTCAGGATGGTCGATCATCAGGTAGAGCAAGCGCTTTACGCCCAGATCCCCGTAGCCCATGCTGAATTCCTTGTCTCCATGCATCATGGAGCCGACAATCAAGGCTTGGCGAGCTTCTCTGTAGCTGTCGGCCAGGTCGAGAGCGGTTACGGCCATGCGCCCGGCTCCGATTTGAATTTGAGCATCGGCGCCGCCCGGCTTCTTACTGACCAGTTCCTTGAGTTCTTTCTTCAAGGATTCGGCCACCTGCTGCCAGGTCTTGCCGGACTTGGTCAGATACGGCATTACAACTGTGGCCGTGCCTTCTATCTCGGTCATGATGCCACTGGTTTCCGGCAGCCCGTCCAGGGCAAGCGGCTGCCCCTGGGCATTCAATGCACTGGCAGCAAAGACCAGAATGCCATCGGCCATGTCATATCCATAGTGCTGCTCCAAACGTTCCTGGTCGGACGCGGTAAGCGACGATCCAAGAAGCAGGTCCTTGAGGAGGTTTTTCTGAGTGGCGGCAAACATCGGACCGCTCTGGCGATTCTGGTGAAACTCAATCATTGCCGCTAAGGCAGCCGGTCTCAAAAGCTCGGCAATGGCTTCCATATCGTCATTGGGCCTGACCATCGAGGATATGTAGCCGACGATATTTTCTCCCAGCATGACCGGGGCCACCAGCCTCCTTCCCACTTTCAAAGTCGGAATAATCCAATTCCTGCCGTCATTGGAGTCTGCACCCTTGAGCAATTTGCGCACTGTTTTAAACACTTCGTCGGCCATGCTGCGCTGCTGGCTGGCAGGCGTCCCACCCATATTCTTGGAAGCCAGTAAAGAAAATTGCGCAGATTCTATACTGAGCGGGCGATTGAGCTGATTGGAAACCTCCTCGACCAGGCCCTCCAGACCTTCCTCGACGACCAGATTCATCAAAAGAGAGTGCAGCCTGGTGCTGTTCAATTTCAACTGGCGCAAAAAGGTAAAGCGCACTTCGTCGGCAATCTGAGCCGGGTCGCCAAAACCAGGCAGGCTTATCAATGGGACATCCACTTCTTGGCAGACTTTCAGCAATTGCTTGAGGGCCGCTTCGTAATTCGGTACGGGCACAAGGGCGGCAGCAACCAACTTGGCAACAGGCTCGGCGCCGCCCTGCCCGCGCGATAGCCTGGCCGGCGGAATCGCCCCATCGGAAAGCGGTTTAATTACAACCACAGAAGAAAGATCGGTGACGTTCTTTAATTCCTTTCCTTCAAAAGCCTCGATCTTATTGACCAGCAAGCTTCCCGAGCGAAATGGCGAAGTCAGATTCGAGATCACTTGCGTGACAGCCGTGTCGATTTTGTCTCCAGCGCACAATACCTGTGCTTCGGCAAACGCCTCAGAACTGAGCAATTGGCGCAATGTAGGCTGATAAGCGAACTGCGAGTGAACCATATATCGATAACTCTTCTGTCCTTATATTATCTTGTTGACGGCCGAACCCGACACCCTATCTAAAAAATCGAATCTAAGATAAAAAATGGCCGCCGGGCTGATATTCAATAAGCTATTTCCAGCAAGGCTTTTGGGGCATCCTGGCAGGCTCCGATCTAGGGCGCTGGCAAGATTTTGCCTCAGTGCGTCTTGTTTTACGTATTAACGGGTGATAACATCCGCAGCTTGGAAGCCAAAAACTGGGTTTTTCATTTAAGGAGGATATCGAATGAACCGTGCTGAGCTGATCAGCGAGATTGCTGAGCTTACCGGACAACCCAAGACCATTGTCAGCGAAACTATCTCAACCTTCCTGCACACCATTACCGGTGCAATCAGCAAGGGCGAAAAGGTTACGCTGGTAGGTTTCGGTACGTTTGAAAGACGCAACCGTCAAGCCAGAACTGGCCGCAACCCCAGAACTCTTGCCCCCTTGCGCATTCCTTCCAGCCGCGTTCCTGCTTTCAGAGCCGGACAAGAGCTCAAGGATATCGTCAACGGCAATATGCGCCAAAAACCGTACGCTGCTCAAACCAAGTCTTCTGCCAAGCCGGCTCACAAGTCTGCCAAGAAGACCACCAAAGCATCGAAAGGCAAAAAGCGCTAGAGAGAAAAAATTGCTCGACTAAGCAAGCGAGCCGAAAAATCTAAGAGTCGAGGGTGAAAGCTCTCGACTTTTGATTTGGAGGTGATACCGCGGGAGGTTGCACTGCAAAATCACAGTGCCGTCGGTCGCTCCTGATCACCAGGTTTGATACCACTAAAAAACCGAACTTTCATACATGACCGAGAATCGCTTTACATAAGGCTTTACACAGGTTAGGACAGCGTAAAAAAGAAACATTTATGGTGCGGTCCAAATCCATAGCAGTCCGGCAACACCACCGATGCCACCACTTTCGGACGTCGAAAAGATATATCAGCCTTGATTAAACTTTCTTAGAAATAATGGAAACTTGCTCTCAGCCTATTGAGCTTGACATCCATTTGAGACAGAATTAATTCAGCTTCTTCTATTACAAATCAGCCAAGCGGCGGGGCCCTACCCGCAGCAACCGCGTCTCAGCCTATCTAGAAAGCCCGCTCCATGAATGATCACATCCTCAACTTCAACCAAAGATTGCTCGGAATGTTCGAGAGAAAAGCAGAAGAATTCAAAAGATACTCGCAGGAAGAAAATTCTTCTGCGACGGTCGCCGCGCAGATAGCTGGCATGTACAGCGAACTGGCAGAACTGGTTAAGCAGTAAGTTAGTTAGTCAAAAGAACCTTTGAAATGGCGCGATCCAATTCGCGCCGTTTTGCTTTTGTGTTCCAGGTATACCCAGCCACTAGATATGGTGCAGGTGATTTGAAAAAGCATGCGAATCTGCATTTCCATCTCTTTCCTGCCTGCGCCCGGCCGGTTTGCAGCCAACTCCGCTAAGGCTGCCGGGTGAAGCTGTGTTTCTCTAAAAGTTTTGCCAGAAAAGCCCTAAAACGCCCACTATTTCCACTTTTTTAACTGCTCGCCCTCCAAATTGGGGCATTTCCCATGGACAAGCTGGAGCGTTTCATTTAATCTATAACCACTTGATTTCCGCGTGCCTGAGGCGGCGAGAAACCAGAGGAAGACCATAGCACTTGCCTTATGCGGAAAGCATAGGCATTTTCTCCCCTGATTTTTGGGGAAGGCATGGGTAGACCCATACAGACAGGGTAGGCGAGGTAAGAGAAATGGATTTCTTCTATATATTCGGCGGAATCGTAGCTTTGGGGCTGCTGATCACGATTGCAGAACCGCAACGCTTTCTGCCCGAAGCCAAAGACAAGAAATTCAAAGTAGGCGCCACTTACTGGGGTCATTATGTGGACACCGAAGCGGAAGCACCCGTAGAACAAAGAACCATTGAAGTGACCAAGTCTTCGGCCAAAGAAAAGACCTGTATCGGTCACACCACCTATGCCATGGGGCGCGGCGTCAGCATGCGCGGCGCATAAAACTGGCGCAACAAATTCTTCAATCCCGATGCGCAGAACCTGTCAGTCACCTGGAGGTTCACTCTATGCACATCTCAAAAAATACCTTTTATGCCTTTGCCTCTTCTTGGTTATGGCGCCGGCAGCCCCTGCTCAGAGCACAAATCGGCTCGAAGGCCAACAACTGAATCAATTCAATCGGAAAAACTGCAGATGACATACTCCCATTGGAAAACTCGGCTTTTCATTGCGGCTGCGCTGGCCGCGTCCGGCGCCATGACAATGCCGGTCAGCGCGCTGCCGTCAGACGATGTGAAGCCGCCGCCTTTGCACGAAAAGGAATACGGCAACCAGGTAGGCATCGAATTCAGCAAAACAGCTGAATACAAGAAAGAAACAGACAAGGCCATCGATGATGCCTATGCAACTTGCAAAAAATATCTTGCCGATCACGAGAAAGACCCTTCCAGAGGCAAGCCGGCTATCGTCTCGGACCTGGATGAAACGCTGATTGACAATCGCCCGCACTTTGCCAAAACGCCCAATTTCAGCTGGCCGGCTTTTGAATCCTGGATTAAGAAAGCCGACGCGCCGCTGTTGCCGAGGACCGCTGAATTTCTGCAATGGGCTCGCAAGAAAGGTTTTGCCATATTCTTCATTACAGGACGAAGAGAAGGCTTGCGCGCTGACACAATTGCCAATTTGATCAAACGCGAAGTCGCCTATGATGGACTTTTGATGCGCAAGGATGACGACAGAGGCGGTGCAGAAGCAGTGAAAGTGCCGCTTAGGAAATCTGTCGAGAAAATGGGTTTTAAGATCATCGTCAATATCGGCGATCAGTGGTCGGATCTTAAGGGCGGCCACGCCGAAGACTGTGAGAAGCTGCCCAATAAGATCTATCTGGTGGAGTGAAAGCGGTATTGATGCGGCTTTACTTGTTGCCGTAGAAAAGTTGCGCCATAAATGCGCAGTCCTTCAACTCGGCAATGCTGGCATAGCGATCTCTAAAGTCGGCCGCCGTCAATCGCGCAATAATGGCGTCCAATTGATGGCTGACGCGCTTATTATAAGAGCGCGGATGCAGCGCCTCGACGCCCTTGACGGGCGAGCGTCCGGTAATCAGGAAAAAGAGAGTCGCCCCCATCGAATACATATTGGTGCGCTCGTCTGGTTTTGAATTGACTCTTTCGGGAGCCAAATATTTCATATAGCTCTTGCCGGCCCGGGCCGAAAAGATGCCGCGGCTGGGGTCGGGACCAAGGTCTATAAGCTTGAGAGTATTTCCTCTCCACATTTGCAAAATGTCGGGAGTCAAATCGATATGCACCACCGGTGATGGCTGATCGTGCAGGTGTCCGACTAAGTCGCTCATTTGCAAAAGCAGCCCGATCACGATCTTTTCGTCCAGGGGTCCCAGCTGCCGGACTTGCTTTTTCAGTGAAAACCCTTCCAGATACTGGTGGACGAGAAAGCCGTATTCACCTTCCACGAAATAGTCGAGAACAGGAACAATATTGGGGTGATCGATCTTGGCCAGACGCTTGGCATATTTCATGAAACGGCTGGCAGAGTCAGGCATATCCGCGTCTTTCGGCTCCAGCAATTGGAAACGCTTGAGCACGGCCACTTTCTTCAGAAAATTGCCGTCGGCGTCCAGGACCTGGTGAGAAGCCAGGTATGACGAGCCAAATCCCGGTCTGTCCACCTGGAACAGCACTTTATAGTCGCCTTCCTTGAGCTCCTGGCCTTCTTTGAGGCGATCGGGATCGCCCTGTCCTTCCGAGGGCGCCTCGGCTGGCGGCGCCAGCGACTTCATCCAGATATCGGTAAAACTCAAATCGGGGCTGGACGGTCCACGCCGCGCTCCGCCGGCAGCAGCTCCAGCCAGGCGAGGCTTTTTCTCCTTGGTCGAATTATTATCGAGAGCGGAAAGCCACAAATCCGTATAACTTTGCTCGCGCCCCACTTGCGCCTCTTCACCCGTGGTCTCTTCGTCGGAGCGGACCAGGTTTGTCTCTTTGAGGCGAAAGAGCTTGGGACCACCGGTTTCGCTGCGAGAGCGTTTGAGTAATCCTCTGACCATGCCTATGAGATTCTTGTCCGTCAAGGGCAGCACTCCTGAAAATTGCCCACGATCGATCCAGGACTCCCGGGGAACGCTGGAACCATCCCCGACGGGGATGGCTAGAATCATCCCCTTGTCTCATCAAGCCCAGAAAATGTCATCGCCTAACGGTTATTGATTGACAAGTCTTCTAGAACTCAATTTATATACCGATATTAAACCCATATTTTGCAAAAGTTGCCCCCGGGTTAATTTGGGAAGGACAATTGCCTCGACTTTTGCCGCCCGCGCCCGAGCAAAATCCCTCCGGGCGCCGGCTCCCGGGACTCTGATTGCGGCGCCGAAGCGCTCCTCAATACTCGAATCGCTGAATTGTCCCGCGATTATTTGCTTTTGGCCGAAAGGCAAAGGCTAAAGTGCCGCCCCGCTTAGGGAAGCAGCATTTGCACAGGAACTACCGGGCATCCTCGGAATAAAAGCCTTTGCCTGGCCAATGCCACCACCTGCGGTTAGACTTTTGCGTCACTTATTTAACCAGGCGTTGCACAGCCTTGAATGTTTCAGTATTGGCTTCTACCAGCATTTCAAAAAGCGACGCTTCTACCGATGAAGGAATCGCGCCTGATTGCTGCATCTTCTCGATGCCAACCTCTCGATTCTTCTGGCTGCGACTGGAAATTGCATCGGTGACCAGGTGTACTTGATAGCCGGCTTCCATGAGATCGTGCACAGTTTGGTTGATGCATACATGCGCTTCAATTCCTGTGACTACAACCTGTTTGCGACCCGTTCCTTCCAGATAAGACATAAAGGGTTCGCTACCGCAACAACTGAAGCAACTCTTTTCAAACAGTTTGTGTTCGCCCAAGCAAGCCGAGATTTCTGCCACAATGTTGCCTAGACCTTGTGGATACTGTTCTGTAACCACCACAGGCAATTTCAAAATCTTCGCCGCCTCCGCCATTATCGTGATATTGCGAGTCAGGTCGGCAAAATTATTGATGTTGGAGCGAAAGCTTTCTTGAACATCAACGATGAGAAGAACAGAATCTTCTCTTTTCAGCAAATGAGGATGACGCACGGAAGACCTACTTAGAACCGAAGACTACGAACAGTACAGACAATAAACTCAAACCGGACAAGGGTTTTAGAACTTATTTAGTGAACGAAAGCCATACTATACTGTATTCGTTATCCGCCGGTTTAAATACCCTGACCGCTCTAGAAGAGACCTAACGGCTGCCCGCAGGCGCCGCATGCCAGTGACGCCCATCCGGTTGAAAAGAGACAACCGACCACAAATTTTCCAGGACCAAATCTAATCAAGTGCCGCCCATTCTTGCGAATTACTATCTGACCTACAAATGCAATTCGCGCTGCACGTATTGCGACATTCCTGTGAAGCCGGAAAACATTCGCATCAAGGAAAGCAGCCCGGAAACCATTATCGAAAACCTGGCCGCCCTTAAACGACTGGGAGTAAGAGTGCTTGATTTCACGGGCGGAGAACCGCTCATCTACAAGCACCTGCCGGAAGTCCTTAAGGCGGCGAAGTCCATGGGATTCTTCGTGAGCTTAGCCAATACAGGAACGCTCTATCCTCGCATGGCTAATGAGCTTACCGGTCTTATCGACGACCTCAAATTTTCTCTGTCCACCACCGATCGCGATGAATACAAGGCTGAGCGCGGCATCGACGGATATGAAAAGGTGATCGAAAGTCTAAAACTGGCGCGCAGACTCGGTGAGCGCCCATCAATAATTGCCACGGCCACTCCCGAATCAATCTGGGGCATGGAACCTGTCATTCGTCTGGCCCAGGACCTTGGAGTGGTTGTGCTGCTTGGACCGGTGTTCGACTTCTGCGGCAACGAACTTTTGCACAAAGACGGCATCAAAGAACTGCAAAGACTGGCGAAATTCGACAATGTCTGCGTCAACTGGGCCTTTTTAGAGTTCTATCTCAACGGCGGCAATCAAACCAAAAGCCCGCGCTGCCGTGCTATTTCATCGACAATTGTGATTTCGCCCGACGATCACTTGCTCTTGCCTTGCTATCACATGCATGATGAGAGGCTGAAGATCAGCCACGTTAATGGCAGATCCAATCTGGATGAATTGTGGCGCAGCCCACCCGTGCAGCTCAAACGCCAAAAGGAAGGATCCTGGGATTTCTGTCAGGGATGCACTATCTGGTGCTATTTCGAGACTTCGTTCCTGTGGCCGCCGGACAAATATTTCCTTCTCAATATGAAGAGCAAATTGCGCTGGGGCAAGGAGAAAGCAAAGCAGTACATCGAGGCGAAAACCGGTCTCAATCTGACCAGGAAATTGCCGGGCAGCAAAGACAAGCTGGTGGCCAAATTACCCGCCAATCCGATGAAGGGCGTCAATCAAGCAGGCGGCTGCGGAACTTGCCCATCGGCAGACGGCGCCAAAGGCACAGCCGACAATGCCTCCGAACTTGTCACGCCCGTGGAATTCAGCCCCCGCAAATAATGGGGCTGTTAAGTGAGCCATTTGCCATTGGGTGCCATCTAATACGGTTTATGGTATAACCACAACCTAAGGGGCGTTAGCGCAGTTGGTAGCGCGCTTCAATGGCATTGAAGAGGTCACCGGTTCGACCCCGGTACGCTCCAAATTTTTGGTCTTGCAACGGCGCCGGAAACGACGCCGTTTGTCTTTGGCAGGATTTTTCCAGGCAAATAGATAAAATTGCGTTTACCAGTGTTTTAATGTCTAATGACAGCTGGCGACCTTTTGCCGGCGAACACTTACTAGGACAGAGCGGGGTTGAGACTTTGGCGCAACGCAACAGCTTGCTGATGAAAGTGATTGGCCTGTCCATCCTGGCTATAGGTCTGCTTCTTGTCGGTTTTCAACTAGTTGGAGACGGTTTTGAGTCTCTGGAGACCCTCTTTATCAAGGTGGAGACTCCAACCAGCTATCGCTTCCGAAGTTACAGTCAACTGCTAAAAGAATTCGTCAAAGACAACAGTGTCGATTATGCGGCTTTGAAAAAATCTCCCCTGCTGAAAGAAAGCATGAAGGAAATTGCCCATATCAGCCCGGCCAAAATGATTGACGACAAAGAACGGCTCGCTTATTGGCTCAATGTCTATAACCTGATGATGATCAAAGAGATAGCCGACCGCTTTCCGATTACCGATTTAAATGCTCTGGGCAACGATCCGACCAGGCGAAAGTTTACTGTCGGCGGCGAAAAGCTGTCATCTCAATTTGTTCAACACGACAAGATTCAACCGTTATTCAACGATAACTTTCCGGAAGAAATCTTTTTGATGTGCGGCGGCGCCATGGGGCATCCGGCTATTCTCGACCATCCGGTCGTGCCCGATCGCATGGACAAGGACATGAAAGAAGCCGCATACCGCTGGGTAATCGACCCGGGAAATGTGAATCTCGACCGCTATAAAAGTCGTTTTGATATTGCTCCTTATTTGCAATGGAATGAAGGGCTTTTTGAAAAACGCTATGGATCGGCAACCGACTTTGTCATCTCATTTCTCAATCCCGATGCCCAGGAAGCAATCAGCAGCATCACTATTCTCAAGGGCTTTGGGCTGCCATTCAATTGGACGGTCAACGACTATGCCTTGAAAAAACAAATTGAAAAGGCGCGCCAGGAGAAAGTCAAAGAGTTGAATCCGAGCTAAACTTTATATTGTTCATGTGAGGAGGAAAGATGCAGTCAAAAAGCCCGGGTTGGCGCTATCTTGCAGGCGCCGTTGCCACCGGACTGGCACTTTCCGTTCTCACTTTCTGCCCCGATCTCTGCTTCGATTCGCCTCACCCAACCGGCTCAGCTCGCGCCCTCGACAATAGCGGCTCAGCCAATATCTTTGTTGCCTACCCGAGCGATAACGGCAAAGTGCCTGCCGCTTCGACATATTTTGTGGGAGCGATCGCGCCCGGGCAGGGTCTGACAATCAATGGGCAAGAAGCAAGAGTGGGGCGAGCCGGTTTCTTCGCTCACGTGGTCAGCTTGCAACCGGGTGCCAATCATTTCAGTCTTCAGCTCCTGAGCGGAGCGCAGGGCTCCGGTCACCCGCTCGGCCCGCCTAAGAGCATTACCGTCAATCGAGAACTGCCACCACCGCCGGTTCCGGCCGGTGAATTGAAATTATTGCCGGACTCAATTTCGCCTGCAGTAGAACGCGGCGTTTTGCCTGGAGAACTGGTGGAATTTTCAGTGCGGGGCACGCCGGGCGCCAACGTCTCTATGCAATTGGGTGGGCATATTGTGCAGTTTTACCCCTCTGTGGCCTTAAAACAACAGGTCCAGAAAAGAAAAGCTCAAGCAAAAAGAAAGTCATCTCAAAGCGGGCGTGCCCGCGGGACCAGCACCGCCCACGGTGCAAAACTATCAAGCGTCAAAGGCGGAGCAAAACCTGACAAATTAAAATCCGCACCGGCTGAAACCGTGCATTTGAGCAGCGTCGATAACTCGGTAAATATTGGGCTGGATGCTGCTTATGGTCAGGTTTACCAGAGACTGCCCGCGGCCAGATCGGACCGCTATGTCGGATTCATCAAAGTTGGTGCTCTCGATCAATTCGAAGAAGCAAATCCTATATTCATTGCCGAAAAGGATGGTCGGTCCGTGAACATCACCTCACCATATAAGGTGACGGTGCTCAAGCAACCTTTCCTTGCGCAAACCGCTCACGACAACACAATTGTGAGAGTGGGACCGGGCGCCGGTCGCATCACTCCGATTGCCAGAGGTGTGCGCTTACTGGTAGACGGTTGGCACGGCGATGAATCGCGAGTCGTATACTCATCCAACAAGCACGTGTATATAGGCAAAAATGATCTGACCACAGCCGGCCTTGGTTGGGCGCCCATGAGCCAGTCAGCCTCGGGTCCCTTGCCTGCTTCCAGCGTGCGCACCATCAATACCCAGAAAGACGGCTATGGCGACCTGGTGCTGATGCCATTGAGTCAAAGGCTGCCTTACCAGGTCGAGCAATCGGTAAAGACCAACAAGCTCACTCTGAAAATCTACGGCGCCACCCAGGATACTGACTGGGTAAGCCCTGCCGACACCGATGCCGACGAAATCAGCAAACGATCGAACCTTGATCTGGTGGACGGCATTTCTTTTAGGCAGGTTCAAGACGGCATCTTTGAAGTCACCCTGCAGCTTAAAGGAGATCGCCAGTGGGGATACAAGGTCGACTATGAAGGCACGACCTTGCGCCTGCGCGTCAAGCAACCGCCCAAATTGGCAGCCGACGGCTCTTTGGCCGGGTTGAAAGTCTGCGTGGACCCCGGCCATGGTGGTACCGAAAATGGTTCGATCGGCTGCAACGGGACGAAAGAAAAACAAGTCAATCTGAAATTAGCGCTTAAATTCAAAGCCGCCCTCGAGCGGGCCGGCGCTCAAGTGATCATGACCAGGATGACCGACCAGGAGACGGTTTCCCTGGACGAGCGTGTCAATATTGCCGTCAAATCAAACGCCGACCTGCTCATTTCTATCCACAACAACTCGCTTCCCGACGGTCGCGATCCCTGGAAAGAGCACGGCACCTCTACCTACTGGTATCACCCACAGTCGACCGAGCTGGCTCGCGTTTTGAAAGACGCGGTTGTCTCGGAGGTCGCATTCCCGGACATCGGCTGCCGCTTCCAAAATCTCGCCCTTTGCCGGCCGACGGCCATGCCCGCCGTCCTTGTTGAAGTGGGTTTTATGATCCACCCGGACGAGTTTGCCCTTCTTTTGGACCCTCTTGTCCAACAGCAGGTAGCTGAGGGTTTGCTTAAGGGTGTACAGAAATACCTGGCCAGAAAGTAAAATCCCCTGTGTGGGGAAGTTTCCCGTCCAGACAATGTTCAGATACTAAATCCAATGTGATTAAGGGAAGCTAATGAGACGCATCGCAGTAGACGTAGGCAACAGCAGAATATCCAGCGCCGTTGTAGATGGCGGCAAGATTCTAGACATCTGGCACCACGAGACGCTCCTGCCCAGGGAGGCAGCCGACGCCATATTGTCCGGCGCCCGCGCCCACAAAGCCAAAGTGGCGGTCGCATCGGTGGTGCCTGAAGCAGCCGACATCATTATTGGCAGACTACTGGAAGCAGGCGAAGAGGCCGTCCAGATTACGACCCAATCGCAAACACTTATTTCCGGCACTTATAAGACCCTGGGCGTCGACCGGGTAGCCAGCCTGGTGGCGGCCCTCAGCCTATTTGGCAAAGGGCGCGGCGCCTTCGTCATCGACTGCGGCACTGCCACCACTTTCACAGCGGCAAGTGCGGACGGCGAGTTTCAGGGCGGCTGGATCACGCTCGGTTTGGGACGCACACTGCGTGCTCTCAACGAACACACAGACCAACTCCCGGATTTGACGGGAAAAGTGCGAACGGTCAATCAACTGTCACCCGGTCACCGCACAGACGACGCCATTCTCTCGGGCAGTTTACTTGCCCACATAGGCATCATCAAACAGTGGATAACCACAGCCAGAGCAGTACTGCCAGGCAAACACACCACCGTAATCACCGGTGGTTATGCCAACCAAATTGCACCATTTCTAACTGATCTAGAGCACTTAGCTCCCACTCTGACGCTTTTAGGTATTGACCTTATAGCGCAGGCGGAAGCGGCCCTAGTGGATCGAGATTGAAGATACGTTCTAATTCACTTCTGTAAGAAAGATTCGTGAGCGCTTCTGGCGAATACATTTCGTCTTCCCAGTAGCTCGATTCCTTTCCTTGCAATTCCTCAATGCGCTTCTGAAGGTTCGCCGGCAGGCTATCTTCTTGCATCAATGTCCCCATTTCTAGTTTTAACCTTGGAGTGTAAGTGGCACTAAATTCGTTCTTTTCTTGACCTGATTCGTCGGCGGCTCTTTGATTGACTCAGTCAATGCGACATATTTCCGCTCACTCATACAGGAGGATTGGTTATCGTTTCGAGATCACAGATTTATGCAGTCGACATACTGATAATTTTGTTTCGGTTGATCTCGAAAAGCTTCACCTGAAGCCAGTTTAGCCCTTCTAAACAAAAAATGAATGCTTGACTTCCATGGATGTTCTTTAATTGAACTCAAAGATTTCTTGCATATCTGTTTATGTCTCTTTCTAGTTCGAATCTATTTCGGAAAGCGGCTTTGCCACTAGTTCCCTGGCTTGACACGACGCCATATATGGTGGTGTGTTCCCTAAAGAAATACGAATGGCTTAACCTGCAACAGTTGCCTGCCTGTCTGCCTTTTGCCGGTCAAACGGAGCTGGCAGCGACTTATCAGACACGATGCTAAGATGAGATCAGAAAAGGAAACCGGAACTTCGAAAGTATTGTGATGAATCTCAAGCTCAGACTCGAAAAACTTGCCGACACCCGCTCCTGGGTGCGTTTGCATTTTGCCGATGGAACCACCGTAATCGGACGGGTGCTGCGCATCGGGCACGACTATATCGAACTTGAGTCTTACGGTGATACCGACAAACCAAACGCGCGCGATTATTCCAAGCATTTGATACCACTTAATTTGGTCAAGATGCTCACAATTGAGTCGCCGCAATTTGCTGAAGCCGAGCGCCGCCGTCTCGATTACATTGCCAAAAGCGACAGCGCCAGTCGAGAAGAATTCCCTGAATTGGAAAGCTAAAACTCCAGCAAAGAGGCTAAGCATTGGTTGAGCACGAGCAACCGGCAGAAACCAGTGGCATAGAGTTCGATCTCGACAGCGCACAGGAAGCGTCGGATGCAACCGCTGAGGCTGAAGCCAGCGCACCGAAAGGCACCGCCAAAATACTGGCAGACGATGGACCATTCATGCGTTTTGTCTGGTGGAGCCTGCGCACCGTACTGTCATTTGTAGTCCCTCTGGGGGTGTTCCTGGCCATGGAGCGCTCCAAGCCCCTGGTGGAGGCCGCCTACCATATGATCAATCCGGGCACCAATCCATATCCGATTCTGATGAAAGGGGAATTGGGCACCTACCTGGCCGCCCTCATTGCCGGCGTGCCTGCTCTGACCGGGCTTTATCTGGGCTCCTTGCTCTCGAGATTCAAGAATTTAAAGCCACTCTTTGCGGTGGCGATTTGGTGCCTGCTAATTTTTCTCGACAGCCTCATCTTTGTTGTGGTGGCAAGATACTTTGATTTGATTTGATTTGAGACCAATCAATAATCTTGTTCAAACACTTTGCTGACGTGCCTGGAAGCAGCAATCACACGATCCGACGGCTTCAAGATTTTTCTGGCGCCGTAAATCGGCACAGGTGAAGTTTCCAGCGTGCCGTTCACGTCATAGACATCCGGATTATAGCCATAGGCTAGCGTGCGCTCATTGATGGGAATCGGCACGCCGTCTTCGTTATTTTGATCCTTCCATAGCTTTACATGGTGCTCGCAAACGGCGGCGGCAATCATCGCTGCACATTCCGGATCCAAGAGAGCCTTTATCTCGTAATCCACACCGGCGTGCTTCTTGCGCTCGAAGTATTGCCTAAGGATGGGAAACTCCATCACATAGAGCTTGACTGCGTTTATGGATACCTGTGTATAACCGAAAGTATGGCTATTGCTTTTAATCACGCCCTCATTGGCGTTTTTGTCTCGCTCAATATCAATCGGATCATAATAATGAATCTCGTTGCCTATAAGCTGCCTCAAAAGACGAGGCACCCACAGGTAGCGACTTAATTCCTTGTACATAGCCGCCGAATTAAGAAACGCTTTTGCTTCTGATTTAGTGCATTCCGCTAATTTCTCAGCTTCTTTGCCGCGGAAAGGAAAGACAAAGCCTTCCGTCTTGTCATAGGGCTTGTTTCCGGCCGTCATCGAATCGTCCGGACTGGAAGGCGTGTTGGGGTCACGCTTGAAGAAACGCTCGGCCTTGCGCTCCATATACATGATGGAGTAAAGCCCCTGCAAGTCTTCAAAATCCTCAGGGCGCGCGTCCTTTGAGATCGCCCTCAAACCACGGTTGAAGGTATCGGACGGCGACGGCATTTCATCTTGGGAGCCGGAATCGGACTGGCTTGCGCCTTCTTTGGCTGCGTCAGCCTTTTTGGCTTCGTCGCCGGATGCACCGGCGCCTGTTGAGCCAGACGCATCTTTACTGGTTTTTCGGGATTCCTCGTCGGCCATAAAAAGCCCCCACACCCTGGCCCGTTATGCCCAAAATACGGGTCATAGGACTCAAAGCTACTGCACGAAAGGATACCCGTAAATGCCCGCCTATTGCACTATTGAAAACCCTGTGTCGGGCCATTTCCGTGATTTTTGGAAACCCCGCCAAGGTCCGCTGGATAACAAAATGTGATTGGATAAGAAACGAGAGGTGCGTTTTTTGACCTTTAAGCCTGCCGCCCCCAAACTTATCCTGCGAACCGGCGCAATTCACAGCGTCGAGAGACCTGATTTCCCCTTGACCGGGACTTTAACCCAAGAAGTGAGAGCAGTTCTCGAACGTCAGAAAAAATCATCATCTGATCGTACCGGTTTGAATTACACCGGAATGAACGATATCGCTTCAACCAAAGAATCGTGCTTTCCTTCTCGCACTCAATCAATGCCGGTCAGACCGAATTTTTTCATTCCCATCTTGTCGGTCGGCTCGTACGTGCTGCCGTTTTTTATGATGATGTTCGTTGGCCTGTGGGGACGCTGCGTTCCAGGCGTTCCATGGTTGTATGAGCAACTCTGCAACTGCGGCTACCAAATCGAATTGCACAAAGGCAAGCAAATGGGTTATGCGGTTTTAGCTGCCATTGTGCTTCCGATGCTCACTGGGGCGTTGTTAGCGTATTTTCTTTCGAAGAATAAGGGCCTGAATATCAAAATTAAACTGACGATTTGGATTGTGTTTATCCTGTTTCTTTGTTATGTCGAATACTTTGCTGGTGCATTTTTTCGTTTCACATAGCCTGATGAGGCGACCAAATGGAATCGGTTGAATCCAAGGTCGAGCATTTGAGCGAAATTCATCTCGCTGAAATTTCTCAGCAAGTCACCCAACCTAAAACACCTTCCACCCAAAATTTGTATGTCTTCCAACGCTTCCGTCTCGCGCACCAAACGGCTATGCCTCCACCTGATGAGATAAACCAACCAGGAGCAATGCGCTCGTCACGGTACTTCATCCCAATCACACCATCAGAAGTCCGTACTTCACTAGGGTCAAATTCCTTTAAGCCAATGCGTTTTCCTTTGAAAAGAAGCTTTTGCGCTGATGATGAGAAAAGACGTTGGAACAAATTTGGTGTGGGCGAGTTAACCGTCATGGCAAAATCGTGTCCCAGCGCGTACTGCCTTAATGGCTTAGCTACAGCCTTTTCCACATCTATCGTCCAGTTCCCACCACAATATGAGTATATGATTTGCCCCTGTTTGTCTTGATAAAGCGAGCACGGCACGATCACTTTTTCCGGTCCCTTTATTTCGAGCAACGGCTCCACCTTACCGTCAGTGTCAAGTATCACGACCTTGCCGGGATTGCTTTGCGTAAGAATGCGCTTACTGTCCAGCCACAAACACGCCAGTCCGCCCGAAAAGGAAGACAAATCGCTCAATCCAGCGTTGAGGTTGGCCAACATTTTCTCTTTCTCACCATTTAGATGGTAAAGATAGAACGAAGAACCTCCTTCCTTGATGCTCGAAAGCCCATCAGGAGAAATGAGCCCCGGCAGCTTATCTTCGAGGGTCACCACACTGACTTTATGCGTCGCGAAGTCAAAGACAGTTTCTTCATTTAGATTTCGAAATACAGCTTGCCCGTCTTCCACGCTCACTGAGTCGTAAGACCAATCTTTTAGTTCCAAAACGAATTGCATAGTGGCAAGATCAAGAATGGCGCCCGTTCCGAGAACTGCATAGCGGTTTTCGACAATCATGCCTGAATCGCTATTGGCCCGACAAAGTCTCTTGTCGCCGGACAAAACACATTCTTTGAATGCACGACCGCGTGAATCAAAAGAGATTTTCACCAGATTGACACCATCTTTAATTCCTTTGGGAGCGTAATTCTCGAGGACATACAATGATTCCCTCGCTGCTCCGTGAGAATTTAGTGTCTTGTCTAGGTAGTGGCTAAACTTTTCTATGACAGGCGTATCCTTGAGCGCATTCTTGAGCTTTTCCTTGTATAGGTCCTGAAAAACAACAGCCAAAGCAAAGGGAACAAACAAACCTGCTATTTTGCCTTGCATCATGCAGGCGATGCAGGCAAGCGAGGTACAACATACAGCAAGCGCTAAAAAGACAGTGCAGCCAAGCATAAAGGCTTTTGCTACAAAACCGTCCTCATTCTCTTCCATGTAAAAAACGAAACCGACAATCAAAAAGACGAGCGGTACGATAAATGAAAAATAGGGGACGTGATTGCTCGAAAGCGGAAAGAATCGACAGACCAGAGCGAAAGAGGCACCCCAGATAAGAGATAGAAATACCAACCATTTGAGAAATGTTCTGCAAGTACTTCGATTGGCCATTTATTCGCCTCCCGATTCCATTTCTAAGCGCCCAGTTCGGACCTATAAGGTTTCGCGGCCTGAACATTGGCAGTATAAGATTGCAGCACGTCTATACGATGATAGTCTTCAGGCAAGGTTTTGCACAAGAGTGTTTGTACCTGCGGTAGTCCGCAATACTGAGCCGGACTACTCGGGGATGAACCGGTTTTGGACCAGGTTGGCTAGCTCTTCTTAGCGGCCTCGAGCCGGGCTGCCTCAGCCTTTTTTCTGCGCTTATCCGCCCAGCCTTCGACGTTTCTTTGATCGGGGCGAGTGACTGCCAGAGCATCTTTAGGAACGTTTTTAGTGACAACGGACCCGGCAGCAACGACAGAGCCTTCTTCTAAGGTCACCGGAGCAACAAGCACTGAGTTGCTGCCAGTGGATGCGCCATCGCATATGGTGGTGCGCTCTTTTTTCTTGGTGATATGGTCGTAGTTCGCCGTGATCGTCCCGGCCCCTATGTTCACACCCGAGCCCAGTGTGGAATCACCGAGATAGCTTAAATGCGAAGCATTTGTCTTGCTGTTGATGATGCTCTTTTTGACCTCGACAAAATTACCCACTTTGACGTAATCGTGCAATACAGTGTGTTCGCGCAAATGAGAAAACGGCCCGACTTTGCAGTTGGAGCCGATGTCGGAGTTTTGCACCAGCGATTGGGAAACAGTTGAGTTGTCTCCCACATGCACGGGACCTTTCATAACGGTATTGGGGCCAATTGTGCAGGCTTGTCCGATTTCGATTTCGCCAGTCAGATAGCAGCCTGGCAAAACAACCGAGTCTTTGCCGACTTTGACTTCAGGCGCGATCCATGTATTTTGCGTGTCGACAATAGTGACGCCGGATTCAAGGGCGAGATTGTTTATCGCTATGTCTCGCATCAAACGAATTGCTTCAGCCAATTCCAGACGCGAGTTGATACCGGCCACTTCGCGCCAGTCTGGAACTTTAGAAAAGGCGATTTTATGCGAATTCTTATGAGCCCAGCCGATCACATCTGTGAGGTAATATTCCTTTTGTTGATTGTCGTTTCTCAAAGTAGAGAGCGCTGCTTCCACAGCCGGCCAGGCAAAGCAGTAGATGGCCGGGTTGATTTCCTTTATGGCGCGTTCAGCCTCTGAAGCGTCCTTATGTTCGACAATTCCAGTCACGTCGCCCTTTTCGTTCCTGACGATGCGCCCGTAGTTCTTCGCATCATCAACATCGGTGGTCAAAAGCGAAACCACGGCATTGCTCTTTTTGTGGGCATCAACAAGCGCTTTGAGAGTCCCACCGGTAAGAAGCGGCGTGTCGGCAACGGAGACGACCAGCGTACCTGTGAAATCCTTCAAGCTGGGCGCCACTTGCATGAGAGCATGTCCGGTCCCTAATTGAGGCTTTTGCAAATGGGTCGAAACCGGTGTCGCCGAAGGATTGTCCTCAATGAACTTTTCGACTTTTTCAGCTTCATGCCCGATCACGACATGGATATGCTCCGGTTTTAATTCGTCGCTGGCGGCCAGCAACCGACCCAAAATGGTTTTGCCAAGCACTTCGTGCAAGACCTTTGGCAAGTCCGATTTCATACGCTTGCCCTGTCCAGCCGCAAGAAGAACTACTCGTGTCCTTTCACCCAGTTCATCTTTCATATATACAACCTGCTGGAACGCCCAAAACAACGGCTAATTATACCGATTTAGAGGGATGACGATTATGAATGATTAGGCAAAGATCAGAAGTACAGGCGCGAAAACCTCACGCCTCATCCCGCCGGCCTATAGAAATTCTTTCCCCTTCAATGGTGAGGGCTCAATGACGAGCACAGTTGAAAGCGAGATATTAGAACTCGAAGAGCGCCTTCGGCTGGCTGACTTGACGCCGGACCCGGATTTTTTTCAGACCTATCTGGACGATCAGATGGTGCTCATGGCTGATGGAGATATATGCTCATACTCACCAAAGTCTTTCATCGTGGACAGACACCGCCCTGGCAAAGCACAAAAATTCGACCGTATCAAAATTACAGAGATGAAAATTCTCATTCAAGGAGAGACGGCAATCGTCACTTGCGTGGGCAATTTCGAAGGTCCGGGTGGAAATTTCGGCATGACTTTCATGCGCGTCTGGGTGAAGAAAGCGGACGGGTGGAGGGTTGTAGCCGGCGCCATGTCGCAGCTGGACAGCCCCGCCTTTTTAGTCAAGGATCAAAGATCCTGTCCCTCTAGAAATTCATCACCGCATTCATACAGTTGAAGAGCGCTTCGAAGCCCATGAAAGCTTGCATTTCGCTGGTAATTTCCTGGCTTTCTTTGTTTTGGACAAACTCTTCATCAACCACTGCCAATTGGGGCGGTGCAAATCCGGGTCCGAAAACAGCGATGCCGTTTTGCACTCTTTCCATCTGCTGACCGATTTTTCTGCATTTGCAGACTTCGCTGGTCAGGGCGCGCCATTCTTTGGCTCTGGTGGCGATGTCAGCCGAGTACTTGTGCAAATCGGACAGGGCCACCATTTCATCTACCGTCGATTCGGCATTTTCAAATCGACAAAGCGCCTTTTGCGCTTCCAGGCGATCTTCAGCCGACAGTGAAAGGAAGCACTCCGCGATTTCTTGCTCGAGGCGGTTGGCCTGACGAGCGGCTTCTGTCCAGCCTTTCATCTGGAACATTTGCAGGTTGCGGCGTCTCAGTTGATTGATACGCTTGACGAAAGAATCCATTTCCTTAGCCGGCAGGTGCAAACCAAACAAAGTCAAATGCATTTGCGAGAATTGCCCCATCTCGGAAACCAGCTCAGTGGCATGATCGAGATCGGCAGTGTCCATGGCCAGGCGATAACGAATGAAAAGCGGCAAGAGTTTGACAACATTTAGCTTGCCGATGCGACCGCCGGCTTGTGAGCCTTCAAGAATTTGCATCTCACCACTGACGATCGTGGAAAGGCGAGCAATTTCATCTTTTCTGATGCGCAAAAAGCATTCTTTGTATTCGCCGTTTTCATGGGACTCCAGTCGTTTGATTTCGCCCAGCAAGGCATTCACTTTCAGCCTGCGGTCTGCTTCCAAACGGTTTACCAGAGCGCCCAAACGCTCGAACGACTTGGCTGCTTCTTCAGAAGGAGCGACGGTTTCCAGGCGCTTCAGCGCTTGAATTAAAACGTCGATATCGGAAGGGCGCAATTCATCGAGAAAACGCAAAACCGCCAGCAAACCAGCATCGGGACGGGGCCCGCGGTTGGAGCGGTAGCGGTCGTAAGCAACAACATAATCGTCATACAGTTCGAGCACTTGTTGCAAACGCTCAGAAAGTGAGTGGCTGAGCATCTCTTGCGAGAGTGTCTCTTGGGCAGGCAAGCAAACTTTGTCCAACCAGGTTGATGAAACAGTGGAACTTGCAGGCGATGAAAATGCAGCAGAATTTAGTAATTGCATAGCTTTAGAAACGAAATGTGCCAGAGGGGGGTTGACTCAAATGTAATCAACGAGAGTTTCAGATTTGTTGCAGGGGGTCGACATTAACATTAATACTGACAACATGAAAATAGCGTGAACACGCAAGCTTTGGCGCCCGCTTGACTTCTGGGTTTTTGGGGCGGTCGATCCGGGGTTCGATTTAAGGTTCGGCACAAGAGATCTATGCTTTTAAATCAAAAGAATCTCTGGTTTTGAGCACAAGGCTTTTAAGGTATTAAAAGAAGAAGATTAAACGCTTTGCTCAATAAGAGAGGAGACGCATGGCGTCTCCTCTACGAGCGGCGGGCAAAAAAATGAGCTGCTTCAGGCCTTAGCGAAAGCGGCGAAAGAACCTGAAAACCGGGCGATTGGGACGGTCGTCATCGTCGTCATTGTCGCGCGGGCGATTGGGCCGGTTCGGTCCGGGACGGTAGTCTGTGGGCTTGACCGCGTCGGAAATTTTGAACTCCTTGTTCCACTCAGGCGCAAACGAGCGCTCTATGCGCGCGCATTCACCAGTTTCCTTCCACTTGTTGAGGTCGCGAATTACTGAAATTACGCGGTCGCGCCCGTCGTACTGATCGCCCCGCACTATCGTCCAGGTATCGCCTATTTTGCGCATTTCCAGTGTGGCCACGTGACCGGGACCACCGCTGCGCTGGGCCCCGCCGGCCATAAGCAGAGCCTGGCGTTCTTTCTGACTGGACGGGTAGGCGTTTATGTAGAGCAGTTCGTCACCGGTGACACGGCGCAAAATTTCTTTCTGGCCGCCACCACCTGTGCGGATGCGGCCGGGATTGCCGGCACCGCCGTATCCGGCGCCGCGATCCATGACCGAAAGCGTGCGGTCTAAGCGGTGCGCAACCGGACTGGGCTGAGAGCCGTCATTGGGCGCATTCTGGATGCTCCAGCCCGCCCCTTCGGCTTTCGTTTTCATGCCTAATTGATCGCGCTGGAATTCATAGCTGTTACCTTTTCTGTCTGTGTATTTGCCCGTCAGGCTCACATCGGCAAGCACTTTGGCCATGTCGTCGGTGTGTTTTCCCAGCCCGCAAGGAATGTATCCGGACTGCAACCAGCACGAGCCCCACCCTTGCTGGTTGACAGTCTCCGGCTCCCAGGCGTGATACATGAATGTTTCGGCAAGCATCACGCGCGTATCTTTGTCATCGATTACCGCACTGTCAGCCTGGACCAATCTGGTCAGGTTATCGTAAGTGGCAGCCACCTGAGTCTCCATCTTTTCGCGGGCCGCATCTTCGGACTCCCCTGCCGCCACTCTTAATTCGACAGCGTCATTGAAGCGTTTTTCAAATCCATTCATCATCAGCTCAAGACGCTCCATTTTGGAGTCGTCTTTGATATTCATTCGCATTTCATCCAGGAAATTGTAGTGAGCTTCTTCAATAGTGGCTGAGCTAAAACCTTCACCACTGCGACGGAATCTTTCAGAGACTCTAGATTCCCGCTCACGGCCTTTTGAATCTTTATATGTATAGTCTCCTTGCGGATCAAGTCGAACATCGGTTCTAGACTCAACTGTTCTTCCATCTTGCGGGCGCAGCCTTTCATAGGTGTCGGACATTTTGCTGTCCGGGTTGCGTTTTCTCAACCAGTCGTCGGACCTTTCACCTTTGTCTGTTTTGCTGACATCGGAGATTTTGGTCAACTCGCCTGTGTTCGGGTCGTATGAGAAGTCTCTGTGAGAACCATCCGGCTGCGTCACTTTGGCGATGCGTCCGGCGGCGTCGTTTTCCACTCTTGAGCCGTTGGATCTTTCAACAATGGTCGAGCCATTAGCGTCCACGAATTTGAGGTCGCCATTATTGTCGAGACTGACATTGGAAACACCCTTCAGCTCACGCTTTACGGCGCCGGCTTTATCGTAGTCAGTGAACCCGACCACCTGGTCGCCTTCTCGATTGATGACGCGATAGTCGCCATTGCGCTGAATAATTTTTTCCAGTTCGCTTTTCGAATTATTTTCGAGGGTGGCACCGTCCTTAGTGACAATGCGTTCCTTTCCGTTGGTGCCGACGGTATGCAGCGAGCCGTCCTGCGTCTTGAATTTCAAGTTGCCGTCTACATCCAGAGGTGACCCCTTGGAAATGGGTATCAGGGCATTGTCGCAAGACCAGCTCTTAGTTTGGGCGTCATAGTTGAAATTAATTTTGCTGCCGTCCGGTCTGGTTTCTATGACTTTGGTCATAGTCCCGCCTTCACGCAGGCATTCGACTCGGGAACCGTCAACTCGCAAGACAGCTTTCAGGTCTTTGTTTTGATCGCAGATAAGCGTGGACCCGTCGGCATTTTTCTTTTCCAGATAAGTCTTGCCGTCAGTGGGAACACGGGTGCTGAAACCATCAGGTTTGCGCCCGTTGCCTTCACCGTCCGTGGTGGTAAAGGTGCCATCCGGGCTGAATGAGATGGAGCCGTTCCATTTGCCGGTTTTTGTTTTGCCCGCTGCATCGGTGAGCTTGTAGTCGAATTTATCTTCCGAGCCGACGCGAGTGTATTCGTATGATTGACCTGTTTTCTTGACCGTATAGGACATCGACTTGACTTTGTCCGAGCCTTCTTCAAAGACGACACTGCGGGTGTCGCCATTGGGATAAGTAATTGCTTTCAGACGCCCATGTTCGTCGAACTTGATGCTGTCTGAAGACGCCGCTTCTTTAAGTTCGTTGCCGTTGCCGAGAACATGCGTGCGAGTATCGCCGGATTCGTAGGAAAGTAATCCGTTGTTGTAGAGTCTCATATTCTGGCGGACTTCGCCGGGCTTCTGAGCGCTTGTCCAGGAGCCGTCGTTGTTGTTCCAGGTGACTTTCTGCCCCTGGGCATCGGTCTCAGTTACAGCGGCCAGCTGACCGGCAATGCGCTCCGTCTCGACGCGCGATCCATCCGGGCGGCTGACTTGCGATACTGCTCCGTCATTGCCGACCGCTATGCGAGCACCGCCTGCCAGTTGTTTTTCCGTAAGCACGGATCCGTCCAGCCTTTCTGTGTGCCAGTACCCGTCTCCTGTTTCGTGTGAGATAGTGCCGTCTTGTGCGAGTTTTACTTCTCCCGGCAGCTGTGTCAGGCGCCGATCGTTAACGTACAGTCCCCACTTTCCATTTTCTTCCTGTCTGTAGCTGGTGCGGCTTACCATGCCGTCCGGCGTCTTTTCGGTAAGGTCGATTCGATTGGGGCTCATGGCCGTGTCACTGGCATAGCCAATAAGCGCCGACTTCTTGTCGCCGGCAAAATTGATTTCAGTGATCCTGTCTCCGCGTTCTTTGTCTCGGCCCAAATATTCGCCGGATTTGCCGACCACCCTTAATTCAGGCAGGGTCTGTCCGTTGAAATCAACGAATTGGATAACCTCATCGCGGCTCAGCCTTGTTTGATCGGCCGGTCTTAAATTGGTGGGAATCCGGAATGTGTCGCTGCGCGCACCATCGAGACCGCCCTGAGCGTTTTTGCCGGGAGAGCCGGGAACTTCAGCGGCAGGCATAGTGGCAAGATCGGCGCCGGGAGCGGCAGGACCAAAACGGGAATCTTGTTTTTCCGATGCCGGAGGTTTGGGAGCAAAAACCTCAAAGGACGGCAAATTGTATGGTACTGCAGGTGGTGTATAAGTTTCGCAGGCGTACGGCTTGGGGGCAGTTTCAGTATTTTGAGGTGCCATAAACTAACCTTCCTTGGTGGGGCAGGGTGAACGAAAGAGACTGGCGGTCATGGCAGTGCCATCACCAGCAGTATCATCTAATTGTTAAACTAAATATGCCGACACCAGTTTTTTCTGGTCAGACGAGCGAAAGAGAGGTCCGTCCAAAATTGGACAAACAGTCCCTTCGCCGACCTGACGAGAGACGCGAAAGAATCGTCCGGTTGTATGTTTGCCGTGCGAACTCTTCCTGACCTCTGCGGACAGGTGGGAATGAAGAAGCAAAGCCACAGGCTGACGCCGTCATGGCTTGCATTATGTTTTTAAAAACGGCGCGTCTTTACCGATGCTCCAAAGCCGCCACCCTCAGGTAGTCGGCATAGTGGTGCAGCAAAGTTAGGGCTTCGCTTGTACGGGCAATTTGTAGATGCAGTCTATAACTACTGTCTTCGCGCTCAACCGCAACCTGCAAGCAGGGGCGCCAGCCGCGCATGGCTGGCAGTTTCAGGTATGGCGTAACGGAAAAGAACACCTGTTGGGCATTGCAAGGTAGGGTGGGTAGAAGCAGTAACTTTCGGTGGTCGAATAAAGGAAGATACCGGGTGTTATCCAGTCCTCCGACTCGCTGCTTCTCACGATGGTAAGAAAAAATGATGCTGGCGCATTATTTGAAGAGATGCGGGCGGCAGAAACACCGCCCAACTCTTCCCGATCCCACGGTTTCTCACGACCGATGAACACAGGTTAAGGAATGTTTGTGACCTTTTGGTATCTCATTTGTGACCTTTTAGTGACCACTAAATATAGGTCACGAACCGGAGTCCGGCGCAGACGGGATGCGAAACCAGAAAACACTGCCGCCGCCTGGGTTTTCTCTGACTCCGATCGTGCCGCCATGCAATTCCACTATTGATTTGCAAATGGCCAGACCTAATCCTGTGCCACCGCTTTCAGTGGCATCAGTTTTTTTCACTTGTTCAAATCGCTCGAAAATCTTCTCTCTCATTTCTTGGGGAACACCTCTGCCTCGATCGCTGACCGCAATCTCAACCAGCCGGCGTGGCTCGTTTTCCGATTTCTCCACAGTCTCAGCTTCGACTTCAATCTCTCCGCCCTCTGGAGAAAACTTAATGGCATTAGAAACCAGATTGACGACAACCTGCACGAGGCGATCTTCGTCACCTAAGACTGCCACCGCGTCAATAGCCCGGCTGATGTTGATGCCGCGCTCTTCGGCAAGTGCGATCACGGAATTGACAGCCCGGTCTGCAAGCCGCTTTACAGGCACGGCCGACAATTCAAGCTGTCCTTTTCCTTCTGAGATTTTCTCCAGATCGAGAAGATCGGTAATCAGTTTAATCAAACGCTCAACATCCGACTCGGCGATTCGCACTTTGTCCAGAGCCTTATCAGGCAATTTGCCCATGGCACCGGCAGAAAGCAGGGTGAGTATGCCTCTTACAGAACTGAGAGGCGAGCGTAAATCATGAGAGACGGTTTGCAGCAATTGCTGTTTTTGCCGTTCGGCCTCGGTCAGATCGTCAACCATTTTATGAAAAGTCTGGTCCAGCTGCGCAATCTCGTCGACACCGTCTACCGGCTCATTGAGCGGCTCTCCTTTGGCCACTCTCAGACTGTTCTGGTTCATGACTTCCAGGCGTTTGGTAATGCCCTTGCTGAAAAAAATTGCCATCGCCATGGCCAGAATAATGTTTAGCGCCACCCCAAGAACCAGAGATTTCTGCACCATTTCTCTCTGCTGAGACTGCATTACCGGGCTCTGGGCAAGAATGCGCTCTTCTTCGGTAATGATATCGCGGGTAGCACCACCCAGCTGTCCAATCAGACTGCTGACACGGCTGTAGGTTGTGCCCGTGCCGATTAGCGAATCGAGAGTATTAGCCTGCGCCTTCTTGTTTTTCATCTCATCAAAAAGCTTCAGTCCTCTTTCCGCCACAAAGTGTGTGTACTTCAGCTTGCGCGCTTGTTCACTGTTGCCAATTATCAGCCGATCCAACTGTTCGAGATCCTGTTTGATACTTTTTTCGGCAAGTGGAAATCTTTCGTCTGCATATTGGTCATGCATGAGGCTGAAAGAGGCAGCCGCTGTCCCACAATCAAGCATATCGCGCTGCAATTTGAAGACGGTGCGCACGACATCTTTGGCATGCGCCTCTCTGCGCATTTCTGCTTCCACTTGCGTAAGCAAAGAGGTGAGCACGCTGACAAAAATGATTTCGAAAACCAGTGGTATCGAGACGAGCAAGAATCCCCGCTGGGAGATTTTCAAATTGAGTTGCACCATGCTCAAATTCCCGCCCTGCCGTCTCAATTATAATTGGGCCGACGCGGACATTCGCCTGTGCCGCAATTGAACCTCTGCCTGGGTGATGAAAAGCAAGTGGCCAAGATACTGATAGTCGAAGATGATGCGTCCCTGGTGGTCACAGTCAAGGACTGGCTTACCTTCGAACATCACATTGTGGACGTGGCCGAAACAGGCGAAGACGCACTCAACCTGCTGAAGACGAGTACCTACGACCTGATCATTCTCGACATTACTCTGCCTGGAATTAGTGGAGTGGAAGTATTGGTGCAATTTCGGGCCATGGGTGGCCCGACGCCGGTTTTGATCCTGACCGGGCGCGGCGCCTTGAAAGACAAAGAGGATGGTCTGGACAGCGGCGCCGACGACTATCTGACCAAGCCATTTCACTTGCGCGAACTTTCCGCCCGCCTGCGGGCAATGCTGAGACGCCCGCGCACTTCGCTCGACAACACACTGAGATTCAAAGATTTGGAGATGGATCCCAGTTCTTTTCGCGTATACAAAGGAGAGGAAGAGATCCATTTAGCTCGCATGGAATTTGCCTTATTGGAGTTTCTGATTCGCCATAAAGGACAAGTTTTCTCTCCCGAGGCGCTCCTGGACAGAGTCTGGCAATCGGAATCCGAGCGCTCGCCAGAAAGCTTGCGCACACTAATCAAGAAGCTGCGTCGAAAAATCGATGCTCAAGATGCCCAGTCCTTGATTGAAAACGTGCACGGGGTTGGCTATCGCATGTGCGATGAATGAAAAATTGCAAAAACAAGCAAGAAAAAAGCGGGCTGTTGTGAGCACTCCCGCTTTGATTCTTTAAATTGTCCGCAGGGTCGGTGCCGCCCCGACAGGCTCTATCCCTAGTGCCTCACTAACTGGTGTTTCTGCGATGTCGTTGATACAGTTGTACCCTATATTCCCGAAAACAGTGCCTGTCTTCACTTTTCGTTTAAGATCGACGTAACGAAATATTGAAGGTTCCCATTTAACGCCGCTCTTACATATCCTTTCATTATCGGAAACAATTACAAGACCGATAACAAGCTAGAAGACGCGTTGTCATTCTATATGTTCCTCACCCCCAGTTCGGAATCCTAGTAGGCAGAGGGCTTGGTGGGGTGGCTCCAATCTTCATACTAATTTCACAGTTGCCAAGCGATACTTGAATCCTTCTCGTCAATTGACGCCCAGAACCCCGGATCAACCTCCGGGTTAGATCAAGTTGTCTTACTACCTTAAAACCAAGATTTTAAAAAATGGCTGAAGTTCAAGCGCAGACCGATAACACTAATGTTGCGTCCAGAGCAAGCGATAACGTCTCTGCAGCAGCACCTGAGGTGGCCGACACACGCTCAGAAACAAATTCATTTGTTCCGCCCGACTCGCGAAGCGACACCAGCAGCAGCGTCTTGCAGAGCGGATTTCAAATTGTCGATTCGACCGGAGCGGTTGTCGCTTCGGACAGTACTAATACAGGCAATGGCGTCACTGGTGACAACACCAACACGGGCAATGGAGTGACCGCAGACAACACCAATAGCGGCAACGGAGTGACTGGAGACAAGACCAAAACGGACGACTCGACTGCACCCATAGTCAAAGCTTCCTACAGAGACGATACCAACACCGCCCCGGAAGGCGAGCGGTCTGCCCCTGAAGCCAAGCCGGTCGACCGCATGTTCGACAATGTTGAAAAATTCGCCTTTGACAAAAATGGCGACAGTTTCTTCAATGAAAAAGAAGGCAAGCAGTCTCTCGAGGCGCTTGCGCAATTGGCCAATATGAGCGGACCAAACGGTTTGAACAAACTGACTGACGCGCTAAACCAGCGCGCTACCGACCAATACGGAAACGCCGCCTTTGACGCCTCCGATCCAAAGGTAGCCGACAAAATGGAAGGAAACGCAGTGCAAATGGATATCTCAAACCGCACAGCCAACAGCATGGATGTGCAATTCAACTTCCTGGTGCCGAATTCCAACGAGATCCGCTCTCATAAATTCAAACTGGACACTACCCCGGGCCAGGCGCCATACCCTGTTTTCGACCGCACCGTACCGGTTTAGACCGTCTTAAAAGATGAAGAGACTATGGTTTAGGGTATTATCTCTTTAGAATTAACACCCGTTAAGCTTAAGCCATAGCATGCAGATGCGATCAGTCCTTTTTCTTCTGTTAACGGCACTTTTAGCCGTTCTCATTCTGGCGGCGTCCGCGCCTTTCCCGTCCAGCGCCCAGTTTCGCAATAGTTACGGTCGCCAGCTGGCTCCGGCCAGACCGGGTGGAGGGGGCGGCAGGCAGCAGGCGGCGGCGGGACCGGCCGGTGTCTACCCGCAAGCACTTTTTAACGGCAAAGTTGTGCGCTGGGTGGGCGATCAGATGCCACTCAAAGTCTTCGTTTCACACGGCTCCACAATCGATGGTTTTATCGATGAAGAGTTGGGTGTACCGCGCACGAATGTGGACGGCAAACAGCGCTGGCCGCACCTGGTTGCCGAGATTATCGACAACGGACAGATAAACAACCTGCCGATCTCGGAAGGCTTCGTAGAGCCCCATTACGAGGCGGCGCTGCAAGGAATCAATTTCTGGAAGGGATTTGAAAAGGAAGGTCTGTTTAAATACGTTTTGACCAACGATCCTTCAGAAGCGGACATTTACGTCTTCTGGACGCATCATTTCGTCAACAAACTCGGCTTAGGCCTGTTCGCCAATGATATTCGCGGTTATACCTCAAAAGAAATCTTCGACTATCGTCTGGTCATGCAAGGCAAACAACCGCTCTTTCAGCCCGTCGTCGTGATCTTGCGCACCACCAATCAGCAAGGCAATCCGATGAGCAACGACAAGATGCGCGCTTCGGCCGGACACGAATTCGGCCATGCATTGGGCATCGACCAGCACTCGACCAATCCCTACGATCTGATGAGCGTCTATTATGGACGAGGCATAGTCTCCAACAACGACGCTGCTACTATTCGGTACATCTATAAGCACCAACCAGACTACATTCCATGAGTTGAACCCTGATGAACCGCCCGCCCAGACGACGCCCTGAAGACAACCTCCCAAGCAATCGGGGCGGCGGCGGGATGCGTGGCGGACAGGGTCGTCCGGTTCAAGGTCAGGATGAAAACCAGTTTGAAGATCAGCAGCCGTTGCTCGGAAAGTTAGGCATAACCGGACAGCAGCCACGCAGACAAGACAAACCGGGGAAATTCGCGCATATAATTCGGCCGTCCAGGCGCTTGAACGTGATAATTTTTCTTTTTCTGGTCAGTTTCAGCATTATCTGGGTGACCTGGACGATGTCCGATGTGACTGGAGAATACCAATCCAGCGGTTACGAAAGAGAGGTGGTGCGCCTCTCCATGCTGCGCCTGGCGACAAACGTGAAGTGCCGCCTCAACTGGGGCAGTGGTGCCACTATGGAAGCCACCGTCAACAAAATCGATACAAGCAAGCCTTTGTACATTGAATTCCACACACCGGCAAAATGGGTCAGCGCCGGCCGCCGTGAGCGCACTGTCATTCTGGATGGAAAGTTTACCGACAACGGCTCGAATCCACTGCAAGGCTCTTTTCAAGAGAACGAAATCAAGGCTCGCCTGATCGAGAACAACCAGTATGTCAACGTTCGCCTGCTTAGAAACAGCGTGGCCTCCCTCTGGCGACAAGTGCAGGCGCACTGGCCATGGGCTGAGATTTAGTGTGAATCGCTCACATATGCAGAATCAATCTACATCCAGCCAAGACTTCCTGGGACCTTCGGAAAGTTTCTTAATTGCGGAATGGTATTTGATACGGTGCAGCGACTCGATAAAGAAGATTGGGCGATGGTTCGTATTTGGCAATGATGCGATCGACGGCACCGCTGTTGATGAGCTGATCCAGCGCAGTATTGATCATATTGCGAAACTCGAGCTGTCCTCTTTTAAATATCCAGCAATTGGGAAATACTCTAACCGGTGCACCCAGCCTCTCAATCGAACCGGGATTGGCCTTCATGAAAGCGGCAGCATCTGCCGGTTCTGTAAAAGTAATATCGGCTTTTCCCGACGACACAGTGAGAAGCAATTGGCTGAAATCACTCAATTGCGGCAAAGAAACTCTTTTAAGGTCCGGGAAATCTTCCTGGGCGATTATTTCAGCAGTGGCACCATCTATGCTGGCAATCGAATACTTCGGCGAATTGAAAGCCTTGAGATTGTTGGCTGAGAAAGCCTTATTACCGGCTTTTACATAAGCAAAAACAGGACTAAAGAAAAGCGGTTTGCTGAAATCGACGACCCGGGCGCGATCGCTTGTCGCCCATACGGGCGTCACGATGATGTCGTATCTGTTCGTCTCCAACCCTTCAATCATGGTGCCCCATCCGACTTCCTCAGTCCATTCCACTTTCAGTCCGAGATTTTTTGCCGCCAATTCGAGCGTCTCTACACCAATGCCAGACAGCTTTCCTGTATTGGGATCCTTGAGACAGCCGGGATTGTAGATTCCATATCCACAGCGAATCGTTCCGCGCTTCATGACCTTGTCGTAAAGGGAGTCTTTGCCGGCAGAGCTGCGCACCGCAGCACTGGAACAACCGGTCAACAAAGAAAACAGAAGCATGAAAGCAGGCAGTTGCCGCAAAAGAAGAGATTGGACCCGGCCACACTTAAACATAGAATTCATGCTTTGTACTTCAGCTCGTCATTGATCGCGGAAGCCAGATCCCGATAATGATTTGACGATTTGCCATGGACCAGATCGTAGGCGGCGCGCATTTGCCGGGCGCATCTTTCATAGGGCATTTTTCCGACACCGGTGCACAAACCTGGTATGGCAACTGATTTGACCGCATCATTGTTGGCCAAATTGAATCTTTGAACGCAAAGCAGAATTGCTCGCATGGCAAGAAATGCATTAACCGAACTTTCCACATTTTGCGGAATACGCATGGTCGGCGCACAGATCAAATAGGGAAATTTCTCGTGGCTGGTGGCGACAATTTCGGCATAGCCGACAAGCAGCTCTCCGGCATGTTTCTTGCGAATGACGTTTTGAACGACTGCCTGAATTCTCCACTCGAATAATTCACTGATGCTCCAATCGAAGCCCCCATCCATGAAGCCAAAGCTGTTGGCCGGACTGACAAGCGCATCGGCATTGGCCAAAAGGATATTTCCCCCCCGCACAGTCACGTGAGAAACGCCTGCAAAAGCGGTCGTCCAGGCATCTATAAGATCGGGATTCTTGTCTCCCAAAATGATCTGAAGGGTCATCAGGTGTCCTATATAGAAGTCAGCTATAGGAATCAGCTTGCTTGCATCAAGTCAGACTCTGCGCGGCATCTGGTGGTGAACTTCAATTATTGTGGCGGCCGGCGGACAGAAAAAACGTATATTCGATCTGGGATCGGCACCCAGCCCGCGGGAAATATGGAAAGCCGTGTTGCCTCTGCGGATCAGCCCGGATGCTTCATGGCGCGACAGCTCTGAATCAGTGATCAGCGGACCGAAACCAGGTATGCGTATTTGCCCGCCATGGGTGTGTCCACCCAGGGCCAGATGCATGCCTGCGTTTGTGATGTGGTGAAGTTTTTTCGGCAGGTGGAAAAGGCAAAGTTTCAAATGATGCTCAGGAGCCTGGGCTGCCAGTCTCGCTAATTCATAATCCTGAATGCCCGGATAGTCGATGCCGACAACATGCAAGCCATGCTCTTTAAGGCAGCGCGATTCGTTTCTCAACACATCAAAACCGCCATTCTGCAAGGCTTCTACAAAAGGGGTGACGTCGCGTTTTACTTTCGGATGGCGGTACCTTCTTATGAATCTGCCCACGATCTTGTTGAACATGTTGTAGTCATAATAATCATGATTTCCCAGGACCGCATAGGCACCAAGGCGAGGGCGGCGGCTCAAGAGGTTTTCTACGTACTCGAGCCCGCTTTCATCTTCAAAAACATCACCGGTCAATACAATGAGATCAAAATCAGCATCAGTGATTTTTCGAATAAAATCGATTTTGTGACTTTCCGGCTTAGACAAATGCAAATCGGAAAGGTGAAGAATTTTGAAAACCTTTCTCTCCACTCGTTCTTCATGACCAGAGTGCTTGCCATTTCCGTCACGACCGCGCCAGGCATTGCCGTCACCTGTGATCACTCTGACTGTTTCAAGCTTGTATCTTTTGGGCTCAATCTTGCGCGCATAATAAAAAGCAGCGGCGCCGGCGGCAAATAGAGAAGCCGCCGCAAACATTGCCGGCTTTGATTTCAAAGCACGTGCCAGCGAACCCTGTCTGCGATGTGCAGGAATTTCTTTCAATTCGACAAGCTGGGTAAAGGCTGACTCGGTCGAGGTTAATCGTCCATGAGTTCTCTGAATTTCCCGTTGTCTTTTCTCGCTGAGATGTCTGGCGCGGTCAATCGCCCAGACAGCCACCTGAGCGGGAAGCCCGCCCCCACGGCTAACACCCCAAAGAGCGCATCGTACGGCAATTGATACCAGCTTAGATTGCGAAATTCTTGAAACAGCCATTGCTGCCATCCCGGTTGAACACCCGAACCTTCTATTACTGCCAATACTACACAAGTACCCAGTAAATATGCCAGGCCGACCACGTGCACGCAAGCAAGTCCGGCAACGACCGCCAGTGCCTGGTTGAGGGATGTGCGGGCATTTCTTGTGATGTAGCCGACCGCCCCTGTAGCCGCCACCATGCCCAGTAAATAGCCAAAACCCGGCTCGAGATAATAATTCATACCACCGCCGCCGGCAAAGGGATGGAAATTGAAGAGCGGTCCGAAAAGACCCATGACCAGGAAAGAGGCACAGGCGATTGTGGCAATCGGCCAGCCCAGCGTGTAGCCCACAAATATGGCCACCGGCGTTTGCGGAGTGTAAATCGAATAGCGAATTTCCTCAGTCGGCGCCGCCACTGTGGGAATGTATTTCGCCAGTTTTTCTTTAAAGCGATCGGGTATGCGCGCCTGAACGAATGCCACTTCCTTCGCTATCGACGCCATCATGTTTTTGCCAGTCGGTACGGGCATCTCGAGGGCAGTGAATGTGGCGGCGAACAAAAATTCGATGCCCAACATCACCAAAATCACCTGGCCGATGATCGACCTGCGAACGGCGCGCCGCGCCTGGACTGCTTCTTTCTGAGGTACTACTACAAGCTGCACGTAAATTGCTTCTCAGTGTTTCTATCAAAATGGCAAAGCGCAGGATATCCCACTGCATATACTTTGCGCTATTGCACCGCTGACGCCACGACGCCTATTGTCGCGTTTATATAAGGCCATAGTCAAGCGAGAAATTAGGCGCGCTTCTCTTCCGGAATATGAAGCTCCTCGGCAAGAGAATAAGGACTTTCGAACTCTAGAGGAGCCATCCAGTCAACCTTGATCAGGCGCCGTACCGAGTCGACGCGTTCGTTAAGCAATCCGAGAAATTCGGGCCTTAGAATATTTTCCGTCCACAAGACCAGAGCGTCTTCGCTGTTGTCCTGGTAGTAATGGCGGCGAATTCCGAGATTCTTGAAACCAAATTTAAAATAGAGATTTTGCGCTTTTTCATTCGAAACACGAACTTCAAGAGTCAGCCACTTAGCACCGGCTTGCCTGGCTGTAAGAATATTGTTGATCAGCAATACTTCGCCAATGCGCTTTCTTCTGCAGTCCGGATGCACGGCCAACGTGGTTATGTGCGCTTCATCGCCAATCAGCCAAAAGCCCGAGTAGCCTACCAATTGTCCGGTTGAGGCATCGACTGCCGCGTAATACTGGCCCAGGCGGTTATCCAGCTCATTTACAAAGGACTGGCGCGACCAATGATGATTACCGAAAGCAACTGGTTCGATCTCCATCACTTCGTCTAAGTCATTGTCGGCGAGCGCTCTCAGCTCAATTAGTCGCTGTCGCTTTCCCATCATTTCCTTTCAGAGTTACCGACGCACCCCTGAGGTAGAGAGGTTCTACAAGACGGTAAGGGTATTCAACCAACAATGATTCTTTCAAATGATTGTGGTCGCGCTCATTCTCCTCTGAAACTGCCAGAGAGGCAAGAGAATTGCTACAGCTGGATTTACTATCAGAAATGCGCTTGAGGGCGAGCCCCCCCTGGAAAGCAGCAATATTGGCCAATAGCGGCAGTTCGACCAAATTTCTGTCTGTGCTTTTGGCTTCGCCGGCAAGCGCTTCGACAAGCGGGGTCTCGACCGCCCATGTTTTATTGCAAGCAAGGGCGGCGTTCATTTCAGGCAAATTTCCATGTTGGGCCTTCACCACTTCAATGATGCGCGTTTGCTCAGAAACTTCTTGCTCTGGCTGGCAAAGACCGTTTCTATAAGCCGCAAAATAAAAGTGCCCGCGCCCGCCGGATAAAACCACAGCGAATTCGGCAAGATCAGGTGAAGACTCCAGCAGCATGGCTGCGTACGAATCCAGAAGCGAAACACCGACAAGCGGCAAATTCAAAGCCTGGGCCAGTGTACGAGCTGTTACCACGCCGATTCTTATACCTGTAAAACTGCCCGGACCAATACCAACGACAAGCAGTTGCAAATCAGATTTTTTCCATCTCGCCTCTTCAAGCATCTCATCAACAGCCGGAAGCAATAGAGTAACGGACTCCTGGCGTTCGCTTCCTGTGGCGCGAAACAGCCTCTGCGAGACGATTTTCTCGCAATCAAGAAGAGCGATGCTGACGCTGTTATTGGTTGTGTCGAAAGACAGTATTCGCAAGGTCGCCCCTACGAGCCTTTGCCTTTTCGGGAGCCGGACTTGGCTTTCACTTCAGTTTCTTTTTCTGAGTCCTTGCCGGTTTCACCGTCATCGGTTTTGTCTTCACCAATTTTTGGTTCGTCGCCCTTTTTGGCATCAACTTCACCGAGATGTTCGAGCACGTCTTTCAAATTCTCGTCGGCCGCTTCATCCAGGTCAGCTTCCTCTTCTTCGGCAATTTCCTTGCCGATCAAGCCAAGCTCTTCGGGAGTTTTGCCGGATAGAAATCCGCTCACCAAATCGGCAAACTGCTGCTGATCGATATTCGGCACCTCGTCGTCGTCTCCACCGAGATTCTTCAACTCATTGAGGATCATGCCTTCCAGATCGTCCATATCCATGATTACAGGCTGCGCTCTGAAGATCAGCTGAATTGATTCTTCTTTGATCGCCTTGAGCAAGCGGTTGAACATATCGAACGCTTCGCGCTTGTATTCTTGCAAGGGGTCGCGTTGACCATAACCGCGCAGGTGAATGCCTTCGCGCAAGAGGTCGATGTTGTGCAAGTAATCGACCCATTTGCCGTCAATGGTATTGAGCAAGATCTGTCGTTCCATTTCGCGCATGTGCTCGAGGCCGATATGCTGCTCTCGCACTTCATAGGCCATCTTGATCTGCTTCCACAGCTCGGCCCTGAGGTCGTCATAGGACAACCCATGCAGCTCGTGGTCTTTCAGTTCATCAAGCAAAGGAATATCGTTTTTCAGCAAACCGGTAACTTGTGGAAGACCTTCTTCTTCCCACATTTCCGGCGGACTGTCCGGATCGATATAACTTTCCAGAAGCATGTCCAGGTGTTCTTGAAGCATGTCCGTAACCTGCTGGCGCAAGTCTGCGCGTTCGAGCAGGCGGCGTCTTTCTCGATAGATAACTTCCCGCTGAGTATTGAGAACATCATCATATTGAAGAACGTGCTTGCGCATGTCAAAGTGGTGCGATTCAACTTTCTTCTGGGCATTCTCGATAGACTTAGAGACCATGCCTGATTCGATAGGCATCTCTTCGTCCGCGCGAATCAATTCCATCAAGCGAGCAATTTTGTCGCCGCCGAAAATCCGCATGAGCTGATCTTCCAAAGAGAGAAAGAATCGCGTCGAACCAGGGTCGCCCTGGCGGCCGGCCCGTCCTCTGAGCTGGTTGTCGATTCGGCGTGCTTCGTGGCGTTCGGTGCCAATAATATGGAGCCCGCCCATGGCCACGACTTCATCGTGCTCTTTGTCGGTTTCTTCTTTGAATTTCTTGGTCAGTTCTTTGACCTTGGCGTCATACTCGTCTCCCGCCAAATCAGGCGAGTCTTTGAGAATTTTTTGCTTGGCCAGATATTCCGGATTACCGCCCAGAAGAATGTCGGTACCGCGACCGGCCATGTTGGTGGCCACCGTGACTGCGCCTTTTCGACCAGCCTGAGCGACGATCATCGCCTCTTTCTCGTGGTGTTTGGCGTTCAGTACATGGTGCGGAATGCCCTTTCTGACTGCAGAAACAACGCGTGCTGTTCTGAGTGCAGAATAGATGCGCTCTAAAAACTCTTCCTGCTTTTTCGGATAGTCTTTTTCCAAAGCCTTGCAGACTTCTTCCATCTTGGCCGTATCAATCAAAGCCGGGCGCTCAAAAATCTTCTTGAGCGCATCGATGTTTTCGCCGTGCAGATTGTTCTTCTTCACGGTGTCCATGACTTTCTGAATTTTCTTCAGAAGCACTTCGCCCATGGTCTGCGGTTTGCTCAGCAATGCATCGACAAGTTCGGACTTCTCGATACTGGTCGTGCCGACCAGGACCGGGCGTCCATCCTCAATACACTCGACGATTTCCTCAACGACCGAAATATACTTCTGCATCTCGGTCTTATATATGACGTCCGGCTGGTCGCCTCTGACTGCAGTTTTGTTGGTGGGAATGGCCACAACATCAAGGTTGTAGATCTTGTTGAACTCTGCCGCTTCGGTCATAGCTGTTCCGGTCATGCCGGAGAGCTTGGGATAAAGACGGAAGAGGTTTTGATAAGTAATGGACGCGTAGGTGAGCGTTTCTTCCTGAATGGGAATCCCTTCCTTCGCTTCCACAGCCTGGTGGAGACCATCGCTCCAGCGGCGCCCTTGCATCATACGACCGGTGAATTCGTCGACGATGACAGCTTCCAATTTGTTCTCTTCATTCGGTCTGATTACATAATTGACGTCCAGCTTGTACAGCTCTTTGGCTTTAAGGGACTGAACGATGTGGTGGTGATAGTTGAAGTGCAGGTCGAAGAGATCGGTGACACCGAGAATCTGCTCGGCTCTGTCTTGACCGCGCTCAGTCAAAAGGATGTTGTGACCTTTTTCGTCTACCCAGTAGTCGCAATCCTCGTCTTCTTTGTCCTTGCCTTTCTCCAGCAGGGGCGCGGCTTTGGCGCAAGCCAGATAGACATCTTGAAACGATTCGGTCGGAAAACCGGAAATGATCAGCGGCGTCCGTGCTTCGTCGATGAGGATATTGTCCACTTCGTCGACAACCGCGAAGTAATAAGGGCGCTGCACGAGCTGATCGAGTGATTTGCGCATGTTGTCGCGCAAGTAGTCGAAGCCGAATTCGTGGTTGGTGCCATAACTGATGTCGCAGCGGTAGGCTTCATATTTTTCTTCGTCGGGCTGATGTGAATAGACCAGGCCGACTGTCAGTCCGAGGAATTTGTAGATGTGTCCCATCCACTCGGCGTCCCGTTTTGCCAGGTAATCGTTGACGGTGACGACGTGCACGCCGCGACCGGTCAAAGCATTGAGATAGACGGGCAAAGTGGCGACAAGAGTCTTGCCTTCGCCTGTGCGCATCTCCGAAATTTTATTGAAGTGGAGCGCCGCTCCGCCCATGAGCTGCACATCGAAGTGGCGCATGTTGAGCACACGGCGACCGGTTTCGCGCACGACGGCGAATGCTTCGGGCAGCATCTTCTCGAGCACTTCGTCCAGCACTTTGTCTTTCTGCGTGCGGAATTGTCCCGGCATCTTCGGCGCATCGTCAGGAATGAGCTTGGCGTCCGGCACATTTTTCAAAGCTTCGTCTATAGTGGCGCGAAACTCAGCAGTCTTCGCCTTCAATTGTTCGTCGGTGAGATTTTTCATGGTGGACTCAAAGCTGTTGGCTTTGTCCACATAGTGCTGCAGCGCCTTGACGCGCTTCTCATTCGAGTCCCCAAAAAGTCCTTTCAGCCAGGTTCGCGTGCGCTCTTCCCAGGATTCCGACATTCGATATTTACTCCCGACGACTTACTAAACAATCCTACAGAGCCGGTTTCGAGCGATTATTATCAACATCCCATCGCCCGCAGGGAAAATCCTCGCCAAGCCCGCCCCGTGGGCATTCAGCCTATAGCTAATTAGTTTCTGATTGTATCATCGGCCCTTATGACATCCACGAGCTTGAACCTTCTCCTAAGCATTGGTCACATTCCGTTGCCAAAAGCCCCCAGACAGGCACAGATGCCAAGGGCGCTGTTATTATGTTGACGTCGCGACGGGGCGTAAGTTTCAGGTTGAGCGAGCAAGACAAACCATTTGAGATTGAATTGACAAAGTACGGGCGCCCGCCTGCACTTTCGGGCTTGACCTTGGACGAGCTGGAAGATTTTGTCAAGAAACTAGGACTGCCCAAATTCCGCGCCAAGCAAATCCACGGCTGGATTTACAGCAAATGGGCAAAAAACTTTGAGGAAATGACAGATCTATCCGCTGAGCTCAGGAAAAAACTTTCTGAGAATGCCGAGGTTGGACTGCTCAGCCTGGCTCACTTGCAGGTCAGTGCGGATGAAACTCGTAAATATCTCTTTCAATTGCCTGACGGCAAAATGGTCGAGTCGGTTTTGATGGCATTTCAAGATCGCCCTTCTCTAACAGCCTGCGTATCCAGCCAGGTGGGCTGCGCAGTCGGCTGCACTTTTTGCGCGACCGGCTATTTAGGCTTCAAAAGAAACCTGACCAGTCAAGAAATCATCGATCAAATCATGAGCATTCAACGCGAATCAGGAAAGCGCGTCGGCAATGTTGTCTATATGGGACAGGGTGAACCACTTCTCAATACCGATGAAGTGATCGAATCAGTAAAACGGCTAATCAGTACGGTCGGCATTGGCGCTCGACACATCACTGTTTCCACCTCCGGTATCGTCCCTGGTATCAAGCAATTGGCTAAGGCAGACCTTCCTATTACTCTTGCACTTTCTTTGCATGCACCAGATACGGAGACACGCGAAGAAATAGTTCCCATTACAAAGAAGTATCCGATCCACGAAGTCATTGAAGCCATGCACGAATACGTGGATGCGACCAATCGCAGAGTGACAATCGAATATGTTCTTCTAAAGGATGTAACCGACAGGCCGGATCAGGCCATTCATCTTGCCGAACTGGTCAAAGATTTGCACTGCAATATCAATTTAATCCCCTTCAATCCCACCTTGAATCCAATGGGAGAAGCGCTCTACGACCGCCCTTCCCGTGAGGCTCAGATGCGTTTTCGGACACTGGCCGGACGCAGTGGAAAGACAGTTACCGTCAGACTTGAACGCGGCACAGATATCGACGCCGCCTGCGGACAACTGCACAATAAATTCACCGCCGCAAAGAGCTAGCCGGCGAGTTGCACGCGCCTTTTTGCGCTTATTGACGCGCAGTTCGTTTCATAAGCGTTTAAAAACAGCCGCCTGCAAGGCGGCGGCTACAATTTAGCCGGCGGCTACTTGCTTGCGCTTCGGGGCCAGTGTTTCCACAGGCAGCGCTTTGAACTCGAACTTCTTGCCGTCGACAAGTTCAACTCTTCCCCACGGTGTTCCCAACTCGTGATCGAAGACAACCAGCCAATTCTCGGCGGCTGCTTTGGTCAGCCACTCGTTTTTTGCATCGCAGCTGGCCAGCGGATAATGGTCGTATCCCATCACCCATGGTGGCGAAACATGGCTCTTGGTCGGCATGATGTCGGCGAAGTAAAGGCCTTTCTCTGCGCCTGATTCGAAGTAGACGACCTGGTGATGGCTGGTATGACCGCCTGTTACCCGAACATGCACTCCGGGAACGACCTCGTGGTTTCCATCCACCAGCTGAAGAACACCGTGCTCTTTCAAGGGTTCAAAATCATCCGGTCTATAACTGGCTTTCGCGCGCGCATTGGCTTTATATGCGAATTCCCACTCGCCCTTTTGAACAATATATTTAGCGTTTGGAAAAGTTGGCACCAACTTTCCATCTTTCAACATGCTGGCACCGCCGACATGATCGAAGTGCAAATGAGAGATGATCACATAATCAATTTCATCGTTGGAGACACCAACGGATTCAAGCATTGCAGCCGGTTTGACAAGGGACTGCAGGCCATAACGCTCCGCTTCTTTTGGCGTCCAGCGATCGCCCATTCCGGTTTCAACAAGCACTTTTCCTTTTGGCGTTTCAATCAAAAGCAAGTTGCAATGCATCTCGACTCGATTTTGATCATCGGCAGGAGATAGCTTATTCCAAAGAGTCTTCGGCACTACGCCGAACATTGCACCACCGTCCAGTTTGAAGGTGCATTCTCTGACTATTGAAAGCTCAAACTCTCCGAATTTCACGGCTCGCCTCCCGATTTGATACGCCTTGATCTTAGCACCTGAAAATTCCCTTGATTATCGAACTTCTACTCCCAGCTCGGCCAGCGCCGTGCGCGCCCGTTTCCTAATCTCCTCACTGGGAGAGAGCTTAAAGACTCGCATCCATGTGGCCGCCAGTCGCTCCTTGGCGCGCTCTTTCACGAGCGGCTCGCTGCTGGTTCTATAAATTGTGTCCCAGGTATTCACTTCTTTTACAAGCGACGGAATCTTTGCCTGCAAAATCTCAGCTTGACGCCCAAGCCACTTAGGAGCATCGGGAAACCTGGCTGCCAGGCGATAATAGCTGGCCGCTCCTGTTTCGTTGTGGGCAAAAAGATACTGGTTGATACCGGCAATAAAAGGCAAATACCAATTCTCCTGATTCGCCTGAATGCCGCGCTCGATCAAGGTTTGAGCAAGATCCGGTCGTTTCATCTCACTGCCGACAACAAAAGCAGCAAACCAGTAGGGCTGTGTAAAGCGCGGATCAAGCGTGGTTACTATATTCAAATAGTCGTATGCGCTGTTGTATTTGTCGGTCCGGCGCGCCTGCCCGTCACCAATGTATTGAACAAAACGCAGCCAGTAAAGGTCAGCAGCCAGCTGCTCATGCCCGAGGCAAAACAATTTCACCACTTCCGGCTGCAGCAGAATCGGCTCCCGTGAAGACGGCACAAGAAAGTCTGTCTCATGAGTCAGTGCAACTAATCCCACATGAGAAACAATAACGGCGGCAAATGTAAGCAACACCAGGATTGCTCGGACTAGCCAGCCGTTATGTAAATGCATTGCTGAGGAATTTCTCCCCGAAGCGCGCTCCAAAAGCGCTTGCGAAGTGTTATTGGTTCGACAAGACTAGATAGGCACCGGCAGTTGTTCCGGAAAGCGCGTTACCACTCTTGTTGCCGCCCATTACTCCGTATGAGGTATTGTTGCCCTGCGCATCGGGAACTGCTTTGTAGCCGACCGCTCCGGGAGCACCCAAACTACCGCCTGAAGTGCGAGCTGCTGCAATTGTGGATGAAATTGGCGCTTGAACCAGTGGATCAGCGGCACCCTTAAATGGATTTACCGGCATGTTTCCGGTAGTAGTTCCGGCCTGGTCGCTGCTTCCGCCTGGGAAGTAGCTCTTATAACCGTTATCGCTTTCAGAAGCCGGATAAGTACCAGCCGAATCCGTCGCATAGGATTCAGCGGCGATTTGCGCGGTGCGCATATTGGCTTTGACCGATGCTTCCCGGGCCTTATCCTGGGCGCCAATGAAGTTCGGCAGCGCGATAGCAGCAAGGATACCGATAATGATTACGACTACGAGCAGCTCAATCAGCGTGAAGCCTGAGGCCCGGTTTCTGTTTCGTGAACGCATTTCCATTACCTTCCTTTGTTTGGCCAGTTTTCGGCTAGTCCATTCAGCAAACCCAGCCACCAATTGACGCCTTTAGTACCGCGGTAGTCCGTACATATATATCTACCCAAGCATCTATTATGCCATTCTAAGACTGCCCAGCGCAAAAAGCTAAATAACGGCGCCCGCCTTTGTTTCGGGTTTCGGTCCTTTACACTTTTAATCTTGACAGGCTGGATCATCGTCGACATCACGAGCGAGTGGTAAATGCCTGCCCTCCTGAGGATGATTTTCCGGAAGGTCCGGTCAACCAATCGGTCCTCGACCGTACAAAGGCTTGTGAATTGGGAATATTTCCGTCACTTATCTGCAGCCTGTCGCAAGCATAAGAAAAGAATGAAGCTCCAAGCAGCCGCGAAGCGCGCCCGCTCCAGGCCCTGCATCACCGGTGGTGGCATGAGCGCTGCCGAGCAACCACCAAGAAAACGCCCGCTCTGTAATCAGGGCGGGCGGTTCAGTATTGGATTTGTCTATCAGGCAGACGAACTTTTACTTAACAGAGGCCAGCTTAGGCTCGGCGTTGTGTCTTGCGTGCTCTACTTTTCTGGGTCTACGGAGGTGATCCATAAATTGACGATGGGCAAGCGTGTCGATTTGGGCTTGCGAGGTCTTTTCGGGAACGGAGAGAACGAACTCACCAGCATTTTCTACTGCAGGCTTGTGACTATGGCGACCAACCTGGTAGAGATAGCCTCCGCGAGTTGCATATACATAATGAATCATTGATGCCTGCCTTTCTAGTTCGCCCGAAATCTAGTGGTTTTGAGGAAAGAAAAATTGGGAGGGGCGCGGCGCAAAGAAACGCCGACTCCAATACTGTACACCACGTCATCGTACGTTGGTGGAGGTATTTCAAGAGGAATCATAATATTCTCTGAACAATTTGCGTAACTGCAGAACCGCAAAGGCTGTGGCAGTGGGGGTTTTCCCATGGGACATATTAAGCGCATGCCATTTTTGTAAGGAAAAACTTTTACGATTACAAAGTAGTGGAAAATAATGAAGAAGCGCTTCACATCTATACCCTAGATACCATCGACATCTTGGAAGATCTAACACGCAGCTAACATTGGACGTCACCACGGATGGTTCATGAGTCAGGGCAAGTTTTTGCCGCCGGAAACAACATAAGAGCCAGTTTCCATCAGCATTTCAACAGGGCAGATACAGCGCGTCAGTCGGCCAGGACAGGAGCCAGATCATCTCCAACCATGATCGTAACGGAACTCTCTATATCTCCAACTGAAGCAGTGACGATATCTCCCATTGAGCGCAGGTCGGCTTTCACGATCTCGGCATCCTCCGGGTTTCCTCTTTGGGCAATGATCCTGGTCCGCTTCAAACTGCTCGGACGGTCATCATTGCCGGCTCTTACATAGACGTGGCGATAACCGCGATCGCGCAAAAGTTTCGCCAGTTTTTGCCCGAGTCCCTTGGTTGCACTGTCATTCTCCACCGAGATGCGCATCTCTTCCTTCTCGGCAGTGACGAAGGCCGAGCCGGTCAGGCGGGCAACCATTCTGCGCACATCGCTCTTCGAGACGTCCCAGTCGCCAGAGCCTGAGAAATTGCCCGGCATCATGGCCATAAACTGATTTGATTTGGGCACTCCGCGAGCGTACTGAGCCAGCATCATCAAATCACCGGTCGACATGTCGGTATTGATATAGTTTTGCGCAATTTGCAGCAAGCGGGGAATATGGCTCCAGGACTCAGGTTTCATCGCCCGGTCTAGAACAGCACGCATAAAGAGCTCTTGCCGCTGCACGCGCCCAATGTCGCCAAGGGCATCGTGTCGAAATCTAACGAAACCCATGGCCTGATTGCCCGTGAGCGTATGCACGCCGGGCTCGAGGTCAATTTTGAGCTTGGCGGTCCAATCCATATACTGCATCTTCTTCGGAATATCGATAGTGATTCCGCCCAGCTCATTGACCAGATCGACCAGCCCGTGAACATTGAGGACAACGTAATGATCGATGGGAATACTTAGAAAATCTTGCACGGTGGTCTGAGCCAGATTCGGCCCGCCAATAGCATTGGCCGCGTTGATCTTCTGCGACCCATATCCTCTTATACGCACCTGCGTATCTCTGGGTATCGAAAGCACACCCAGTGAATTTCTGTAAGGGTCCAGGCGGCAAACCATAATAGTGTCCGAACGCCCGGTAAAAGCATCTTTGTCAGCTTTCAGGTTGCGTCCGCGATCTGAGTAAACAACATCCACCCCCAAAACCAGCACCGTCATTGGCTCATGTAGCGAACCAAATCTGAGCACAGGGGGCAGCAATTGCGGCTTGGCAATCAGCGTGTAAATATATCCGGCGATAACCCCAACCAGGGCCGCCACAACAATGATGAGAGACCAGTTTGGTGACCGCAAATCTGAATCCTGAGATGCCAACTGCCTTATTATATTCGTCCAGCGGTCGCAGTGCCTGAGATACAGCTACTTGACGAATTCACCAGCAAAAATTCTCACAATCAACTTCGGCGGTATCGGTGACGAAGTCTTGTTTTTACCGACTTTGGAAGGCATTCGTGCTTCCTATCCTGAAGCAATAATCACGCTTTTAGTTGAACCGCGTTCGGCGGGAATCGGCGTCATCACCGACTTGGTTGATGAAGTGGTCACATTCGACATAAAAAAACGCCCATTGTACGGGTCGGATTTGATTGAGCTTTTGACGATATTACGAGGCGGCGACTATGACCTGGTTGTCTCATCCGGCAGTTCGCCGATGGTCTCGGGCTTGCTTTTTCTTTCCGGAATTCCCAGGCGCATCGGCTACGATTCCAATCGCCTGGCGCGATATCTTCTCACCGAGCCGATGCCGCTCAATCGCTATCAATACGCAGGCAATATGTATCACGATCTGATCGTTGGTTTGCCAAAGGCACAGATGGCATTACCGGCGATACCACGCATTAAAGCTGGTTTGGAAGAGAAAGAAGCCATGGAAAGCCTCTTGGCAAAACTTCATGCTGAGGCGGCCGCCTCAAAAAACTCCGCGAAATCAAAAGCACCCGCCCACTCAAATGAGAGAAGGCAGCGCCTGCTCATTCACCCAGGAACCAGTCGCCTGGCAATTCTCAAGGGATTGAACAAAACCTGGTCTGCAGAAAGCTGGTGCAAACTTGCCGAAATTGTCGGCAAAGAGCCGTCAATAGACGTAATTCTTGCCGGCGGACCGGACGACAAGGAAGCGATCGAACAGATAAGAGCTCAGCTAAAACCAGGCAGCAATGTCATTTCCACATATGGACACACGCGCAATTTAAGAGAGCTGGTTGCCTTGATTGATATTTGCGACATCATGGTCTGCGTCGACTCTGCGCCCATGCATCTGGCTGTTGCACTCAATAAGCCTGTAGTAGCGCTTTTTGGTCCGACCAATGAAGCGACACTTCTGCCGTCCGGTATTAGTAGATTTGTAGCATTGAGAAAGGAAACACTAGCCCGGGCAGAGGCGAAAACATCGGACCGGGAGACGAATCACGACCTCGCCCCATTATTCGCCCCTAAAGGGCAGGCGAGCTTTCTTTACCCTGGCGCGCCAGCCGTTCAGCTTCCCGCAGAAACTGTCGCCCGGTCTGCTTTGGATCTATTGAAGCAAGCTGCACGCCCAGATGGCTGGCCGGCATCTCATGCGGATTAGGCTCAGGTCCTTCGCCGAGAACACCGACTAGGACATCGACTATCTTAGGATCGAATTGCCTGCCGGCGCACTTCTTCAGCTCTTGAATGGCTCTCTGGTGACCAATGGCATTGCGGTAGGGTCTGTCGCTGGTCATCGCATCATATGCGTCGGCGACCAGAATGATGCGAGCGCCCAGAGGAATCTTGTCTCCGGCCAGTTTGTCGGGATATCCGGAACCGTCCATAAACTCGTGATGGTGCATGACGAAGCATTTTGCCTTTTGCAGGCTGGGCAAATCACCGATTATCTGCGCACTCTTGACCGGGTGTTCAGCCATAATCGCCGTTTCTTCCGGAGTCAGCTTGGCTGGCTTCCACAAAATAGATTCAGGTACGCCAATTTTTCCGATGTCATGAAGAATGCCGCCCAGTTCAAGGTCGCGCAATTCATCAGTGGTCAAGCCCATGTTCTTGCCAATCAAGAGCGCATATTGAGATACCCTGAGGCTGTGCCCGGAGGTGTAATCACACTTAGCATCAAGCGCGTCGGCAAGAGCGCGGATTGTACCGAGGGATACTTCCTCCAGCTGGGAAAGCGCGCCGGTCAGATCGACAACCAACTGGGTATTGCGCTGTTTCAGCTCGTAAGTCTCAAGAGCCCGCTTGACTGTCACTTTCAGCTCATCGCGGTCCCAGGGTTTTGGTACATACTTGTACACGTGACCGCTGTTGATGGCGTCTATGAGCGCCTGCACATCCGTATAACCGGTAAGCAGAATGCGCATGGCCTCAGGACGCACAGCCAGCGATTCTTTCAAAAGCTGCACGCCGGTCATACCGGGCATGCGCTGGTCGGTAATAATCAGGCTGATGTCATGCTCTTTCAGCATATTCAGCCCTTCTTGCCCGCTCAAAGCCTCGACTGTGTCGTACTCATCGCTGAGTACGCGCTTAAGGAGGCGGACGTTCGCCTCTTCGTCATCGACGAGCAGTATCTTGTGTCGCATTGCCATTCCTCAAGTTTATATCAACATTCAGGAATAAGTGGAAGTAGAAATTAATCGGGCTCCATAGCCTGGTTTAGGGCCGGTTCAAAAATGAAGTCGCCTTCGCCCGAATTTTTCACCTTGGCCAGATCGGCGGCGCTTGTATAGATAGGTATATTGATGACGAAGCTGGTACCTTCATTGAGCTTCGACTCACACCAGATTTCGCCGCCATGCCGCTCAATGATCGAATGGCAGATAGACAAACCCAGCCCTGTGCCCTGCCCGACCGGCTTGGTGGTATAGAAAGGCTCAAAGATTTTGCTCTGCACCTCGGGCGGAATGCCGGTTCCGTTGTCAGAAATGGTGATTCTGACCTGCTCGCCTTCCTTGAGCGTTTTTACCGTCACCAAAGGAGAAGGCACGGCAAGAACCGCTTCTGCGGCATTGGAGAGAAGATTCATCCAGACTTGATTGAGCTGACCGGGATAACACAAGATAGGCGGCAGGTCGGCAAAATCAGACTGGACAGGGATCTTGTCGCGACCGTAGTACTGGCTGAGGATTTTTAAGGTGGACTCGATGCCTTCGCGCACAGAACCTTCTTTCAACTCGGCTTCATCGAGCCGGCTGAAGCTGCGCAGATTGCGGATGATGTAGCGAATGCGCTCGGCGCCCTCGTTCAAGTCGGCGATGATGTGATCGAGATCGGTAACAAGAAAGTCATAGCGCATCTTGTTTTTCAATTCATCAACAGACGGTTTGTTTTCGCCTGAAAGATTATCAAGAGCACCTATAAGCTTCTTCAAATCCTCGAAGTATTCTCGCAAATAGGGCAAGTTGCCATGCACGAAGTTGATCGGGTTATTCAGTTCGTGGGCAATTCCGGCCACCAGGCGTCCCAGTGACGCCATCTTTTCCTGGTGCACAAGCTGAGATTGAATTGCTCTCAGCTCTAAATTCTTCGCGTCCAGATTTAAGTTTTTCGACCATAAATCTTCGTTCTTCAAGGACAGCTCTTCTACGAGCTCTCCGTGCTCGACGGCGACAGCAACCTGTCCGGCCACCGATTTGACCAGCTCCAATTCCACCGGAGTCCAGGCCCTGTGCGTGTCGCGATCGGCAATCATGATGACGCCCTTCGACTCTTCACCGTACATCATGGGCTGCACAATGAGCGAGCTCATCTGCTTGAGAGTGTCGGAGCCGGCAATTTTGGCAAAGGCCGGATCGCGAATCGGATCGAAGAACAAAAAGGTCTTCATCAGTTTGCCGTCCGAGTCTTCGCGCTTCTCATAAGTAGACTTGTGGGCCAATACAAATTCGCATAGCGCCCGGTCGAATCTTCCTGTGACGACGCGAGGCACAAATGTCTCGTCTTCCTCTCCGTCTCCTATGCCCTCGCGTTCGCTGGCCAAAAGTGGAGAATCAAATTGAGCCTCCACAATCAAGGGCGGGTCGGTCAATTTGCGACCGGGGCAGACAATTGCGCAATCAGGCGCCTTAAGCGCCTGGGCCAGCTCGTCTACAGCGGTACCGAAAATCTGATTGAGATTGAGCGTGCTGCGCAGCGCAGAATTGATGTAATTGATTAGCTTTTCACGCCGCGCTTTTTCTTCCAGCTCCGTCATCAGCCTGGTGTTATTGTCAAGCTGCTCGCGCAGACGGTTGGCTCCCTGCTGGGCCACGCCGCTCATGTACTGGCAAAAGCGGGCCCAGACAAATGCCACGGCCACAAGCATGGTCGAGCGCGCCACGATGCGACCCCACAGGCGGTGCGAGTATGCCGCCGCCAGACCTGACTCGGACTGCCCTTCGACAAGAAACGGCAAAAAGGCGGCGTTTTCAATGAGCAGCAAAGAAGTGTAGGAAATGGAAACGAAAAGAGCGGTGGCATAAATGCCGCGGCGTTGAAATGTATAGCTGGAAAGGAGGATGGGCAGAAGATAAAGCAAATAAACTTCCGACTCCACGCCGCGAGTGAAGTGAACAAGACCGGTCAGGCTGATCACGTCGAAGCCAAGCAGGCTGGCGTTGATGCGCTTGAGCAGGCGCTCTGAGCCGGCGATGCCGGTATTGAGCACGCCCAGCAAAACCGCCGAGTAAAAAACCACAAAGAGAATAATGGCGACGACAGGATAAATCTCCAGCTCTTCGCGCGCCAGCCACGAGATGCAGACGGCAACCACCAGGCTGACGACCGAAAAGGCCAGCCGAAAGTGAATCAGTTGCTCTGTCTTTATGTAAAGGTCGCTGTCTTGAGGGCTGGAATTGCTCATTCTTTAAATATATTCTGCGGCCCGCTTAAACACCTCACCGGCTTCCGCAAATTTCCCCAACATCTTCAAGGTTGAGCCCCAGGCTTCATAAACATCCGCGTCATAAGGATCAATTTCAGCAGCCTTCTCAAACTTCTCTAAAGCCAGTTCGTGCAAGCCGAGAAGTGAGAGCGTCTTGCCCCAGAAGAAAAACATCTGCGAGTCGCCGTCGAACAATTGAGCGGCATTGCGAAACATGTCATCGGCATCGACAAATTGGCCCTGGGCGAGAAATACCTGACCGAGAGAAGCGAAAGCCTGCCAATTTTGCGGGTCCTGACTGATTACGCCCTGAAGAAGTTCTTGCGCCTCCGGCAATTGATTGCGTCCCTTGTAGGCGCGAGCCAGCGCCAGCCGAGCCTCAATGTCAGAGGGATTGATCTCGAGAAGCTTGAGCGAACGCACCGTCACCAGGTCGAAATCAGAGGCTTTCAAAAGTTGTTCGATGGCTTCCTTCTCGGGCACAAAGCAGCCCGGGTCCAGCTTTGCCGCCTGGAAATACTCCGACTTGGACATGTCGGACTGCCCCATCTCTTCCAAGCTGCGAGCCAGATGCAAGTGCCCGAGCGCATAATCCGGTTTGAGCTGAATTGCCTGTTTGAATCTCTCAGCCGCTTGAGGGTGCATCGAGCGCAGCGCATAGCAACAGCCCATGCCGTCTATCGAAAGGTAGTTGTTTTCATCTTGCAAATTAGCCCGACCAAAATGCTCTTCGGCCTTGTCCAAATCGCCCTTGGCCAGATAGGAATGCCCGATCCAGAGGTCTACTTCCGCGTCTCTTAGACCCTTTTGCTGGACCTGCAAAAGCCTTTCAATGGCGGCGTCATAACTGCCCAGAACCAGATAGCTGACGCCGCAATACATGCCGATCTCGAGCGAGCTGGGACTGACCTCGAGCGCCTTTTCGAAAGCTTCCGATGAGAGATCGTATTCCTTCATCGATGTATAAATCAGCCCGAGATTGAGGCGGGCATTCATTAAAAACGGATCGACATCAATGGCATGCAAGAGCTTTTCGGCTGCTTCATCGGCGCGCCCGAGCTTAAAAAGATTGACCGCCCAATCGTTGTAAAGCAGCGCCCGCTCCTTAGCATTAAGGTTCTTGCCGCCCACAGAAATTGCTTCTTGATAATGCTTGAGCGAGTCCTCGAGCAATCCTTGAGCGACCAGGGCAATGGCCCAGTTGCGCTCCACGATTGCCGCCCGCCCATCCAGCTGTGCGGCCATGGCAAAGCATTGCACTGCATCGGGATAGTTTCCCATCGCACAAAGCGATACACCTAAAGCGTTAAAAGCTTCCGGCATCTGCGGTTCCAGGCTGCAGGTCTTTTGGAAATACTGAGCGGCTTCCAGATATTGCCCGAGCTGAAAGCTGGAAACACCTGCCTGATAGGAGCCGGCAGAGAGCCGCACATTCAATTTGGCAGCCTGGTTAAATTGACCGATGGCGCCGCGATGGCTGCCCATCTGAGCCAGAGACAGTCCCCAGTGGAAGTGCCCGACTGCAAAATTCGGTTTGCGTTCACAAGATTCGCGAAACTCCGGCATCGCTTCTTGCGGGCGGCCATCCTTGAGAAGGGTCAAACCCAGGTAGTAGTGCGCATCGGCGCTCTCCGAATCCATAGACAGCGAAGTCTTGAAGTGCCGCTCGGCGTCTTCATATTTGCCGATGTTAAAACAGAGCACACCGCACTGATACTCGAGCTCAGGGTCTGTAGGACCCTGAGCCGTGTAGCGCGAAAGCACGGAATAAGCCTCCTCCCAGCGCTGCTGAGAGACTAGATCCTTAACCAGCTGTGTAACTTTTGACGCCACTGACTTACTTCTAATGCTTACACTCAAGAGTATATTCTTGAGATCCCTATCTTGGTAAAAGCAGGGGCTCTCGCTGCGCCCTTAGAGAAGACTACTGGTAAGAAAAATCGTTTCAAAGTAACCTTTTCGCCTAAGGTCACGACTTCGCCCCTGTGCGGGGAAGGTGTTGTATATGTTCAAGCGAGCGGCTGCATGTCTTTTGATATCACTCTCGGCAAGTCTTTGCGGATTGTCGACTGTCTCAGAGCCTGCCTTTGCAGGTGAGGGAGCGAAGCCGTCAGCCTTGCCGGCCATAACCGGAGCAAAGATCGAAGCGAAGGAAGACCCGATTGATAAGGTCATTGAGACGTCGAAAAAAACCGGACTTCTCAACCTTTCCGGCCGCGTTCTGACCATGAAAGACGTCAACCTGATGTCTCAGCAGACCGGGCTCAAAACGTTAATCCTCACAAAGAGCAATATTTCCGACCTGGAAGGCGGTGCCATCGCCAAAATGACTGGTCTGCGCGATCTCATCCTCACAGATACCAACACAGGCGACGACCTGCTTGCCAAAGTATCGGGTCTCAAACTTTCTCAAATCGATTTGACCGGCACAAAGGTCACCGACAAAGGATTGGCTTCACTGGGCAAAATCGATTCTCTCAAAGTCATTTCGCTCAATGACACTGCCGTCGGAAACGGCGGTCTATCCAGCCTGGCCGGACTGCGCAATTTGAAAGGGCTGAACCTCAATAAGACCAAAGTCACAGAAGAAGGCATGAAACAGCTGTCATCGTTCAGCGCTCTCGATAGTCTTTCTCTTAGAGACGACAGCGAGATTACTGGCGTCACTTTCGATACAGTACCCTCATTCCGTTACCTGATCGGTCTTGATGTGGCAGGTACCAAGGTCACTGATGCAACGCTTCCCAAACTGCTGATCGCATCGAGTCTGGTATCACTTAATCTTTCAAAGACAAAAATTACCGACGGCGGACTGTCCTGTCTGCAAAAATTGAAAAACTTGCGAGAACTGGCCCTAGCCTCCACAGGCATCACGGACAAAGGCGTGCAGTCTCTCAAAAACCTGCGCCTGCGCACTCTCGATCTGAGCGATACTAAAATCACCAATAAAGCGCTTGCCAATTTCAAGAATGCGCCAGTTCTTTCCATCCTCAATTTGAGCAAGACAGAGGTCAATGATCTGGGTCTGGCGTCACTGGCGCAGGCACCGGCTCTCACCGAGCTTTACCTGGCCGGCACTACAGTTGCCGACGAAGGTCTGAAGACTGTCAGCACATTCAATAAGCTGGAAAGTTTAGATGTAAGCGACACCAAAATCACCGATTCCGGATGCAAATCGCTGTCACAAGCTAAGAGTCTGCACTACGTCAAAGCTTCAGGCACAGCAATAACAAAGGCCGGTCTGGATTCCATCATGCGCATTAGAGCGCTGGCTCGAGTCGACGCCGACAGATGCACAAAGATGAAAAAGGAAGACGTGGAAAAGGTGCAAAAAGAGCATCCGCTTTCAATGATCACCGGTGGTTAGGTTTCGGCATGGAATCCAATCCTGTCGAGGCCAGACTGAATCAACTGTTCCATAGAAAGA
>CAZHEZ010000010.1:0-81141 GCA_964531315.1 uncultured Candidatus Obscuribacterales bacterium | reverse complement strand
AGATTCAACCGCTAATAATTCCTGCTCGAAAGAACTTATACGCGTGATGAACAAAGCAATTGACGCTTAGCTTAATCCTCAATCTGTCACATTGCGGCTCTGAGCAAACCTCAGGTCCGCACTCCGGTCCCTGGTTTTTCCAAAAACTGCGCCTTTCTTCCAGTTCAGATCGCCATTCGTCTCGTCGAATCTCGTCCAACAATTCATCGTTGAAAAACTGCTCGTAGAGCTCTTTTCCACGCGCAATAAAAAGATCGCCAGTGGCGCAGCAGTATGGCTGCAGGTCGCTGACTACGCGCAGAAATTTCTCCAGCGATTCCGGTGCCAGAAAAAAGAAGTCCTCAAAATCGACCAGCGCTTCATTTATACGTGTTTCCGATTTCAATGTATCGATGACAAAACGGGCTCCAAAACCTCCAAGATCAACATGTTTCATATTGAAATTCCAGTTGCTGATGGCGAAATTGCCATTGGCATTCCACCCCGGTTTTGCGCCAATCATCGCCACACTTTGTGATGAATCAAAAGATGGTCTTACGGCAAGACAAAATGGGACGCTGGGCGGATCGATGCGATCAAACGGATCATATGTATCAAGTCCGAGATAATGCACCCAGAAGTAATCGCCATGCGTGCCCTGCTTGATCTGAGGGCTGAAAACCCAATCCTGCATGGCAAGGTATTCGTCAATTGTCGGCAAATCGCAGGACTTCAACATTCTTGTCGCCCCAGAAAACCAAGAATACATGTCAGTTTACTCGATCTGCACTGTGTTTTCGCGGATCCTGGAATTGGACTGTTGTTGAGGCTTTTGAGGGGGCGAAACTTTTTCTGCCAACCGGGGTATCGTCTTTGTACGGCTGCCAAAGCGAGGTCGATGCAAAAAATGTGCAAATGGGGCGAAACCACCCTCTGGGGGATAGTTGCAGCAATAATCGGCCTGCTTTTTCTGGCCCCTTTCTCGAAAGCCCAGGACGGAAGCGGCGCCGAAGGATTGGGCGCTGCCGGTCAGGGCATGGGTTTTAAAAGATTCCGCCAGGGGTCCACCGGGGGAATGCGCAACTTTGCTTTCCTGAAACCGCAAGGCATCGAGGGAAAATGGTCAGGTCGGGGCAAACCACTGCTCAAAGAGCTGGTCGTGGAGGGCGTCAAACGCCGCTACTACCTGTATAAGCCCGACTCAGCGACACTGCCTGCGGCGCTTGTTTTAGCGTTCCACGGCGGCGGAGGCACCGCTGAGGGCACCGACAAAGCGGCCGGAGGCCTGGCAAAGCTGGCAGACGAAAAAGGCTTTGTCGTCGCCTTTCCTGACGCGATGGATAGGCATTGGAATGATGGTCGCCCGGATTTGTCGAAAACCAATTATGACGACGTTGGTTTTATTTCAAAACTAATCGACGATTTGCAGGCTGAACGACTGATCGACCCCAGACGCGTCTATGCAACAGGGATTTCAAATGGCGGATTCTTCAGTCAATACCTGGCCATTCAATTGCCGCAAAAAATCGCTGCCATTGCTACCGTTGCTGCTTCGGTTTCCAAAACTTTCCTCGATTTGAAAGTGACGCCAGTGCCAATCATGATGCTGCTAGGCACAAAAGACACGCTGGTTCCGTGGGATGGTGGCAAAGTAGGCGGCAAAGTATTAATCAAAAAACGAGGCGAGGTGTTGCCGGGACGGCAATCTCTGCAATTCTGGCTGGACCATAATCAGAATACTGCCAAACCTGTTGAAACGGAGATTCCAGACAGAGATCCAGGTGACGGTTGCCGCGTTTCTGTCGAACAATATGGAGCACCCGGAAGCAATAACGAGGTCGTTCTCTACGAAATTCAGGGCGGTGGACACACATGGCCAGCCGGTCAACAGTATCTTCCCAAGTCCATAGTGGGGCCGGTATGCCGTGACTTCGAGGGCAACACAGTGATCTGGAATTTCTTCGAAAAACATGCCTTGCGATAAATTCCAGACAATAACGAAATGAGGTTTTCAGGCGCCAGTTTTAATGTGCGCTCGGCAATCCTGCCTTAAGCAATACTCTAAACTGACGCAATTACTTGCGGGTTTAGGATGGCGGGGGTGCACTTGTGTTTGGCAATTGGAAAAACGTTCTCAAGGATTTAGGTCTTAGTACGGAAGAAAATAGCAAGCAGCCGCAAGGGCAAGATCGTCTTTCAATCAAAGATATTACGCGCCGCCAGTTTTTGCACGGTGGAATTGCCGCGGCCGGAACACTTTTCTTTGCGACAAGCATTGCCGGCATTCCGATTGCAGCCAGCGCGAAAGGCACGACTGAAAAAATCGACATAGCCGACCTCACTAAGAAATTCAAATTCAAAGGCATAGTCGTCTCACGCGGCGACGCTGATTACGCGAAATATGCCTATGGAGAGCTCTGGAATCGTCTGTTGCCGAATCGCGGGCCACAACTAATTTGCGTCGTTGCAGACGAGCAAGATGTTGTCGAAGCAGTAAAGTTTGCCAAGGAAAGACGATTGAAAGTTGCAGTCCGCGGCGGCGGTCACAACTGGGCGGCTCCGTCAGTGCGCAACAGCGGCATGATGATCGATCTTTCGCAACTGACCAAAGTCATATCAATAGATGTCGAAAGTAAGAAAGGCGTCTTTCAACCGATCATCAGCAATCGAGACGCACAAAAAGCACTCAATCCGAAAGGACTCGCCTTTCCGACCGGGCACTGCCCTCAGGTAAAGCTGAGCGGTTATTTGCTCAGCGGCGGCATGGCATGGAATCAGGGAATCTGGGGGCACGGCTGCGAAGGCCTGGAAGCGATTGAAATGGTGACTGCCAATGGTGAGATGATCACCGCCAGCAAAGAGCAAAATCAAGATTATTACTGGGCGGCTCGTGGCGCCGGTCCCGGCATGTTTGCAATCTGCGTCCGCTATCATCTGAAGCTCTATGATTTGCCCAAAGCCATCACCGGCAGCACATACTGGTATCACTACGACGATATTCACGAAGTTTCTGACTGGGTCGGCAAGGTGGCCGGCCAGCTGCATGAAAGCGTCGAATTCAGTGAATTTATCGTGGACGCGCCGCAGAAGTATCAGGACAAATGCCAATCTAGCAATGGCAAAATCATTCTGGTCACCGGCACTTGTTTCGCCAACACGCCGGAAGAAGCAAAAGAAAAACTGGCACCGCTCGAGACCTGCCCTGTGGTCGGTAAAGCAATCGACAAAGCGCTCAATGTCCCATACGTGTTCGAGCAATTATTCGATATGTCCGGTGGACTCTGGCCCGGCGACGTGCGCGCAAAAGTAGATGCTCTGTTTTATGATTGTTCTCCTACCGAGCCGATGATGGCAATGAAGGAGCATTTTAAGAAAACGCCTTCCAAGAAAACCGTCTACATGTTCGCCGTCTTCACGGGCAAAACACTGCCGCCGCCGATTCCTAAGGACATGGCATTTTCGATGACAGGAAGGCTCTACGGAGGCTCCTGGACGATGTGGGACAAAGCAGCCGACGACAAGGCAAACATAGACTGGCACGAAAAGTGCCAGAAGCTGACCGATCCCTTTGTCGTGGGACGTTATGTCGCCGAAACAGACACAACAGCGCACCTGGACTACCCATCGAGATCTTTCTCGAAAGAAAACTGGAAAAAACTTGCCGACCTGCGCAAGAAATACGATCCCAGCGAATTGTTCTTCGATTGGCGCGAAGGGCTGAAAGAAGACCACGATGACGACGGCGGCAGTTTTAGCGGTGGCGGCTATTAGTCTGCATCTTCCAATTTCAAGATTATTTGAAAGTTGCTGAACTAAGTTGTACCGAATTCCACCCCGCCCCAAACAAGCTCACTAGAGATTGCAGACCGCCGTCACCCCAGCCGGGATGTACTGTGCATTGGCGCGCAGGTCCAATCAACGCACATCCCATTGCTCGACAGGTAAGCAATAGGCTCAGGCAGCCTGTCTGCAACCAAGGCTCTTACAGGAAGTATTTCAGATGACGGCAAACGAAACATTCAATGTTATGGAAGCTCCGCCCTGCAGCAGTCTTACCGATCGCCAGGCATCTTCCGGAAAAATGTGGCAAGAGATACAAGATTCACAAGAAAAATGCGCTCTTGTCCCCAGGCTCGATCGCAACAGCGCCACCGCACTTCTAGCAGCCAATTTCGACAGGCTAGCGCTGGCAGCCCGCTTTCTGCCGGATGATACCATTCATCCTTGCCAGTTTCTCGACCAAAACAAAATGCTTGCTGGATTGCTTGGACCTGAAACCACCAACTTCCTGCGCAGTTTTGAAACCATTCAAAAACAAGGCGACCGATTCACATTCACGACAGCCAGTGACATGAATTACAAGATAGATAAAACTGCACCAGGGACAATGGGATTGGTCAAAGTAGACTCTGTACAGTTCGGCAAATCCTTTGCCTTCAGTATCAAGGAAGACGCGCATGGGCATACGGAATTCAAGGATATAAAGGGAATTCACACAATCGTTTCCACTCCCCTGGGAAAAGACCGGGCACCGATAACGGACATGGTAATAACCAGGGACAGCAATGGTGAGCCCGTTTTCACGGTAAAAGCCGACAACCCGATCAAGCTCTCCCGAATAGTAGGCGCTCCACCTGAGATTACAGTCGCTGTGCAGATGGACAGAAATGGCGGCATCAAGGTTCTGGACAAGAATGGACACAATCGGGAATCTAGAAATAAACTGGCAGCAGATCTCGATGGGTACATCGACATCGTCGAAAAAATATTGCATTAACAAGGCTTAGAACTTTCACGCAGATCTAACGTTCTGCTCCATATGCTGACAGGACACTCACAGGCTTCCACCCACCTTGTGTCCCCGATTATGGTGCAATTTCTATGAATAGTGAACTTGAAGCGACCCAGGATTTCAGCGTCGCCCAGGACAAAGGTGCAAAGAGGCTATTTGAAAGGGTTTTTCCTTATCCTTCTTTAAATGATGAAGACGACATTCAAACTGAGCCTCAAAAACCCAATTTCAAACCGAGTTCGGTGGATGTCGATGAGTTTGTGAAAACCGAATCGAGCGCAGGCGGGCTAACCCTGGCAGACCTGCAGGATATTTCGCGCCAGGCTGGCTTGGACGGAAACGCTCGGAAACAACAAACGGCGGATTTTCTAGGCAGCCACTTCAATGATGTTTCCAAATTGTCAGATGTATATATAGGAACCAACAGAATTTCCAGCAGCGATTTGGAACTCTACGGGCAAATGCTCAGAGCAAACGAATTAAGTGCAAACCAAAACAGCCCCAATGTGGAAGCCTGGCAACATTTGCATTACGACCGCGAGATCAAGAACTCGTTTTTACCTCTGATTGGAGGTGGACTTGGTGTGTATGGCGGCATCCGGGGCACGGAAGCACTGGTCCATACTCCCAGGTTGTACCAAGAAATATTGGCAATGTTCATACGTAACCCGCGTGCTGCCGTGGCGACAGTTGTGACGGGCGCTGCAGCCACGGGCACTGCCTCGTGTTATGCCGGTACTAAAATCGGCGACTGGATTAATAGAGCCCTCAATGGTGACAGCATCAATCGACATTTTACCAATGAAGCTGCTCCGGCAATGAAACGGCTCATGGAAGGTTGATTTTTTATTCCAAAGTCGTCAACTCAATTCGCATAGTAGATACTTGCTTCTTCCCTAGTATTGCCTGTTTGATGCAGTATTTTGTCTCATCTTACAAACCGATCCCAACCGCCATATTTTTCCAGTATGGCTCCGCGGGGAATTGAAGTTGATATTAGAAGTACACCTGCGGTCACTTCGCTGATTAGAACGAGCGCAATCTCTCTTGAAAATATCATTGCGCAAACGACCAGGGCAGCGCCGAAAAGAATATTTGCGAATCTGACTATTCGTGTAACTTCCGCAGTGGAAATGGCTGCCACCGTGACGACTAGAGCACCAACCAGATGGTCCACTGTCGCCGAGCCTGTACTGCCTGGATAAGGCAAAAGATCCGGCCTGGCCATCAGCCATATGCCGATGCCAATTTGCAGAAGCAGTGTCCATGGCACATTTACACCTTGAACACTGGCAGCGCAGCGCTGCATAAAAGAGTAGTTCATTCTGTCAGGATCTTTTTTGCCGGCGCCAACAACTGTGCCGCCCAGCCAAAATATTCGCCACATGTTTTTCTTCTGTCGTTTGGCATCGACGAGGAATTGTCCGACTGCAATTGCTTCGTGAACCGAAAGCGGCACTGAAGTCATCAAAGCTGCGGCTGCGACCAGGCACAATCCACACCAGGCCCCTACAAAAATAGGCTGAGTAATAACGAGAACTATGCTGGTGACGCCCAATGGCAAGACCACACAGGCGAACATTACCACTATCCATGGCGCGGTGCGCCAGCGAGCCCGGTCGCCCATGAATCCGATCAACACTTCCAGGATGTATGCAACGCTGCCAAAACCAGCGTCAGAGATTGGGAAGGCTTTGGATATACTCGAACCGGTGACTTTGTCAGTACCGTCGCCGAAAAATGGATCCCAGGCGTGCGGAATATAGCCGAGCTGATGCGCGGCCAAATAGCGTGAGATGAAAAATCCTGCCAGCGCCAGAGCTATGCCTGCCCATCGCCTGATCCAAGAGGAGGGATTATAGGTCCAGCCTGGAGGTTGATCCGGTCCAACTAATTCAATGCCACCAGAACCAGGTATTCCTGGAATCAAGATGGACATTACTAGCAACATACACGCAACAAGCGTATCAATAAGAAAGACCGCCGGGGTGGGTGACCAGAATACAAGCGGCGCAAATAACAACCAGAGAGCGATTGCAGCAGTGCCCCATCTCACCGCCGTCAGGCGAGGAATAAAGGATATCGCTTCGCAGAGAATTATCAGAACACCGGCCGCAGTATCACTGATGGCCAGAGGCGTGCTCTTATAGTCAAAGAGATGCGGGTTGGCGATCAACCAGAGCGCCAGAATACAATTTATCGCGTAGGTCCACAATGTCGCGTAGTTGCGCGCGGCTACCAGACCCTGAATTTCTGCTGCAGTTTTTCCGGTTGTCTCCGGGAAATCTAGTATTCGATACTGAAGAGAGTTTTGCTCTCCAACCTTAGAAGTTCGATCGATACCTTCAAGATTTGGCATGGTTGGTGGTGGAAATCGCCGGTGCTGGTCCTGGCGGATCGAGCAAGTCGCAACTCGATTGATGCTCGATTGCAGCTATCGGATCGCTTTCACTATGAGTTGGATGATGACCGGACCAGTGCAATTTATTGATTTTGTACCAACGCTCAGGATCTACTTTGAGACCTTCTAGCATCATTGGCAATGTTTCACGCAGTGAATGCCGGGGCGTCCAGCCCAACAACCTGCGGCTCTTTTCTGCATCCAGCTCGTAATTGTCATCTGCCCTATCAATCATCCATGGCTTGATAAACGGTTTTTCCGCCAGTGGCAGTTGCTCTTCAACCCATGCGCCAGCCTTAGCAATTGGCTTTGGCACATCCAGGGTCGGCCAGGGCTCATCGAAAAGCTGTCTGGCGATAATTCTTTGTGTTTCGTCGTAGCTGAGAGCCTCTTCCTCGCCGATATTGATAGTCTCGAAATCCGAGAGTTTGTCGGCACTATTCACGCACGCTTCGTATGCAGCCACCAGATCGTCCACATGTACGAAGGCTTGCCTTACATCCAGGTCACCCGAATACAAATGTCCTTCCAGCCGATGTTCGTAGATGCGCTGAATCTGATGGGCAAGTGGAATTGATTGGCACACATCACTGTAGACTCCTGCAATTCGCAAATTAACAACAGGAATTTTTTTGTGTTCCTCCAGCAAAACCTTTTCAGTTTCCACTTTTGATTGCGGATAGGCCCAGGTCGGCTCCACAGGTGACTCTTCGGTTAGTTTTTCACCTTTCTTATTCGGCTTGTAGACTAACATCGAGCTGCTAAAAATGAATTGTCCGACGTCAAATCTCTGCAATTCGCGCAGCAGTCGCCGCGTTCCATCCACAGTCAGATCCTTATATAAGTGACTTTCCTTGCCTGAGAATGAATAATACGCAGCCAGGTGAAAGACTGCCTTGATTTTGCTTCCGTAGAGAGTGCGCACCATAAAGAGTGTCTTCTGGACAGACTCGTCCGACGTCAGGTCGCAAAACAAACAATCCGTATTTGGTGGCGGGTACGGCGGCCCGTCCTGATCGAATCCAATGATCTGGTTTGATTTAGATCCAAAGTGATGAGCAAGCGCGTGCCCCAGTAGACCACTGCTGCCAGTAATCAGATAACAGTCCCGTTCAGAATCCATATGCCTTCCCCGACTAGCGACATATTGGTGACGCCAAGGAGAGCTATAAGTTCCGCAATGCTCAAATTAGGCTAACGGCACCCTGGCATGGCTGTCGGGACTCTCACTAAAATGCGACTGTACGCTATTCCATGCTTTAGACCGTGCCGTCAATTTGGCAGACTTGAAAAGTCTCAGACAATCACCCAAAATAATCGGCATCTACCTCATTCTGATTGGACTCCTAACGGCACATTTGCGTATCACTGGTGATAAAGAAAATGGCAGACGAAACAACTTTGCAAAAGCAAATGGAGAAAGGTGTAGCTGCATTCAAAGAATGCAACTATGCCGAGGCAGAGATACAACTCGCCGCCGCCCTGCGTGAAGCAGAGCGAATGCACTTACCTGATTCTTCGTTGCTGATCATCATTGCCCTTCTCGTATCCGTATACAACATGACCGATAAACAAAAAGAAGCAGAGCTGCTGTGCGACCGCCTGCTGGCAGCCCTGGCTGGGATGCCAGCGTCTGGTTCTGATATTTCGCCTGAAGTTGCCAACGTCTTGCACACCCTGGCCAACTTTTATGCGAAGCAACGCAAATACGCAGAGGCGGAAGCACTGAGTGAGCGAGCAATGGATGTGTACCGGAAGACATTGGATCGCGAACATCCCAATTTTGTCTTATCTCTGAATAACCTCGGCCATGTGTACATGGCGCAGAAAAAACTTGAGCAAGCCGAACCGCTCTTTCAAGAAGCACTCGCCATAAATGAAAAGGTATACCCTCCCGACCATCCGGCTATAGGCACAAGTCTGAACAACCTGTCCACCCTCTACCAGCAGCGCGGAGACTTTGCTCGGTGCGAACCATTGATCAAACGCGCCCTGCCAATCTTCGAAAAATCCACAAGCGCCGATCAATTGTCTCTTGGACTTACTCTGGTCCATCAAGCCACTCTCCATTATCAAAAGGGCAATTGGGCCGAGGCAGAACTATTATTCAGACGGGCAGTGGAAATAGCTGAGAAGGCGATGGGTGCTGAGCATGCAGCAGTCGCCGGCCCTCTGAATTCACTGGCGGAGGTCTGTCGAGTGCAAGGACGCTATGCAGAAGCATAGCCGCTCGCGAAGCGTGCGCTGGCAATTCATGAAAAGACGCTTGGACCAGAACACCCTCATCTTCAGAACGGTTTGAATACTCTGGGTGCGATTTATAGTGCTCAGGGAAAGTACGTCGAAGCCGAACAACTCCTTATTCGTGCCATGGAAGTAACGAAAAAGGCGCACGGTTCCGACCATCCGAGTCTTACGCGAAGCATGAATAATCTGGCGTCAATTTATCACAAGCAAGCCAGGTACGGCGAAGCCGAGGCCTTATCAAAGCGGGCCCTGGCAATCACCGAAAAGTCAGTGGGGCTGAACCACCCGAATTATGCCGCCAATTTGTGCAACCACGCGACGATTTGTCGCGAAATGGGTCAACATGCAGAAGCAGAAGCGCTCTACAAACAGGCGATTGGGATATTTGAAAACGTTGCCGGCCAACAGCACCCAAACTTCGCAGTCGGATTGAATGGTCTGGCCAAAATCCATTTTCTAAAGGGCCAATATTCAGAAGCTGAATCGCTGCATCAGCGCGCGCTGGCATTAACAGTGCAGGCGTTCGGTCCCGACCATCCCAGAGTAGCTGTGTTTACCAGCGATCTGGCTGAGCTTTATCAATTCCAAAATCGATACGACGAGGCAGAGTCGCTGATTCAGCACGCGTTGACCATACGAGAAAAAGCCCTTGGGTCTAACCATCCCGATGTAGCTAAAAGCTTGCAACAATATGCAGCGTTGCTGCGCCAGACAGATCGCGCGGCAGACGCCGAGCAGACCGAAGCAAGAGCCAGCGCAATGAATTTTAGCAACTAATTGGGTACAGCTCTCGCTCGACAGCAAGGCATATGCATATATGCCTGAGGCTTTTCAGGAACTCATCCAAGCCTTACACGAAAAGGCGGGCCTGATAAACTATGACGACTCTGGGATCCGTCGCTTGATATTCAGCAATCGAGATCCTTCCAACAAGCAGCTTAGAGCCCACAGGAGATAGCGATGTCGAATCATTTCACGGGACTTAGTCTTGGTCCGCCGCTGGGAGACCAGCGCCTCGATCTCTGCGACCTTTACGCCTTCCAGTCACCGCAAGATCCTGGAAGAACAGTGCTCATCCTTAATGCAAATCCCCAGGCAGACGCTCTCCACCCTGACGCTATCTACCGATTGGCAATCGATAATAATGGTGATTTGTTAAACGACGTCGCTTTCAGTTTCGTATTTTCGACGCCACAAAATGGCAAACAGACATTCAATGTTTTCCTGGCCAAGGGTGAAGAGTCGCGCGCAGTTGAAGCCAAGGGAACAAAAATTGTTTCCGACGCTGAAGTGTCATTCGGCCCCACACCAAACATCGTAAAATCAGGACCCTACACGTTCTTCGCCGGCGCTCGCAGTGACGCTTTCTTCTTCGATTATGACGGAATCAAAAATCTGTACGACACATCGGGCAAGAAAAATTTCACCTCATTGCAGTGGGAAGGCGGAAAGTCACCATGGAGCGGTGTAGACTCGAATACGGAAGCTAATGTTTTTTCGATGGTAATTGAATTGCCGACAAGCGAGTTGCAAGCGAATCCGATCATTCGTATCTGGGGTCGCTGCAGCCTGCGAAAAGACGGCAAGCTGCTTCATGTAGATCGGGCCGGACATCCCTCAGTCAGCAGTTTTTTCAATACAGACGACACTAAAGAAGAATACAATGCCAGCGAGCCGGTCAACGACTACAAGCGTTGGCTTGAACTCTTCATTCACTTAATGGGACATACCGGAGATTACACAAGGGAAGAAGCGATTGAAGCAATCAATGAAAGCGGCATTCTTCCCGATATGTTGAGTTTCGATCCAGCAAAACCGGCTACCTATCCCAATGGGCGCGTGTTCACCGATGACGTGATCAACGCGCGACTTTCTTTCCTTTCCAAAGGCGAAATTCCTCCTGATGGGCTCTCGCCTCACACCGATACTCTTTCAGAATTTCCGTACTTAGGAACCCCGCACGCTAAGAAAAGCTAAAATCACCAGGTTTTCGCCGTCAGCGCTACTGCGTAACGCGCAGCAGATCGAGAAGTTCTGCATGCAGCATCTCGACGGTGTATTGCGTGTCATAAAGCATGCGAATTCTGTTTTGCAAAAGGTGGATGTTCTCTCGGTAGTCCTTGCCGGCAGGCACATACGCCGAGAGCTTTTGCAAGTTTATCTCGCTATCCGTTCTCAAATATTTTCCGCGCTTCCAACCTTCCACCAGTTTTTGATTGCGAGTCTTGCCGTCAGTGGCATTGGGCGGCACCGCATTCATATAACCGTTTATAACTTCGGTTTGATGAGCAGGAGAACTCGGCAATTCCATTTGGAAAACGTCGGCCAAAACAGTTGTTCCGCCATCCACTTTCTTGGTTCCGCTGCGCTGTTGACTCAAAGCGATTGTAGATAGTCCCAAGCCGACGCTGGAGCCAATCAAAAGCAATGTAGTGCCTGTCTTCGGCAAGCCGTGCAAGAACATCGGTCCGGAAAGAACGCCGAGTGTGCCGCCCTGCATGAAGTTAAGGTTAGTCAAAAGATTGAGTTTCTTCTGTCTTTTGGCTTGCAACATGTTCAGCCCGGAATAAGACCAGGCCAATTCTCTATCAACTCTACCGGCGACCATGCGTACTTCCAGAGAAGCGCCGAGCACTTTGTCCATGACGTCAATTTTGAGCGCCATCTGTTCGTCGTTCAGACTGCCGCTGTTATTTGTCGGCTTCAGCGCAATCAGTTTTTCAACCTTGGGAAGAATGCCCAATAATTGCGCTGCCTCACGCGCGTCGGAGGAGAGAGAGCGTGCTGCGGCATTGGTCGGATCGATGCGTTCCCACTGAGCCGATGCTGCAACGAACATTTGAGAAGAAAGTACGCAGGCAATCAAGACAGCACCGATCTGTCGTCTCAGTCTTAATTTCATAATCGCTATGTCCATTTTCTTTTCCAGTAGATTAGTTTGTAATTGCTTTATGCAGCTCATAAAGGGATGCATCAAATTCTTCAAAATGCGATTGGAGATCGTGCAACAATGCCACTCTCTTTTTGAGCATCTTGATGTTCTCCCGTTCGACATCAGTAATATTGGCTGTCACTTTGCCAACTGTTTTGGCATTGTCGATATCCATGCCACCAAAGTCTTTCCAGTGTCTTACGAGCACCTGCCGGCGCGTCAGATTATCGGGAAAGCCGGGGCATGGCTTATTGAAAAACTTCCACAGATAGCTGACTTCGTTGTCCTTCGGTTTGAAATTTTCATAGAAAAAATGAGAAAGCATCGTCGGTCTGGAATCGATTTTGCGGCTCCAGGTAGGACCAATCAACTGGTTGGTTTCCGCCAGAGCGATGCTGGTTCCAAACTGAGCCATGGCCACTTCTCGCTCAGCGACGTGATAGACCTCCGAGAAGCCCATTACATTCTTGATGATGCCCAGAGTTCCCAATTGAATAAAGTTTGCCGTGCTGAGCGTGAAAAACATCATTTGTTTTTTCGACATTAGCCCATCAAGCGCTATTTGTGCTTGAGCGAGATCATAGTCGCATTCATTGACGACCTGACGCACTTCCTCTGAAGCAGTGAAAAGTTTCCACAGACAAGTCAGCCTGATATTTTGAATTTCGCGCGAATTGCCATAGTTGGCTTTCTCGCGCCGCAATCTGTCCACCAGATTAGTAATGTCCAGGACCTCTGCAACTTCCTTGGCGTCCTCGCGCAATTCTCCATTGGCTTCATTGGCTGGAATGCTGCGCGGCGTCAGGGTGATATCGCGAAAGGCCTTCGCGTCACTTTCTGCGGAGGCATGAGCAGCTGTGGCTGCAGCGAGCATCAGCGTCGCGGCTACAAGAATGTTCGAAAGACGACGAATCATGTGCGTGCTTCAATGCTTTCAAGGAAACCGTTCTATGGCTTCCTTGATAATCAGTCTTCGACCCGAATAACAATTACATAGTAGCCTTTGAAACCCTCCCTTCAGGCTCAAGATAAAACCATGAGTTTCTTCTTAGGGTTTGTGATCAAAACAGAAGTCAATTGAGTACATTTCCGTAACTGTCACTTGCGTCCTATACAGGCGCCGTTTGACAACACCTCTGGAGGAAATTTTCGCTTGCACTAACGCAGAAGGCAACGAAAGCCAAAAGCTCCGTCGTCAAAGCAACAATTTTCGGATTGGTGGCATCCATCGTTTTCAGTCTTACTGCATCACCGGCACATGCAGAAAAGAAATTCTTCGGCAACGAGTACGACACTGACTTCACTCAAGTCACTCATTACGACGGAAAAGACGAGCCGTACGAAGTCAAACTGGAACCTCTGAAGAAAGACTTCATGAGCTACATTCAGCCCTGGAGCGGCTATTGCAATTCAAGCGACCGACCGGAAGCCGATGCAAAAAGACTGCCTTGCCAAACTTACAACATCAAACCTGCCGTCAAATATGAAGGCGTTTAGATTTACGGCAACAAGTGGATGAAATTGGCCTGCGACGAAGCACGAATCAGTGCCCAAAAAGGGGGCGGACCATTCTCAACCGTAATCGTCCAAATCGATGACGAAACAAACAAGGTTATCCGTTATTGGATTTCGCATAATTCGGTCGTTAAATGGACAGACCCCACTGCTCACGGCGAAACAACGGCTATTCGTCAGGCCTGTGGCGAATTGGGGGCCTTGAGCCTGGGCTTGATCTATAAAGACCAACCCGGTCTCAAACTGCCGCAAAACTGCAAGACCTCCCACTGCGAACTGTACACCTCGGCGGAGCCCTGCCCGATGTGCTACGCCGCCACTCGCTGGGCTCGCATCGACAAGATTTACTTCGCTGCCACCGTATACGATGCGGCTGCTCAAGGTGTCAATTTCTCGGACGAACCGATTTATGCCGAGATTTCACACAACTATAAAGACAGGCAAAAGATGGGCGTCTGGTGCTATCAATGCACGCTCGACAATTCCCTGGACGCCTTCAACCACTACAAGCGGTTGGCAACCGGCAAGTACTAGAAATAAGTACAAATCAAAAACGAGGGGAGCAGCACTGGCTGCTCCTCTCTTTGTTTGTAGATCTAGCTGATTGAGGCCGGCTCTTTATCTTTGCCTTTGCTCTTCACCGAAAGATAAGCCTTTTTAAGACCGGTAAGGCGCATCAAAATCTCCTCGCCGGTGGCAGGTAGATTGAGCTTGGGTACTTGACCTTTTGCTGCATAGGCCAGCGCATCCTTCACAGCCGCCCATACGGCCAGCCCCAGCAAGAGCGGCGGTTCGCCGACGGCTTTGCTGCCGCGAACATTCTGCGTATTGTTCGGATTGTCGATAAAGCTGCAATTGAGGATGGCCGGAATATCTTGAATGTTCGGAATCTTATAGGTGGTTGGCGAGTAGGAGAGCAACGCTCCCTTGTCAGAGTATTTCAACTCTTCATTGGTCACCCAACCCATGCCCTGGACAAAACCACCAATCACCTGTCCGCGATTGATGCCGGGGTTAATCGATTTGCCGATGTCCATCAAAATATCAATGCGCTCGACCTTCATCTGCCCGGTGAAACGATCTATCAAAACTTCCGCTACACAGCAGCCGCAAGTGAAATAGAGAAATGGCGATCCCTGTCCTTTACTCCAGTCAAAACCGATGCCCTTTGTCGCATAGTAGCCGCGCTCTCCCAGACTGACTCTCTCGCGGTAAGCCATGCCGACCAGATCAGCCCATTTGATTTTGTTGTGCGGCCGGCGTTCGTCAAAAACGTAGCCATCGGCAAAAACGATACGGTCCGCGTAATTGCCAATTCCTGTTTCGACAGTATCGAAATGTCTTGCCGCCACGTCAGCCATCGCTTTTTTGATCTTTTGACAGGCGTTTACTGCCGCACTTCCGTTCAAATCAGTTGCCGATGATGCTGCCGTCGCCGACGTATTGTTGTTTTTCTCAGTGGAGGTCGTCATGACGATGACCCAATCTGGATCGATAGAGAATTCGTCAGCAACCAGCATTTTGATATTGGTATTGACGCCCTGCCCCATTTCGGTGGCGCCGGTGGAAACTTGAACGGTTCCATCCATGTACACATTGACGAGCGCATTGGCTTGATTGAGAAACTTATTGGTGAAGGAAATTCCGAACTTAACTGGTGTTAGAGCCAGCCCTTTCAAGTGAGTTTTCGACTCTGAATTGAATTTATCGACAGACCGGCGACGATTTCTGTAATCAGAACTTTCAATAATCTCTTCAAACAGCTGCGGCAGCGTGTTGTGTTTCAATAGCTGTCCGTAATGAGTGGTGTTGCGTTCATTCATTCCATAAAGATTGGCCAGCCGCACATCGAGAGGATCCTTCTTGAGGTAAGCAGCAATGTCCTGAATAATGCTCTCGATAGTGGCCACACCTTGAGGCCCGCCGAAGCCGCGAAATGCGGTGGTGGGAGGATAATTGGTGCGGCAGATTTGCCCTTCCACTTCGATGTTTTCAATGTAATAGGCATTGTCGATATGAGTGAGAGCGCGCCCGAGCACAGCCGTCGACAGATCGGCAGCGGCTCCGCCGTCGGCATACAAATGCGCCTTCAAAGCACTGATGCGCCCACTGTCGTCGAAGGCGACTTGATAGTTGTTCTGGAAAGGATGACGTTTTCCAGTGAACTTCATATCGTCATCTTTGGTGTAAATAATCCGAGCCGGACGCTTGGTTTTTAAGGCGACAAGTGCAGCCATTCCCGCCGGATGCGTCGCCTGCGACTCCTTCCCTCCGAAGCCACCGCCCATGCGTTTTGTCAAAATAACAATCTGATTTTGTTGCAAGCCCAAAACTCGTGCCAACACCTGCTGAATTTCGCTGGGATGTTGCGTCGATGAATGAACGGTCAGTTGATCGTATTCGCCCGGCACCACAAGCGCGGCTTGCGATTCCAAATAGAAATGTTCTTGCCCGCCGATGACGATTGTTCCTTCCAGTTTGTGTTTTGCATCCTTCAAAACACGCTCAGCATCACCGCGAGAAATTCGATAGGTTTTATCAAGATAGTCATTTTTGGCTATGGCCGCATCAATGCTCAAAGCCGGCTCCAGCTCTTCAATCTCGATCTTGACTGCTTTTTTCGCTCTGGACAGAGCCTTGCGATTTTCAGCTGCGATTACGACAATCGGCTCGCCGATGAAAGATGAATGATCTTCGCACAGCAAAACTTCGTCTTGTATGATCGGGCCAAATTTGTTGATGCCGCCCAGGGTCTTCAATTCCTTATAGGTATAGCAGCCGACCACCCCTTTGATTTTCAGAGCGGCGCTGAAATCAACAGACTTTATATGTCCGCAGGCAACCGGGCTGCCGACAAAGTCGACGAGCAATTCGTTTTTCGCAAAAGGTATATCGTCAATATAAATGGACTCGCCACTTACGTGACCGACTGCCGAATCATGCGGAATGTCCTTGCCCACTAGAGACATACAAGACTGAGCTCCTTTTCGTCGGCAGTTTCAAAAAAGAATTTTTCCATGATGTTGGCCGCCAATTGCAGCCGATAGTCTTTCGATCCACGCACATCGCTAATAGGGGTAATCTCTTTGACGGCGATCTCGCCGGCTTGACGGAAAGTATCCAGATTGAAAGGCTTGCCGTCAAGAAACTCCTCTGTTTTTGCCAGTTTTAAAACAACCGCGGCGACACCGCCATAGGCAACCTGCGCATTGGCAATTTTATCTCCGTTGCGTTCCAAACTGATAGCAGCTGTAAAACTGGAAATGTCCAAATGCTCTCGCTTTGACACTTTGTAGAGTTTGAGAACGGTTGACTTGGATGGCACCGGAATATGTACTCGCACGATGATCTCGTCTTCTGTCAAAACCATCTTGCGATAGCCGCTGTAGAGCTCACTGACCTTAATGCGCCGTTCACCTTTCAGACCGGACACTTCCACTTGTGCACCCGATACGAAAAGAAAAGGCAGCGAATCGGCAATCGGTGATCCATTGGCAATATTGCCGGCCAGGGTTCCGGCGTAGCGAATTTGAGGAGAACCGAAAACCCAGAGGATATAGTGAAACTCGGGCAAAGACTTCTGGAAAAACTCCTCCAGCCGGCGCAAGGAAACTCGCGCCCCCACTGACACACTATTGCCCTCGGTTTTCAATTCATCAAGACCGGCCACATGGGTAAGAACCATTATCTTGGCCGGCTCAATTCTGCCTTTATTCAAATTCACGCACACATCTGTGCCACCAGATATGATGACGGAGGCGGGGTTCTTGCTTCTATACTCGACTGCCGATTTTATATCTGTCGGCTTAAAGAACTCAACATCACTGCCTTTCACCACCACCGGCTCATCGTGATGTTTTTTGAATGCAGCGACAAAACCGGAAGCAGGATACAAAACAGCCAGCCGTTTGTATTGCTTTTCATCGATACTGAGAGCGGCTTTGATAATTGATTCGTATCCGGTGCAGCGGCACAAATTGCCGGTCAGGGCGTCGCTGACGGCCGCTCTGTCTGGTTTGCACTGAGTTGCTGATTTGTCCTTCTGGTCGCATTTTTCAAAGAGCGAACACATGGCCACGACAAAACCCGGAGTGCAATACCCGCACTGCGCGCCATGGCAGTCCACCATCGATTGCTGAATGCGGTTCAGCTCACCGTCCACCTTCAGTCCTTCCACGGTAACTATATGCGTGCAATCCAGCTGATACATGTATTGAATGCAGGCATTTACAGGCACGTATTCAATGTCATTTTTTTGAGCGTCGAGCCGACCTAAAAATACCGTGCAGGCTCCGCAATCGCCCTCGGCGCAAACGACTTTGGTACCGCACTGGGTTAATTCGTAGCGCAGGTAGTCTGATAGCGGCATAAACGCATCGTCACCGCTGACGCGATGTTCGACACCGTTGACGTACAAAAGAACAAAGTCTCTCATTCCGCTCCCCTGCCAAATTTTTCACTCCCACCCAGGCAAAACCAAGCCCGAGTTGGCATATCTTCTGGATATGATAACCCGAAGGGACCCGTATCAACGTCCCTGACGGTCAAATTACAAATTTCCTGTCTCGCCTGAAGGCCCCGCCCGACTATTTAGCGGCTGCGGAATCTTGCCTGACCGCCGCCAAACCATCAGAGAAAGGCGTTGCTTCGTCATAAATGGGCTCAATAGCCAGCTTGCCCTTGTCGTTGAGATAACCCCAGCGCCCGCCGGCCAATTTCACTGCTGCCAGTCCTTCTTTGAAAGGCGTAGCAGCATCATATTGAATTTTTGCAATCGGCTCGCCTTTGGTGTTCAAATAGCCCCAACGCAAGTTCTGGCGGACCATAGCGGCGCCTTCCGAGAAAGGTTCCACCTGGTCATATTCGGCAGGGATGACGACATTGCCCTTGGCGTCGGCAAATCCTTGCTTGCCTTTGGCAGATGTAATGGCCAGACCATCGTGAAACAGCGATGGCAAGGAGGTTTCATCCTTGTAGATAATCACGCCGTCTCTATCGAGAAGACCCGTTTTTCCGTCTCGGGTGCGGACTTCGGCGACGCCATTCTTGTAGGGCACGACACTTTGATACTCTTGCTTGATGACGATCTTGCCCTTTTCGTTGACGAAGCCCCAGGGCTTCCAGGTTGGCTCATAGTCGAGCTGCACGGCGCCGCGGTCCTCGGTCATCGGCTTGACGTTGATGTGACTGGGCGAAACGATTTGCTCGCCTTCTTTACCGACATAGCCCCAAAGACCGTTCGATTTCACCGCCGCAACGCCATCGGAGAACGGCTGGGTATTTTCATAATTGGTCGGCACGCACAATCTGCCATTCAGGTCGATAAAGCCCCATTTTTCGCCTACTTGAACAGCGGCACGGCCTTCCGAAAACGTCTCGGCGGCATTGTATTGGGCTGGAATCACTAAAGTGCCTTTCTTATCGATAAAGCCCCAGCGCCCGCCTTTTGTGACGGCGGCTCTGTCCTGGGAAAAGGGCATGGCCGCTTCAAATTGCGGCGGAATCACTACATTGCCCGTGGTGTCTATGTAGCCCCAACCGGCGCTTGTCGAGGTCTGCTGGGGTGCTTGTTGTTGCTGCCCGCATCCGCTCAGCAGTGCAAGCGACATCATCAAGGTTACGGCTAACTTTTTCATTCTCAATTACACCTTCTGAGAGACACCAAGGTTCAAAGCTATTTACTAATTCTCTGATTACTGTAAACGCTAAACAATGGGTTGACTCCACTTGACTGCAAATTGCCTTTAAGTGGATCGTTAATGACAACCCTATCCTAACCCTTTCGTCTGATGCCTCGCCCACAGTAGTACCAAAACAGTGTACTACGCCTTATGGGATAAGTATGAAGTTTAGAAGAGGTGAAGTTTCAAGCAGTCTTACCGGCGCTAAGTAATTTTTACCAGCCGGCAACTGCAATTGCGCCATTCCAGTATGCCGCCGTCCAGGCTGAAGGAGCGGTAGCCCCGGGTTTGCAGATAAGCAGCATAGCGAGCGGTCTTCTCTCCGACCGGACAAACCAGCAACAATGGGCGCTCTTTGGGAAACGGATCGGCAGCGTCGATCATTGTTTCGAACAACTCCCAGGGAATGTTGATGGCATTGGGAATTGTCGTCATTTTGTAGGCCAGGTTGCCACGAACATCGATGATGAGCGGGTTTTCGTCATCAATCCAGGCCTGGGCTTTGCTCACTTTCACGGTGAATCTTTCTTTGCTTCCGGCTGGATCAAACTCGAATGCGCGCAAAGAGCCCGGCTTCATTTTCAAACCGTACAATTGCGGGCGCCTTTCTCGAATATAGTCGGTGTACCATTCCACACGATCGCAGGCAATAAAGACCGCGTTCTTCCTTTCCGTCAATTGATCATCAATCTTTTTCAAATAGCGGACGGCTCCCAGATAACTGGCTCCGCTGGTCGGTCCGCACAATAGTCCGGCGCCACGAATCAACTCCATCATCGCGTCAACGGACTCACCGGAGTCCACATAAACGAAATTATCGTAGTTTTCCTTGACGAAAAGACCAGATTCCCACATTTGATCGAGGCTGCGAATGCCGGGAATAAAATCGTTTTTGCTGGCGCAAACACCCACCGAAACGAGCGCAGGATTGCCCTCGTCGCGAATGCGGCGGGCCGCTCCCAGTGTCGATCCGCTCGTTCCTAAGCCGCCAAAGAAGAAATCTACGCTCTCTAAATCATCGACAATTTCCTTGCCCGTTGTTTTGTAATGAACATCAGGATTTTTCGGATTGGTAAACTGCGACGGGAAATAATTTTTCTCCGGATTGTCCTTGACCATTTTGGCAATTAAAAATTGCGGGTCATTGGGATCGTTTGGATCGAAGCATTCGCTGCCGCCCAGCACTTCTTCAATATCGGCGCCCAGCATTCTGACAATGTCTTTGACACCATCGACTTTAGCCAGGTAAGTGATCAAACGCGTTTTTACGCCATACATATTGGCGATTACTTGCAGAGCTTTGGCCGTATTGCCGCTGGAATTTTCGTAAATAGTCTTTCCTTTGGCCTGAATTTCTTCAATGTCATCCTTGATGATGCCCCAGGCGATGCGGTCTTTCACTGAGCCGAACGGATTCATCATCTCCATTTTGGCGTAGAGATCGATGTTCTTCAAACCATGAACTCGGGCCGGAATTTTCAAAAGCGGCGTATTGCCAATTAGTTCGGTTATGTTTTCATACTTCATGGCTTGATTCCTAAGGCGATCGCCAGCGGGTTATAGAGCTCATCGAGAAACCAGCGAAATTCTCCCGGTTCTCCCTCAATGATCGCGATCTTTTTGGCGATCGATTGTTCGAGAACATGCGTTTCTGCAAAATCCATCTGATATGCGGCAGTGTTGATGAAGGCAACAACATCGCCGGTCTGGGGAGAGAAATCAGGGAATGTCTTGTGATATTGAATCATGTCATGGGTCAAACAAAGATTGCCGACATACATGACGCCCTTGTCCGCCGGCTTCTGGTCTGCATTTCTATAAATCAAAACCGGATCGGTCATCAGCTTCAACTGCGTTGAATTCAAATTGGTCCTGTTCATATCAAGGACTGCCAATTGTTCGCCAAGAATTGATTGCTTGGCGAAATTGACATGAGAAAGGGTGATACCACATTGATCCAAAAGCGCGCGCCCCGGCTCTATATGCAGCTCAAACATATTGTCTGAGACAATTCTGGCCGTCGAATATCCATCGAATGCCGGCAGCGGCGTATCAATGACCGAAGCAAAATCTTCATGCCCGTCATTTTTATGATAATGCTCCATGAAATTGGGAGCGCCTTTGAGAATGCCGTCTTCGCGGTGATAGCCCAGCCCGGAATCGTTCCAGGTCAGCGAGTCACGATTACCAAGAACGGACGATTTCAATTCCTCAATATAGGTATTCCAATCGTCTTGATCGGCGGCATAGCGAATCCGATAACCACCACCCACATCGATTGCACGTGGTGACAAACCCAGTTCCAGGCACCTGAATGTCAATTGAAGACAGGCTTCAATTGCGGGCGGACGACGAATATAATCGCCGGCATTGAAGTGAAAAGAAAAACCATGAAAGTCAATAGAGTCTTTGTGTTCGAGGAGAAACTCGATGATCGCCGGTGCGTCTTTTACCGGTATGCCAAAGGCACTGTCTTGCTGAGTAAACTTCACACGTCCCGGCTCAAAACCGTCCAAACGCACAAGCACTCGCGCTTTCTTACCCTGAGGCGAATAGCTGCTCATCTGCGCAATTTGCTTAAGCTCGACAAAATTGTCGACATTGATCAGCACATTTTGCTGAACACAAAGAGCCAGATAGTCGATATTCTTCGGACCAGTCGCTTCGATTCGCTCTGGATGAAAACCACCGCCCAGAGCACTCTTCAACTCGCCAAAAGAGGAGACATCGAGCCCCACTCTGGTAGTAGATGCTTGCCTTTTCAGGGCCATCGATTTGTTGGGCTTAGATGTGTAAAATATAGTCCCCTGCAATTGGCGATCTTTGTACACTTGATCAAAGCGCCCAATTGTCTCTTCAATGTGTTTGGGAAAGAGCACATTGAGCGGAGATCCCAGTCCATCAACCAGCGAAAAAACCAGTTTTTCATCTGATAGAAAACGTCGAATGGCCGGGTGCATTGCCGGTCTGACTCTCGGTCTTTTTCGATCGCTGCCACTTTCCAGCATGTCATCGGCAAGACACTGACCGGCATTGGCCGGATCTGATTTCGCTTCAGCGGCTGAGGACTGAAAACCTGCAGCGTCTGTTCTCTTCTCTTCAAGCTTGGTCATTTAAGAGCCCCTGCAAATTCAGGCAAGTATTGAAAGTTAGGATCGATTTGATCGGCGACATCTCCATAGCCGCTTTTCACCCATTGCTTTTCATTCAATTTCAAATGCAGCCGGTGCAACATCTGCAAGCGCTTAGCCGGGCTGACAGCAGGCAAATGCGCTTCATTTTCAATGATGCGCATAATCTGGGTGAGAGCGGGATCGAGCAATTCCGCGCCGACAATCTCGCCTCTTTGCCGTGCCTTCTTGAGTCTGGGCATTGCAGGCACAGAGACTAAAAGTTTCTTGTCGACTGCCTTGGAAATAAACTCGATATCGTCTGCATCTTCAACCTTATTGCCGACCAGATGAACCAGCTCATCGACGCCCGCTTGACGCGCCAGATCCACATAGAGTCTGCAGACCTCTGTCGACTCAGGCGTCGGTTCGGCGATCAAGACGATGGCGTCAAACTGCAAGTGCATTGAATAAGCAAAAGCATCGGTGCCGGCAACCATGTCGCAAACAATAGTGAAGTCGGAGGACGTAACTGTGTGAGAAAGAATGTTCTCAGCTACGAAAAGATGCGAGTGGTAGCATGTCTGCCCAATGCCGTCCTTATCGTAAGAGCCGACAGTGAGCAGATTGACGACTGGTGTTTTGGAAACCTCCACGCAAAATGGAAGCAACCCGGGTTCTGCAGCATTGCGCACCAGATTGGATCCGGACGCAGGAGGAGTGGTTGGTAAAAACTTGGCGATTTCGGAAACCCGCCTGTTGTCGCCACGAAGGAAAGTGCGAATTGATTCCGCGACTTGAGGACGCGCCATCAGGGTTTCTTCATTGACCATCACGCCTAAAAGACCAGCCAGGTTCATGTTCAGGTCCGCATCAATGGCCAGAACGTTTCTATTGCGAACCTGCTGCAAATATCGAATGAATAAAGACGAAAGCGTGCTTTTGCCCGATCCACCTTTGCCAACAAACGCAATTTTCATCCTAAGCAACTCCCTGAAGTTCTCTTACACTCTCTACTGCATCGATTATCAAGTCGGCAGCTCTGCGAATTTCCTGCTGGGTGGTATAACGTCCAAACGACAGGCGCAAACATTCACGCGCCGCCTGGTCACTGCCTGTGGTGGCGAGCACCACATGCGACAGTTTAGAACCAGTGCTACTGCATGCGGCTCCTACACCGAAGGCAAGTTCGGGCAGCGCCATAATTAGAGTTTCCGTGTCGATGCCGGGAAAGCGAATATTGAGAATGCCGGGCACATTCCACTCCGGGTGAGAATGCCCATACACAATTGGTTTTAGCCAATTGATCCGGCTCAAAAATGTCCATCGCAATCCGCGCAAGTGAGCGGTGTCGTCTTCCATCAAACTGCAAGCCTTGCCGAATCCGACACAGAGAGCCGCCGGCAAGGTTCCTGACCGCAACCCTGACTCCTGTCCTCCCCCCGAGTTGACCGCCTGCAAAAACTTTCTCTTATCGCTTCTCACGTAGAGCGCGCCTATACCCTGCGGTCCGTATATTTTGTGCGAGGATAGACTGGCAAAATCGACACCGCTTGCGACCGTGAATTTGGTTTTTCCAAGAGCTTGTGCAGCGTCACAGTGGAAGAGCACGCCGCGGCCTGAGAGCATCGCAGCAATTTCTTCAAGGGGCTGAATGACTCCCACCTCGTTGTTGACGGCTTGCACGCAAACCAAGCCGGTGTCCGGTCTGAGCGCTTTCTCAATCATGTCCGCTTCGATCATGCCGCACGGCTTGACGCCGAGAATCGACAGCTCGAATCCTTCTAACTTTTCATTAGCCAGCATCCGCAATGGTTCCATAACACTGGCGTGTTCGACTGCCGAAGTGATCAGGTGTGTTTTGCCGGTCGCTTTCAAATGCGCGGCAATTCCCTTGATGGCTAGATTGTTAGCTTCTGTAGCACCTGAGGTGAAGACAATCTCGCCCTCGTCGGCGCCGATGCTGTCAGCCACCTGCTTGCGGGCGAGTTGAACATGGTTGTGGGCAGCCGAGCCATAGGCATGATGGCGAGCATGGGCGTTGCCCGTACGTCCCTGTGCCATCACTCCATACATAGCATCGAGCACGCGACGGTCCAACGCAGTAGTCGCTGCGTTGTCTAGATAGATGCAGTCCGTGGCAAAAGCCAGCTTGTCGCTTTCTTTGTCGCTGTTCTCGTCGATGTTCATAAACTCAAGGCTAACATGAAAATGAAAACCATTTCCGTTTTATTCCAGACCTTTAAGCAGCTATCCCCCCATGGGGGATATTGGGCACCCGTCGGTCTCACCGCGAATTTGGATGCCCAGTATCCTCTCTCCGCGTCCTTCATAGATGGATTAAGAGAGAAGCTTTATCTAAGATGCCGATCAAGTTCAGACGAATCAGCCTTTGCACTTCCAAAGCATTAGCACCACATGAGCAGCCATAGGGTCTTCAGCCAGGGTACATTGCAATTACGACTGGTGATAAAGTGGATTTATGAGCAAAAACAGCAAAATTGCAAAAATTATTCTCACCGCCACCGCGGTGCTGATTGCACTGCCTCCGGTATTGGCGCAGGAAAACCCGCCGCCATTCAAATCGCCTTTCAAGACTGTTGATGGCGGCGATGATGACTGGTTTATGGAAGAGACCACGCCCAAGAAGCCGAAGCAGCCAAAGCCGGGAAGGATTCCGGACAGTCAGGCCAACAACCTTGGCGTGCCGATGACTGAAGATGGGCGCATCATTCCCTTGAAAGATGATGGAACGCCGGTAATGACTCCTGGTTCTTCAATCACAGTCACCAACGAATACGCCTACCAGCCGGGCGCATTTTATCCCGGCATCCCGCAATACAACACCCCTTACATGGGCGGGCTCAACCCATATTACGCACCGGGCGTGGTGCCATACGGATACAATCCGGGCGGCGTCAACATCAACCTCGGCAGAGCAGGCGGTATTTCGCTGGGCGGAGGCGGGGTCTTGAATCCTTATCCTTACACCTACGGCACGAACACCTCGACCATAACACCATTGTTCGGCTCGCAGATATCGCCTTACTCGGGCACACAATTTATCAATCAGCCCTATGGATACACGCCGGGCTACGGCGGCTACGGCGGCTACGGCGGCTATGGCGGCTATGGCGTTCCAGGCTATGGCGTGCAGGGAGGGTACCGACCGGGCATCGGCGGCATTAGCATTCCGGGCGTGGGTGGCATTGGACTTCCGGGTATAGGCGGAAGACACTAAGGCGCACTAAAGGAAAACTCGCGCCCCACAAAGAGAACGCGAGTTTAGAATCTTCTTGTAGGGGAGGCGCATGCGCCTCCCTTACGAATTAGAATTAGCCGTCGGCAGTGATCTTTGCGATCAGTTCTTTGAGCACTGCATCGGCCTTATCGTTTTCAATTTGGCAGGTGCCCGCTTTTTCGTGGCCGCCGCCATTGTATTGCAAGCAGAGTTCGCCGACATTTGTTTTCGACGTGCGATTGACGATCGAATGTCCGATGGCAAACACGGTATTTTGCTGTTTCAAGCCCCACATCTCGTGAATCGAAATATTGATTTCCGGATAAAGAGCGTAAATCATGAAGCGGTTGCCGGCATGAATCACCTCTTCAGGCTTCAAATGCAGAACAATCAAATTTTTGTGGATCTTAGCCACACGTTTGACTTGCTCTTTGAACTTTTCGGCTTGCTCATTGTACAGTTCGACGCGCTCCTGTACATCAGGATTCTTCATGATTTCGTCGATATCATGATCCTTGCAATAGTCGATCAGATCCATCATCAGATTGTAATTGGAAATGCGAAACTCGCGGAAGCGGCCCAAACCGGTGCGTGGATCCATCAAATAGTTGAGCAACACCCAGCCTTTGGGATGGAGAATTTCGTCCTTGGAGAACTGCGCAGCATCAGCCTTGTCCACTTCGGTCATCATGTCGTTCCAGCGCGCCGGAAACGCCTTGGCACCACCGAAATGATCGTAGACAACACGAGCAGCAGACATCGCATCGGGATCGATGATGTGATTGTCTTTCTGATCTTTATTGCGAATCGTTTCGCTTAGGTGGTGATCGAAAGATAAATGCACACCATTTACGTATGGCAAGTTCGTAGTGATGTCGCGCGACGAAATATCAACTTTTCCGTCCTGCATATCTTTGGGATGGACGAATTTGATGTCGTCAATCATGTCCAGATGTTTCAACAGAACAGCGCATACCAGTCCGTCGAAGTCGCTTCGGGTCACCAACCTGTATTTAGTGCCTTCTTTGACCGTTGTCATCGCGTACTTACCTCATAGGTGCATCTAAACAAACCAGAACGGCGCCGTTGTGGCTCCTAGTTCAAATGCCCCCTATTTGCTACCGATAAACGTCGGTCGATACTACAAGTCGTAGTGCCGGATCAAGGATTGGCGGCATGACAGAGAAACTCAGGACCAAGAATAAAGTGGAATCAATCCTTAAGGCGAGCTAATAGTTCTATTATGCGCCGTAAAATTTTCGCATCACCCCACAAGGAGTTGCGAAATGACAGTTACCCTTAGCAAAACCATTGTTGAACCAAAGTGGAATACCCAAGATATTCAAGGAACCATCGCCCTCGTTCACGCCAGAACATTATTGACGGCGATGAAGCATGTGGCCAAACTTGGTGGCGACAAGGCCGTTGAAGAGTTTCAAACTGAACTGCGCAACCTCCGGGTCGAGAGTTTGAAGAAAGTTGGCATCAAGACACCTATCGACCTCGTCAAAGCTCTTTCCGAGTTCGAAGCCAACCTGTTCGGCAGCAAGATTGAAATCTGGGGCGATGAAACGAAAGCATTCATGGCTTACAACCAGTGCGCGTTGTGGGATGCGATGAAGAAAGTCGGCCAGTTCACTGAAAAGCAAGAAGAAGAAATGGGTAGCAAGTTCGAGCACTGCATGCAAATGCTCGCGAAGGAATTCGGTTTCAAAGGCGAAACCAAATTCGAAGGCGAATCTTGCGTACTCTCCATCTCCAAGTAATTTAGACAAACTTACGATAGAAAGCCCGGCGATTGCTGGGCTTTCTATTATAAGGTGGGAAATCCCACTAAAGGCACCACAAATTTTCGAAGGCAACCTGAAAGCCTGCAAGCAAAACGCAAGCTCTGTAAGGACTTACAAGCTTGCTCTCATTAACTCCCTCGTATTGACAATCAGCTTGAGATGGCTATACTCGCCGTATCAGGGAATCACCTTCGCTTAAATTTCTCCCGCGCGCCGCTACGTCAGCAGGTGGCACCTGCTTGCATTGATTCGGTGCACATTCAATCCTCCAGATAACTAGCCGCATTGAGTTGACCGCTAACGGTCAGCTGGAGAAAAAACACATGAAAGAAGAGTACGCCGTGTTACCTGTTCTCACGGGCATAGTTTTGGCAATGATTGCATCGCACATCATGACGTGGGATCACCCTACGGCAAACATGGCCGAGTTTGCATTGCTGTTCGCCAGCGTCGGATTCATACTGGCAGGCATATTTACTTACTGCGCAATGACCGCGAAAAACACAAAATCAATTGCCAGACAGATGCTGGAATTGGAAGAAGTTACTGATTAAAGGCGCATTTATCACAAGATAGAAGGAGCTGGGCGCGGGGCCCAGCTGTATTCCTCCTTCTAGTTGCGTGATCTCAAACCGTTGCGATGATTAGTTCGGGCTGCACTCATGCTTTTCGGCAGCCGAAGCTTCAGAGTCAATCGGAATCTTTTTGGCGCATTGCTTGTACTCTGTGAGTTTTGGCAGCTTGACCGTGAGCACGCCGTTCTTGTACGCGGCTTCAGCCTTCTCTGTATCCACACAGTTTTCAGGCAATCTTACAGAACGGCTGAAAGATCCAAATCGCCGTTCGACTCTGTGTACGCCTTTGACGTTTTCTTCCTTCTCCTCCTTCTTCTCACCGCTGATCGTCAACAGATCGCGGTGTATGGAAATATCAATATCCTTCTCGTCCATACCTGGCACTTCCAGGCGAATTTGAAACTCTTTGTCAGTTTCATGGACATCCAGCGATGGTATGAAAACAGCGCTAGTCAGGGCACTTTGCGAACCCTCTGGCACGCCGAGAAATCGGTCAAACATGCGCTCGAGATCTCTGAAAGAAGTGTCGAACTCACCGAGCAAAGCGGGTGTGGCTCGGTATTCATCTTCTCTGCGTATGGGAAGTTCGCGGCGTCCCCAGGGCATCAAGTTATTCAACGACATAAGTCACAACCTCCTTTTGTATTAAAATATCAACGCCATCAACGCAGCAAGAGTGACTGCTCAGGCAGTTCATAAGAACCTCCTTAAAGCACCATCAATTACTTGGCAGTACCGTCCACAGTACCAGTGGCGTTGCCCGGACGGCAAGCAATGCAGCCCTCTGGGCTCTTAATCAGTCATTCTTGGAAGGAATTCCTTCCACACCCTTAGTAATAACAAATCCAAATTGCAGACGCGCAAACGTTAATAATGCCTTCAAGAAGGCTGAAAACAGCTAGCCAGTCAATCAGACTACAACTCTGCGTCCTGCAAACTGATACAGATTGCGCTTTTCGCGATTGAGCCACTCATTCATCTTCGCATCATCCTCGGCTTGCTTTTCTCTGGCACGGCGTGCCGCGGCAGATTCATTGTTTAGCCTTTCTTGAGCAGCACGTTCCGCACGCATTCCCTCCACCATCTGAGGTATGCTGCTGCGCGCCGGTGTGTCACTAATGCTCCTGCCGTCATAAGATGTAAGTTGTCCACCGGTTAATACAGCATTGGTACCGCGCGTCAGATTGCCGGCTTTGTCTACGTTGAAGCCATCCACAGCAGGGAAGCCAGTGTGATCCAAATTGAACCCATGCTCTCTCAAAACCTGGGCTGCTGCCGGTCCGTCCACTGCCGCTACTACGGCCTTTCCTTGCAAGGATTTGCCTAAATCCCCCATCGCGCTCTTATCCAACGCCATGCAAGGCAGGCATCCTTGCATTCCATACTTTATGACAAGCGGCAGGTTTTTCGCTTTTGCATCGGCAATGGCAGCTTCAAGAATTTCGCGCTGCTTATCTTGCAGAGCTTTTTCATTGCCTGGTTTGTACAATTCCTTTCTTTCATCTTCGGTCATGCCATAAAGATTTTCCGAAAGTGGCTTCGTCGAACCAGGAACGGCTGGCTTATTCAAGTTCTCAATTGCCTTGTCGCTGAAGCCCATGGCGCGCAATTCTTGCTTGGCAGAATCGGAATTGAAATAACCAGGCACTTTTTGATTGGCCTCATTAATCAGCCTGTATCCTTCGGCAGTCAGGTTTGCGCCTTTTAACTTGTCGGCATCCCCAGGTTTTGCACTCTCGGCTGCTCCGTCAGCAAATAGCTTTTGAGCGAATTCCTTCCTTGTCTCTGCAGGAGCGTCATGTAATGATTGCAGCTTTTGCTGCCGTTCCTGTAATTGCGCCAGTTTCTGCGCACCGGCTTGGCCCGCTTTCTGAGCATCGGCAATGGCGGCATTGACCTGGGTGAGTTCGGTGCTAACAGCTTTTTGATCGATCGAATCGGCCTGAGTTATTGCTCCGCCCGGATTTTTTCCATCAGCTGAAGCCGGCATTCTGTAATAGGCTCGCGCTTGTTCACTGGATTTGATATCTTTGGCTTTCTTCCTCTGCTCTTGCAGTTCTCTATATTGTTTATCAACGTCGAGGGGACGTGTCTTCGTTTCCGGCGTTGGATTGGCAGTGCCATCAGGTTTCTTCTCCGGCTGTGCTTCCGGAATTTTGAACTGCCCTTTGTAATGCTCGGTCTGCATTTTGCCGAATTGCATCTGCTGAGCCACACCGGATGTGTCGCTGCCCCAGTGCGTGCTCACTAAGTTGCCGCCTTCCGGCTTGCCATCCTTACCTGGACGCACTCCGTACTGAGCCATGAAGGAACAATCACTATTGTTGGTGTTTTTCTGCACCCAATCGCGCAGACCTTGATACCTTGGATCGGTTGCGATTTTGTCTTTGTCGAGAAAAACAATCTCAGCGCCCGGATTTTTTGCCTTCAGCGCTTCCATGTTTTTGAGAGTGTCTTGAGTGTCGCGCGTGTTTTGCGAGCCGACTATAAAAACAACGCCGGTGCCTTTTTTGGCTGCAGCATCGTAAGCGCCCTGGAAATTGTCGGCGTTCCAATTAGTAACTCGTCCAACGGCCGCGTCAAAATCTGCCTTCTCATTGCCTTGCTGCCAGTGATTCTCCTTGGGAGTAATCACTCTGCTGCTGTCAGTGAGTCGCTCCCCATAGGCAGGGAGAAGATGACTGTTATTGTGTTGCTCCACAACCTGTGGATAGCAAGGTCTGTCGCCTCAAGACATGGGGTTATGCCTCTTTTTCTGAACGCAGGAAGATAATTAACCGTCCTTAAAGGTTACGCAGAATTGTTTGCAATTTTGTTGCAGTGCCCTGCTGTTCTGTCGAAAACGACTGGCCAGCAAACCTCCTGAGTTCTGAATTAACTGCCGGAAACGAGCAGCCCCAGTCCAATTCTTCTGATCACAGGCTCGCCGGTCAACTGTTCCGGATGAGACCGCCCGACCAGAGAGCGCGAAATCCAGTCAGCTCCACTACGCTCGAACATCTCGTTATTGGCCATTATGCGTTCCAATCTTCCCGCCTTGTCGTACATGAAAGCGGTTATGTAGTTAGGACCTTGCATCTGAGCAAGCTGTCCTTTGTAGAAAATGGCACTGATAGATTCATCCGGAGTACGGAATATCGCTCTGCCATCGGGGAAATGGGTCTCTTTGGTCAAACCCAGAGCCTTGATTCTGTCCATCGTCAATTCTGATACCGACCCTAGCCTTTCGGCATTCAAGACATGATCGCGAACCAACTTAGACGCGTTCGGGAAGTATTTGGTGAATTGAGCATCACCATTCAACAAAGCACTATGCAGCTCGGCAAATACTTCAGAGCGTGCATCAGAGTGCCGTCCGCCCGTCCGGCGAATGCCATCTTTGTCATGAAATGCGGGCGTGTCGGTGTGGCTGCCCAGTCCATCCAGCCCAAATCTCTTCAGCCAATAGCCGTCCTTAGCAAGGAAGTAATTGAGGTGCTCGCCTACAACTTTGCGTTCGGCCTCACTCAAAGTGGGAAGCAGAGCTGACAGGTGTCCCATGTCTCTGAAGATTGCCTTTTGAAATTCCGGCAGGTCGGAAACATTATTAATTGCCAGATGACGGGCAGGATTGGCAGAGCGCTCGAAGGCCGGGTTCTTCAAAACATAAGGAAGAGCGGCATTGTCGACAGCATGTCCAAATTCGTGGGCGGTCAAACGATTGATTGAATCAGCCGGCCACAACTGATGGCCAGCCAAACTTCTTTCAATCAAAACCAATTCTTTGGTAGCAGGATTGAAAAATCCAACGCTGTCTTCAATGGTTTTGCCCGGTTGCCCGCGCAGCGGTTGACTGAGAAATTTTGCATCAGTCGTATAGTCATGGATGTTTCCCACCACGCGAATATTGACTCCCTTTGCGGCCGTCAGCTCACGCAAGTCCTTTGGCAATCGTGCTGCAAATCTTTCCACGCTGGAAGTGAATTCTTCTGAGGCACCATTTGTTTTGACGCCAACCTTCGGACCGGCTGTTTCAGCTGATTCCGCACCTGCCAGATGACCAGCGGGACGAACTTCTGCCGGCTTCGCCAGAGATTCATGGGGTCTCACCGGTTTTATATGTGGTCCTTCAGAGACACTCAAGGCGGCTTCGCGCTCCGCGACCCGGAATGGATTAGTCGGAGAAAGCGCATGTTCTCTAGCTTTATTTGCCACTTCGGTTGGGATAGTGAAAACGGTCGCCCCATATTTGATACCACCATCTGCACTGGGCAGAGCAGCGGCTTCGCGCGCTTGCCTGCGTGCCATATCAGCGGGGACATCCACATAAATTACTTTACCGTCTTTACCTGCATAGTCCGCGGCCGTTTCAAGATCATGGGCAAAATAGCGCCCGTTAGAATAGTTTCTCGTTTCATTGACACGTCGATAAAAGGCCACATCCGACTTGGTCCATTCGGCGCGGGGTTTTTCGCCAGACACAAGAGAGTCCCACAATTTCCTTTCTTCTTTGGTCAACGGCTTGGTAAATTCATTGCCCAGAGCTTCTTTTTTCACGCCCCGATAAAGCCGCATATATCCCTCGGCAACGGGAGGCGCTACTGCATCCACGGGAGCAGTCCATGTTTTAGGAACATGCTGATGTTTGGCTACATCGGCAGGCAGTGTTTCAGCCGGTGGCGCCAGGCGCAATCTTTCAGATGGCGCTTCCAATCTGGGAACTTCGTGCGCACCTTTGTGAGCTGGTCCAGTCTTCTTTGGTCCTTCGACAAGGCCGGCCGGGTCGTCAATCCATTTGTATTCATCAGGACCAAGCGTAATCTCCTTTTCTCTCGGCCCGCGTGGCGTGTGGGCAGGACCGACCTCTTTCTGTCCCGGTTCGATAACTACAGGAACACTGCGATCGATTTCCTGGCGTCCAGTCCGCAGCGCTCTAATTGAATCAAGCGTGGCGCGTGCGGCCGAGCCGACAAAGAAGCTGTTGATGCCGCCGACCAAGGCGCTGCCTACATCCAGTTTGCCCTGTTTGATTTGTTCCGCCAGTTCGCCTGCGACGTCGCCGGTATAAGCAGCGGCGCCGTCCAGGGATGCTGTGCGAGTGCCTCTAACAACCTGATCGACCGTTCTCTTCAATCCTTCTGAGGAGATCTCCTTCACACCAGTGCTGAGATTATCGATTAATCCTTTGGACAAAAGATCCTGTGTTTCCTTGCTCAATCCTTTGATGCCGCCGACCATGGCGCGTACGGCGTCGTCAGTGACACCACCAGCGGTATAGCCCTTTTGAATCAATTCAGCAAGACCCTTCTGCAATTGTTCTCTAACCGCCGGCGATGCTTCTTTCAAGGCTCCAGCCAGAGCAGGTTCGGCAAATGTCTTCTCCACTGTTCTTGCTGCCACTCTGCCGCCCAGACCGCTCAGTGCCGTAATCGCTTCACCACCCAACAGGTTGGCGCCGGTCAGCGCGCCAAATTTGAGGATGTCGCCGGCTACGTGTTCGTAGTTGCCGGTCAATTGCGCTTTTAAAAGCGATCCGGCCAGTCCGCCACCGGCGCTCAATGCAGCAATACGAGCGGTGAGCATGAGAGCTGACAGACTGGCGCCGCCGGTAAACGGAGTGGCACCAATTGCAGCAGCAGTGACCACGCCTTCAACGATCATTTGCGCCAGCTCTTCTTTCGTGCCCTCGAAATTCTTCAGCTTGCCGGCCAGGTCTTTGATGCGCTGATCCATCACTTCCGGCGGAATTTGACCTTTGTATTGCCTGTCTGTAAGAGCCAGGTCGCTCAAGCTTCTGAAAACAGTCGAATCATATCTGGTAGCCAATCCGCCCAACCATGTGGAAGTGCTGCTGGTGACCGCCTCGCGCGAACGCAGAACTGATTGCTCTCCTGTCAATTGATTTTCGGTAGCCAGCAATGTCACGGCCGGTTTGTTAGCTTCATCGACTTTCTTGAGCATGTCCTCCTGCAAGTTGCTGCCGAAAGCCTTGTTGTAGTTGCGAACAGTGTCTATGCGTTCTTTGGCCGGCATGCCCTTAAGCATGTCGATAGCCGCGTCTTGCTTCTCATAGCCGAGCACAAACGCTCTCAGTTTGTCTTCCGGTTTAACTTCACCCTGTTTGATGATCTTTTCGGCCAGCGCTTTTCCTTCCGGAGTCATGTCCTTGAGAAGAGCATCTTTGTCAACCTGCCCTTCCGGACTGCCAAGGCGCTTCAAACCTTGAGGAGATGCTTCGAGAATGCCAGCCTTAAAGAGTTCAGGAGTACCGCTGCCATACATGCGCTGCAGTTGAGCGCTGGGGACAATGCCTGTTTCCAAAAGCGGTTTTACTAGCGAGTTGAACTTTCTCTCTCCGCCGATTGCCGTTTCCAGTGCTTTTCTGGCGGCATTATTGGACATCAATTCTTTGGCAAGGCTGCCGTCCTTGTCGGCACGCAGCGATTCTTTAAGTGAATCCACTACAGCTTTCTGCCTGTCAAATGGAATCAAGTCCTGGTTCGCTACTTTCTCCAGCGCGTTTATGGACGCATTTTCAGCCTTGCTCAGAGGCTTGCCGCTTGCGTAGCTGTCCAGGAGCATACGTGTGGCCATCTGGCTGGCTGGATTAGTAGCATTGCGCTCGACCAGATCGCGAATCTCTTTTTGGTAAGCAGGATCGTTCTTGATCCGCTCTTGCTCAGCCGGCGTAGCCCCTCTAAGGGCACTCAATACAGCTTGCTGATCTTTGGCATCGCCCAGAGATTCCTTGAGATCGCGCTTGACGTTGGTTTGAACAGCATCATTGCGAATGGTCCGGAACGCATCCAGGCTTTGTGCCTCTTCCGGCTTCAGGCTCTTCAGATACTCATTCATTTTCCGGTCGCGAGTGCCGGCAGAATCGCCGGGCGCGTTCAAAATATTGTCGATGTTTCTCTGTGTTTCTCTTCCCTGCAGGAAGCCCTTCAATGCAGCCTCTTGCGGACTTTTCTCAGTGTTGATGTGGCGATAGGCGACGAGATCCTGCTGCTCTGTCTTGCTCAGTTTTGAAGGTTCAACTGTTTTGGAGCGCACTGCTTGATCGAGCCTGTAACCATCGATGACTTGCTGCATCTTCTCCGGCGACATATCTTTGAACGCAGGAATTTTGCCCAGTTCTTGCAGCGCTTTGGGATCAAGCTTCTGCCCATAGGGCGTGTCTTTGATCTTGTCGGCTATCTGAGAGAGCTCCACACCATAAGCAACCTTCTTGTCCAGCAAGCCGGCCAGCCGTTCGCGATTGGTCTCGCGATTAATGCCCAGAGAAAGCGACTTCTTGTCGTCTGTCAGTGCGTCCGATTGAGGCTTTCCATCAACGATGCGGGCTCCGTTGAAGAGCTGGTTGAGCTGTTCCGGTGTAGCACCTTCAATCGCTTTGAACAAATCGCTTGTATGCTGCCAGTTGCTGGCGCCCAGATCAAACAACCTGCCATTGGACAAAGCTCCGCTCGTGCCATTGGCAATTTGAGAATCGAAATTTTGAGCTTTTCGATCGGAGCCGAAATAATATGCAGATTTAAACGTTTTCTGCAGCTCGTTGTAATATTCCAGAGACTGGCGCTCTTTGTCGGTCTTCGGCTCTGATTTCGATTGCGATAGTTCTCGACCATCGAGATACATTTCTCTCAGTTTGGGATCTTCAGATATACGTTTGACCGCATCTTGCAGCGCAGTCTCCGTATTGCTGGTCACGCCAATTGCTTTTTTGAACTGCGTAATCGGACTCTCTTCGCCCTTGCGCGCCAGATCTTCAAGTTCTCGCCTTTGAATCTCTGAGAAAACATTAGTTGACCCGCCTCGGCCGGCGCTTTGTTTTTGATTGATCTTCTCCAAGCCGCCATTTTCCAGGAAGTACTTGCGTCCTTCGTCTGTCATCACGTCTTTGCCGGACACTTCGCGAAAATGATCGACATTTTTCTCCTGCAAGGCAATGTTCAAGAGATTGGCTTGCTCCTGCGGAGTGCGCGCATCGACACCCTTCTTGGTAGTCAGATCGATTACAGCTTTGGTGAACTTATCCTCGCCGCCGAAGATGCCGGGATTGGTCAGTTTTTTGCCCGGTCCGGTTTCATACAGCTCAGACAAACCGCCCTGCCCAAACAAAGACTTGAGCGACGCGTCCATGCCCTGTCTTTGCTCTTCAGTAGCGCCCAACAGAGTGCCTCTGGTATTGGCTTGAATCGCCGCCAGGGTGCGGTTATTGTCATAGCCCGCCCAGCGTGCTTCCAGAGCATCGACACGCAATTGAATGGCTCTTTCTTCTCCTGGTTCGCCTTTGCGATTGAGGTGACCTTCCACCTCAGCCCATCTGTGCGCATGACGATCGAGACCGCCGTCCATCTTGGAAAATTTTTCTTTGAGCGCATCGCCCAGAGCATTCGGATTGTCTTTGTCAAAGCCTGTCTTAAGCTTCTGGATTTCAGCCGGTGTCAGATCGCGCAATTGGCGGCGCACCATATCGGCAGTTTCAGGCGTAAGCTGGGTGCCCGGCTCAAGCACTTTCTTGATATCGGCAAGGCGCTGCTCAATATTGGTGTTTCTCTCCAGCGGTTTTGTGCCGTCAGTTTGAGCTGGTCTTTCGCCTTGTCCATCCGTCGGTCTGCCCCGCTCGGCCAGCTCTTTTTTGGAGTAGAACTCCAGTTTCTCGCCTTGTTTAAAACTGGTTATTCCTTTCTCTGAAAATTCGCGGTCTCTAATTCTTATTGCCTCGGCCTTCATCTGCTCGCGAGTCAGATTGATTTTGCCTTCTTTCTGCAATTGTTCGAGAGCCTGATAAGGTCCCCAACCGGCTTTGAGAGGCGGCAGCGTGATACCTTCGCCGACCAGCTTCTGGTCTGGTTGTGCATCAGTTGGTTTGGCTCTTTCCGGCTGCTCGGCCTTTTCGGCCTTTATTTTTGCTTCGAGCGCTTTTTGCCCTTCCCCAAACTTCTCGCCCGTCATCGGCTTGCCGTTGCCGTCGAAGAATTTTGATTCCGACTTTCCTTCTCTGCCTACATGTATCTCTTCTCGACGACCGTCGGCGTATTCTTTGATCCTGGTCTGCCCGGTTGGATCCGCATTGAGAGTCTCTTTTTTAAGACCATCGAGTCTTCCTTCAAAACCGGCGGTTACCGAGACTTTGTCACCCTCACGCACTGAGCGCAGGTTGGCCAGACCTTCCTTGTTTTTTGTCGGATCGTAAGTGCGTTCAATCTCTTGTTTTTTGGCACTCGTGGACAAGCGCTCGGTCTGCAATCCATCGGCGCGATCGGTAAAGGTTTTGCTAATCTCGGTTGCATCACCGTTCTGCTTGCGCGTCAGCGCCGCCATATGATCCGGCCGCTCTCCGGCGTTGTAGGCAAATTTAACCCGACCATCCGGGAGCGCTTCTTGAGAGGACAATCCCAGCTCTTGCTGCGAGATCCTCATTTCAGCCGTCTTGACGAGGCCTCTCAATCCGCGAGCCGCCAACTCCGCATCCGACATGGCTGTATATGGTTTATCAGCGCTCAAACCTCTGGCGGCAGAAAAGAAATAATCAGCCGTGCCAAGATCGCCGGGTTTTTGCATGCCGTTGTCCAGCCACGCATTGTCACCCTTTTGAATCGCCTCTTGCAGCGGATCTTTGGACGGCTGTGTAGAGATTTCACTGAGCGCCAGCGTAGCTGCCTGTGTCTCAACCTTGACAGGTTCTGGCTCAGATCTTTCGACTCTTTGTTGCTGCGGGGCTTCGACGTCTGCCATCGGGTCTCGGGTTTTTAGAAACAGTTGAAACGGAGGCACCCACAGGAGTGGGCGTCTGAGTTCAGTCTGCAAAGGTAGGGCTTATGTATGAAATTAACAGTGAAAAGTATCGACCGAATAACAGCATGCTTTGCCAGCGCTTCAGGCGAAACTAAGTTGTTTCACCGATACTTGCTGTTCCAGTTGCAAGAGAAATACCTTGCGCGGCAAACCGCCGCCATATCCGGTCAATTTGCCGTTGGCACCGATGACGCGATGGCAAGGAATGATAATCGAGATTGGATTCTGCCCATTAGCCAAACCCACAGCTCGACACGCTTTTGGATTGTCGATGCGGCGCGCCAGTTCAGCATAGGATATGACTTTGCCAAACGGAATATTGAGCAGCTCAGCCCATACTCTCATTTGGAAATCGGTGCCAGTTGGTTTTAAGGGCACATCAAACTGCTGCAACGAATCTGAGAAATACGCTTGCAGTTGCTGTCGCGCCAGGTCAAAGGGAGCGGCTCCATCATCGGCAATCCAGGTAGAGGCAAGCTCCGGCATTCCTTTATGCAGCTCCATATACAGACCGGTCAGAGCTGTTCCATCGGAAGTGAGCGTGAGCTTGCCGATTGGACTTTCTGCAATAGAGTAGAAAACCGTCATGCCTGTTTCTCCAGCGATTTCCACAAATGCATTGCCGCGTAGGAGCGCCATGGACTCCAGCGTTCGGAAAAAGCCAGTATTTCTTTTTCTCTGGTCATAGCGAGTGCCTTTTTGATAGCAAGATCTGAATGAGGAAAAGCGTCCGGCCAAGCCAGAGCACGCATAGCGATGTACTGAGCCGTCCACTCACCAAAACCGGGCAATGATTTTAGTTTTGCGCTCGTTTGCTCGACATCCTGTCCGGGCTCGAGCGCAAGTCCGCATTCGGCAACCGCCTGTGACAATGCAATTATGGAATTGATACGCGCGCCGGTTATGCCCAGTCCGCTGAAGTCTTCAGGTGCCAATTTCGCCAATCGTTCAGCCGTTGGAGAGAGTCTGTTCAGCAAAGGATATGGAGTCTCGACAGGCTCGCCAAACTTAGCTGCGATGCGGCCGGCCAGCGTGCTTGCCGCCTTAACACTGACCTGTTGCCCGAGGATTGCTCTCAGCGCCAGTTCAAAACCATGGAACGCGCCGGGCACTCTCAGCCCCTCTCTGCCTTTCGCCAGATCGCCGAGGCTGGCTGCAATCACTGACGGGTCGGCTTGAGTATCCATCAATCTCTTGCAGCGAGCTACAACATTCAGCAAAACCGGCGCCAGCGAATTGGACAACCGAATGGAAAGCGTGTTCTTTTGAGGGTTTTGCCGAATCACAATCCAGCCCGAATGTTTGCCAAACGCGGCGGTGCGCATATAAGCACCATCTTGTACTAACTCAACACCTGGGCATGCGCGTCCGGAAAGAAATGTCAAAATGCCCTGCCAATCAAAAGGGGCTCGATAACTGACTTCACACTCCAAGTAAGGAGTCTTGTGTTCGACAAGCTTTTTTCGCAATTGTGAGGGATTGAGGTTGTACCTCTCCAAAAACAAAGCATTGAATCTGCGAACGCTTGCAAATCCGCTGGCAAAGGCTATTTCAGTAATCGGCATCGAGGTGTCGGTAAGCAATCGCTTCGCTAACAACAGCCTTTGCGTTTGAGCTAATTGGATTGGTGATACACCAAATTCCGATTCGATCACTCTGCGCAAATGTCTTGCACTGATGCCCATTTCAGCTGCCAGATCGTCAACGCCCAGATCAGCCAATGCACCATCTTCAATTCTGTTCAATGCGATCGCCGCCAGACGACTGACTGAATCGATCGATGCGTTACCCGGAGCCAGTTCCGGTCGACATCTCAGACAGGGGCGATAGCCTGCACTTTCGGCGGCAGCAGCGCTTGAATAAAATGAGCAATTCACCAGCTGAGGAGTTTTTGCCGTGCAAACAGTACGACAATAAATCTTGGTCGATTTTACCGCCACAAAAAATGCCCCATCGAATCTGGGGTCATGGGCGCGAAGCACCTGGTAGCAGCGTTCTGGACTTAAAAGCATGCCCCAATCTTAACGGATTGGACAAAACCCGACTCGCCATTTTCGGACGGCGACATTAAGCCTCTATCGGCCAGGGCGCTTCCTTAGAAATCGCAGCCAACTTTCCAATGCATGCATCTATTGCCTCTTCTTTGAGATGAGCGTAATTGATTTGAAATTCACCGCGTGGTGCTTCTCCGATGTAGCAATGAGCTGTGCTGGAAATGCCGATGCCCGCCGATTTAGCACGCGTGACGATATCCGCATCACTTAGTTCGGAAGGAAAACGCACGACCACGTTGATGCCTGCCGCATCTCCCAGTACGGTCGCCGTGCCGCTGAAGTGCTCCTTGAGTGCCTCTATGACCAGCTTTCTCTTTCTTTCGTAGAGATTGCGCATGCGCCGAACATGCCGCTCCATATGCCCCTGGCGCAGGAAGTCGCAGAGCACCTGTTGCTCAAGCAGAGGCGAATGCCGGTCATTGAGCCATTTTGCACGGGTAAAAACTTCCGCCAGATCGAGCGGAACCACAAGATATCCAAGCCTGAGCGCTGGAAATAAAACCTTGGATAGTGTACCGATATAGATAACCGTACCGGCGTGATCGAGCCCGGCCAGCGCCGGAATCGGGCGCCCTTTGTAGCGATATTCACTGTCGTAATCATCTTCGACAATGTACGCACCAACACGTCTGGCCCAGGAGATCAATTCCAACCGCCGCGGGACGGAAAGGACAACGCCTGTAGGAGATTGGTGCGACGGAGTTACATAGACCAACTGGGGACTGAAGCCGGGCTTTTCCTTTTCGTGCTGCTTCAAAGCTTCAACAACAATGCCTTGCTTGTCTACCGGGATCGGCAACACATTAGCGCCTTGCGGTTCAAACGCCTTCTGCGCGCCGGTATAGCCGGGCTCCTCAATGCAAACGTCGTCGCCGCGATCGATCAACACGCGGGCGACAAGATCGATACCTTGCTGCGATCCATTTACGATGATCACTTGTTCTGGCCGGCAGACGACAGCGCGAACTCTGGACAGATATGCCGCCAATTGCTCGCGCAACGGCATGAATCCAGCGGCATTGGCAGGTGAATCAAGCAATCCGAGATTGCGCTTTCTGGCATGATGCAATAACAATTGATTCCAAATGCGCATTGGAAACTCGGACATGGACGGTCTGCCGAAAGACAATTGAACAGCTGGCTCTTCAGAAGGAAAGTTCAGCCACTGGCGCGAACGCAGTGCCGTCGCATACCAGGAGAGTCTATAACCCTGGACCGCACCAGGATCGGCCGCGCTTGAGGTTTCGCCGCTCGCTCCAGCATCGCCGCCGTCCTTTCGCTTTCTGCCGCGGCTGCGCGCCTTAACCTTTGGCGTGATCGCCTCCAGAGAAGCCGGATCAACCGACGGCAGAGCCGGGCGCATCAATTCTTCCGGCAAAGCTCTCGAAACAAACGTTCCCGCCCCTACACTCGCTTCTATATAACCTTCACTTAAAAGGCTGTCGAAACTCATGGTTACTGTCGCCCGGGCAATGCCAAGAGTCTTAGAAAGGGCACGCGTAGACGGCAGTTTTTCGCCCGAGCGCAGGCGCCCGGACAGAATTGCGCCCCTAATGGCGTCATAAATCTGCCGGTGCAGGGCAACTCCCGAATGCTGATCTACATGTATAAGGAAGTCCAAAAGCGGCCTCTTTGCAGCCCAATTTATGGCAAATTACTCACTTTCATTTACCTGTCCACAGACCGGGCAAAAGCTGTAATCCATCGTCAGGGTTGCGTTTAATCTGCGCCTGTCAGGGAGCAGAACACTTAGACTAATTCCAAGTGGACTAGTATCAAATCATAAAAGTGGCTCTTCTGCAAGTCCAATTTGTCGGATATTCTGGGGTCATCCTGAAAGGAGGCAGGCGATTTATGAAAACAACAAACAAACGCGCTAAAAACAAAACCGCAATTCTTTCACTGGTTGCATTCATTTCATTCCCGATGGTTGCGCTCAACAGCCAACCCGCTCATGCGTTCGTAAATGATCCGGGAGTTATCGACCAGCTGCTCAGCCGCAAACGTGCTCTGCAAACACGTGAGTATTATCTGATGAGAGATACAGACGATCTCTTAAGACGCAAGGAAGACCTTAAGCGCAGAAATGACTCCGATTCCGTGTGGCAATTCAATGATGTATGCCGCAAGATTGACGCCAAAACCTGGGACTTACAACAAGTAAGACTCGACATTAGAGACGTCAACATCAGGCTTCTATAAGCCTTTCAACAACTTGCATGAGACGAAAGAGTAGAAGCTCCGAAGCAATTCGGGGCTTCTTCCATAATGCAAATCCGTCGCCTAACGTGTGTTCCAGCGCACTTGAGCATGATAGCTGGCAAATGGATTCAAGCGCTGCCATATCACGCTCAGCCCGCGCATCAGATTGAATGTGGAGAAGAAATTCCGCCAGAAGAAGTAGCGCGATTCTTTCCTGCGCAGATTTCTGATTGTCGAACGGCTGGACACTTTAACTTCCAGCATCAGCGGTGCTTTTCGCATGAAGCGCACACCGGTAAATTCCGAATGCCCCATCATTCCGTCTTTAAAGCCGCGCGCCCGTTCGCGATAACCATGCTCACGGAGCATACCTTGTTCGCCACCAAATATGGTGCCTGTACTCGACGAATTGTCGTAATACCGGACGCCTAACTCCATGCTTGCTCTAGTCTTTGTAGTCATCAATTTCTAAAATCCTCAGCAGCCAACTGTAAATTCAGCCTTGGCAGAAACCTTTAGTGACCGACTGCAGAAATGATCCTCATTATGGCGATGGCAAGATTATGCACTAATTCAATCGTTGACACAATCTCAAATTGTTGCTCACGCACCGGGAATACATCTTTCGCATATCGCTTCCAGTACTGTCACCACCATCGACACCAAGCTGCTGACGAATGTTTCGTTAATCAGATCTCAAATTTCAGAAATCAAGAACCGCAAATCCAGTCCTGTCCAGCATTTCCAGCCAAAGATGAGAGAAGAAAAATTTCCTCAGAATTTCATAAATCATTGCATATACAAAGGATGTATCAACCCGAATACCACCACTTGGAATGTTCGGGTGATTGGAAAAAAGCCGAAAAAAGGACCGATGGCGGCACATTTGTCCGCCATCGAAATCTCTTTCAAGCACTACCGGCAGTGCAATTAGAATTGCCGGCCGCCGTTGAACACGTTGTAGTCGAAGGTAAACTGGACATCTACCGAGTCAGGAGAATACTGCGGCAAATGCGGGAACGGTGCGGAGTTTCTAATTGCTTGAATAGCCGCTTCGTCCATTGAATGATCACCAGATGAATGTTGCAAGTGCAATCCGAGCAATTCTCCCCCCAAACCAATCGTGAAAACAATGATCGAACTCTTTGAGGTCGGTTGCCTGGGAGGCCCCCAGGCCCGGCGAATGCGTCTTTGCAGGTTGGCTAGATAAACGCCGAATTCCGGAGAATGTTCAACCGTTGCTACTCTCGGTGTTCCGCTCTTTGAATTGGGATCTGCATTGCCGAGTCCACCATTTGGATCGCCAACAGGCGCAGCCAGTTTAGGCAGCACAGCCAGCACATCACCAGGGGCAGGGCCGCTCTTGGCGCCTACCGGCTTGGGTGCTTCACCATGCGAGGTTCCTTTTCCAGGGCCGCTTCTGCCTGAAGACGTATCAGCCAGAGTCGGCTTGGCATGACTGTCTCCAGTGCCATTAAAACTGCTGGCATCGACAGAAGGAGCAGCTGTCCCTGTGCTGGGTTTGCCGCTTGACGGCGATTTGCCGCTCATCCAGGAATGATTGCTTGACGAGGGTCCGCCCATGGCAAGATTGGAGGGCTGAAGAGCTGGAAACGAGGATGCTGCAGGGCTGCCCACATTGAAGGCCAACAATGGCTTTGGTGCTGAAGCACCCACTCCATTTGGCACAGGGGCGACATCGGAACGGGCGAAAGTTGCTGCTGCCACTGCTCTGGCCGGTATCGGCTTCAAGGCAGGCACCATAGGCGTCGGCGCTGCAAGATTGGCGGATTTAATCGGCATTGGACGGGCCGGCATCGGCGGTTCAGGCATCGGTTTGGCACTGATTGGTGTGGGCGCAGGAGGACGCACAACCGGATGCGCATCCATGATGGGAGTTGGCGGCTTGGGAGCGTCTGCGGCCTTGATTGGAGCAGGTCTGGCCGCATCGGCAGGTTGCGTTTTTACTTCCGGCTTGGGCTGCGGTTTGGAAACGGAAGTCGTCTGCTTAACGGAACGCGAGGCGCTGGCCTGAGAGGGCGCAGTTTGACCTTGATTGGTGCGCACCGGCAGCTCTTTTCTGTGTATGCCTTCTGCTCTGGAATTATTTGTAGAGACTCTGGTGGTTTCCGGCGGCTTAATCCGTGGTCTTTCAGGTTGGCTGACAAACTCGATTTCCGTAACCTGAGTTCGAGGCGGTGCCGGAATCAGCAAGAAAACGGACAGCAAAAGCAACGCGCCCATCAGGGCAAAATGGGCTAGATAAGAGCCACTGGCCGCCTCAGACAATTCTAAAAAATGGCCAGAGTAGATCTCGCGTCTTCTTATGTTGGTTGCTCTGTCATAAGCATCGCGCACGGAAAACGCGATAAAAGCCAGGCAGAGAGCGAATAATAGAGTGGCGCCCGGATGTCCCAGTTTAAAACTGGCCAGTTGTTTCAGCAAAGCGTAGTTTGCGTTGAAGTGATGATTGACTGCAAATTGAGCCATTCCTGTACTGAGCGAATCGGCGCACAGTATGACCGCCAGGATTGCAAAGTTGATGGCGCCGACTTCCAAAAATAGCCATCCTTTGAGGCGGTCGCCGTTGTACAACTGACCCAAACCGGGAACCAGAGAGAGCGCTCCTGCTACCGATGGCTCTAACCCCGCTTTGTTCGCTTTGCTCGCCTGTTCGCCAAAGTTGAATGTTTTCATATTTCCGCACCTTCTATGCTTTCGCTTGCGCTTACACCGGCACGTTTTAAAACGTTTACCGAACCGCCAGTTTGGACGCCGAAGCCGACCCTGCCGCTGCTGTTGCACCTATTACCAAACTACTCAACAACGAGCGCCGCTAATACATGAAAGGCGCTGAACGGATCCCAGGGTAAAGCCTGGAATTGGCTCGGGGTTTTAGCCGGATCCTCTATTCATCAACTAAAACTCACAATCAAACAGAGCTTTTGTTGAATAATGATGAATAGAACCAATGAGGAGCAAGACAGTGGATCTTATTTTCGAACCACTTACGCAACTGGGCTGCATGACCTATTTGATCGCGTCAGCGTCAACGAAGGAAGCCTGGATTATCGATCCGTCGCTCAAAGAATCAGAGCGCTATGTAGCGCTGTTGAAGGATCGAGGATTGAAACTCAATGCAGTGATCGACACACACGCTCATGCCGACCATCTTTCCGGCGGACCAAAACTGATGGATCTGACCGGTTGCCACTATGTCATGCATTCAAGTGCGCGCCCAAAAGACGTTTCCGATCGAGTTGAAGACGGTTCGGAATTGTCGCTTGGCTCTGTCAAACTCAAATTCATTCATACGCCCGGACACACGGAAGATTCTCTTTGTCTACTTCTCAACGACAAACTTCTGACCGGTGACACGCTCTTTCTCGATGACGGCGGAGCTGGTCGTGATGACCTTCCTGGAGGCGACCCGGGGGATCATTTCGAGAGCTTGAAAAAACTGTCTGAGATGCCGAACAACCTGATCGTTTATCCCGGACACGACTATCGAGGCAGGCGTCCTTCCACTCTTGGTGAGCAAAAACAGCGCAATCCGTTTTTCAAACCAAAAACAAAAGACGAATACATTCACTTTCTGCAAGAGTTGCATCTTGGCCCTGCCGAGTGGATGAAACTCGTACTGAAAGCCAATCTTGCTTGCACGCGCGATCCGCAATCTGTAGACATCCCACAGGGCGTATCCGCTTGCGAAGCAATGGGAACCCTGAGCGACTGCGCAGCCAGCCAGGAAATCAAATACATCGAGCCTCAAGAAATGAAGAAAAAAATGGATGCCGGTTGGGCACCTTTCTTGCTCGATGTGAGAGAAACGCCTGAATTGACGGGAGAACTTGGACATCTTCCCGGAATCACTCATATTTCCGTGAAAGAAATTGCCCACCGCCTTGACGAAATTGCCGACCACAAAAATGACGAGATTGTTTCCATCTGCAAAATGGGCGGTCGAGCAAAAACCGCAGCACAACTAATGTCTGAAGCGGGTTTCTCAAGAGTGATTGTACTTACCGGTGGCATGAACGCCTGGAATGAAAAAGGACTGCCCGTGGTTCGCGAAGCTCTGTCGAAAAAATAGAAAGCAAATTTCTCGCCCAATTTCCGGACCAGAATTCAACCGGCAGAACAGCTGAAAATGCTGCTTGGGGTGATGTTTCTGCATCACCCCTCAGCTATCTTCTCAAAAATTGTTAGGCTCAAATTTTCAATCGGCAAATTCATTTTCCAAGGAAAAAAAGTTTTTTGAAAATAGCGATTCCGATTTTCACTGACTTCTCAGCTGGCAGCGCTTGCGAGCAAGAACTGTCGGCTGAGTTATTGAGTCGGGGAAATGAATGGGGGACTGTTGAGTTTGCACCCTGTTCCAACATTCAACTGCAAAGCCAACCGAAAGTTGTTTCCAAACCATTAACAAAGCAAACGAGAGACCGCGCCCACAAAACCAAACTTTGCTCTGCTATATGATTGGCTCGGCAGCGAAGAATCTAATCCAGCTTCCGTCATCAGCCTGCAAATTGAGTTTTTCGGACCCAGTGACTGATCCCGACAATCGGCTAAGGGATACCCCCTAAATACCTCCGGCAAACACCAATTTTAGACCCTGGTAAAGACCGCTAATCCTCACCAGTGCTCGAATTGTTAACTTGACATCCCCTGGTACCTAAAGTACAAATATTAAGCTGGGGCAGAGAATTTTTACTAGTGGCTACATCAGATATTCCAAACTTCGGAGACGGACTTAGCGAAGGCATGAAAGCCGGGGAATTCTCCGGTCGCGAAGTCTTCCAAACCGTCAACAATAGCCTCTCCCAACCGCTCGACGTACGAGCGGCTCATCAATACTTTTCGCCCAGCGGCAATTCCGGTTTGCCTGACCTGCAGACATTCAGCGGCGATTCTCTCAATTTTTCCAATCAATCTCTCAACTTCAACGCCGGCTCTGAACTAGCATTCAACAGCGCCCATAATCTGGCTTTCGAAGCTGCCCCGATGGCCCAAATGGCCCACATGCCGCTGGTGCCTACCGGTGCCGAGGCAGCTGCTTTTGCCCCGGGCGCAGACGCCGCCATTGCCGCTCTCACTCCTGGCGCCGAACCGATCTCGCCGATCATCCAGCTGATCATGCGAATGCCCGGACATATCGGCTTGATCAGCTCATTCTTCGAAGCCCTTGGCGCTCTGTTCATGCCGCTTCAGGAATTCATTTCCGCCTTCAATCCATTCGAGTGGTTGAATCGTGCCAATGAAGGATTGATTTCATCCATGAGTACCATGGGCGAACACCTGCCCATGAGCCTCTCACTCCTGCCCGCCAACGCACCGATATTCGCTACTCTGGGACAAAGTCTCGGCTCCATCGGCATGGGCAACCTGGGCACCAATATGATGACCGGCCAAATGACCGGCCTGGGCGACATGGCTTCGGCCGGCACGGCCGGAATGGGCAACCTGCAGCACTTTGGCGATATTCCTCAGGCAGATTTGAATGTGGGCGGACATGCCGACTTCTCCACCCAGCCGACTTACGAGACCACTGGCGCAGACATCGGCAATCCTCACGACCTGGTCGTGGGCGACGACTTCATGCAGCATCAGCAATTGGCATTCGACAACGGCGGCAGTGCATTCAGACCGCAACTGGGCGGCATGCAAGGCAACAGCTCCAACATACCTCAAGCACAGATTCCACAACAGCCAGCCCCTCAAGTCCAGCCCTCTGCCGGACAACATGTGGACATGGCGCGGCCACAGACTACACAGCCACAGGCCGCCGACCAGCAATCCCTCCTTAAGCCAGAGGCTGCCGGACAGCAAGTTGCGCAGTCCCCATCTGAAGCCTCAGCCTATACCGTCAAACCCGGCGACAACCTCTGGGACATTGCCCGCAATAATCTGGGCGATGGCACTAAGTGGCAAGACATCTACAAGCTCAATCAAGACGTGGTCGGCGGAAATCCTGCTCTCATTCACCCAGGAGCCCAACTCAACCTGGGCGATGGCAGCCATATAACCGCCAACGCCGACTACACAGTAAAACCGGGCGACAATCTCTGGGACATTTCCAAGGATCACATGGGCGGCGGTCAAAACTGGCATCATTTATATGAGCAAAACACCAATGTGATAGGCGACAATCCAAGCCTGATTCATCCCGGACAACAACTCCACATGACGGGCGGAGAACATCACGCCACGCTGGCAGATTCATCGGGCGCGCACCATGCAGCTTCACACAACATGGCCTCGCACAATGCAACCGCCAGCCACACGACCGCCCATCACAGCGCACCGTCCCATGATGCTCAAACGGCACACCACAGCGGACCGCAGAATCACAGCGCACCTCAGCAGCACGGGCAGCATGCAGCCGACAAGATGGCCAGTGCAAAACCGGCTGCGGGACAGCCTCCTCAAGCCGTGGAAGCTTCCTCTCATCAAGTGCCTCAACAACTTGCACAAACGCCTCAGGGAGGCGTTGAACAGGGTCTCAAAGCCAGCCAGACCATGGGCTCATTGAAAGACCTGAAGCTGACCGAGTAATTTAGGATAGAGATTTATCTATATATAGGAACCGTTGCATTTGTCACAGGTCATTTGGCTGGCTTTTCAAAAACGAAAAGGCGGTTTTACCCGCCCTTTCAGATCATTTTCGCTGAATTGAAAAACGCGCTTAGAACTTGTCTTTCAGGAATCCTGTGCCCAGTCCCAGAGCTGCACCAAGTGCGGTGGCTTCGGCGACTTTCTTGCCCTTTCCGTGTCCGCGACTGGCAGCTAATCCCAATCCTGCTCCAAGTAATGTGCCTGTAGCTGTGTCTTTGACTAGCGGATGTCTCTTAAGAGTGCTGCTGCTGCTCACGAGTCCGACACCAGCGCCGGTGCCGGCACCAATCGCTGCTCCCCTCATGATTCCTTTACCGGAAATCAGCCCGGTAACGGCTCCTACGCCGGTTCCAACACCGGCTCCCAGGGTAGCGCTTTTCACTTTGGGATGGCGCTGAAAATAACCTTTGACTCCAGTAGCTTGATACTTCGACTTCGCAGCTCCGCCTTGCAATGTGGTATCAGCCGATGCAAGTGCTGCAGGAACGAGCGCAAACAATGTACCGGCCACTGCCACCACAGAAAGTGCCTTCTTGTGCGACACCGAATATTTCATAACAACCTCCAATTATCTCCAACCGCCAGTTGATCATCATCTCTTAACGACACAAAGGAATTAACCTATGTTCCCAGTGATACGTCAAGCACTGGACTGCACAAAAAATCGTGCCACCACAGTCAGTGCCGAAAAAACGTGTTTGGAAGAAATTTATCCGTCGCTATGCTCGACAATTCGAATATATAGATTCAAGCCACTGTCGATAATCAATATGCATACAGCCGGTTCCACCGACCTGGTGGGAACCGATCAATTTCCGAGTCATAGCTATGTCAGTTATCGGACGAACAAAAGAACAACCATCTGGTCACGAAGCAATTCAATGTTTCATCTACAGCCTTGCCAAGGGAACTGCTAGCACCGCGGCACGTCTCAAAAGACAGACAAACTGAATGTGAGGAATGGAAATGAAAATATCATCAATTTTTCTCGCTGCTGTCATGATTTTTGCGTTGGCCGGACAAGCCGCTGAAGCAAGAGATCATCATGGTTGGCGAGACAATGATCACCACAGAAGCTGGAACAATGGCAATTGGAACAATGGAAATTGGAACAACGGTCAAAGAATGGGCTGGAACCGAGGCTGGGGAAACAATCGCCGCAACCGCTATCAGGCTTGGAACAATGGTTATTCCAGACACGATATGAGGGAACTCAATAAGCGCATGAGCAGCAGACGCTACTACTAAGCAACGTCGGTATGTTTTGCATAAAAAATGGATAGGGTGCACCTTGAGAAATGTCCGAAACAATCGGACATCAAGAGGTTAGTTCCGGGGAACATGGGCTCCTCATAGACGTCTCGGCTTTTCGTCAGGCGAAATATGAGGAGCTGCTATATGAAGGTTTCTTCGATCTTTCTCTCGGCTTTACTGATCTCGGCACTGGCCGGGCAAGCCGCCGAGGCAAAAGGCCATCATGGCTGGAATCACGGAAACATGGGATGGCAAGGCTGGAATAACGGCTGGTTTGGCAACAATGGACGTCACAACGGCTGGAGACACCAAAATCATTGGATGAATGGTTGGAACAACGGCAATAACGGTTGGAACAACTGTGGTAACAGTTGGAACAATGGAGGCAACTGGAATCGAAACTGGAACAATGGTTTCAACAACTTCGGCAACAATTGGAACAACAACAACAATTGCAATGGCAACTGGAATCGCAATTGGAATAACAGACACATGAATGGCTGGAATAATGGTTGGGGAAATAACTCCAACTATTTTTATGGTCAAAACCCAGGCAACATGAGATTCAACAAAAACCAGTTAGCCAGGATGTTCAATCGCTATTTCTAAAAAGTGATAGATATCTTCGCGGCCTGGATGGTCTCAGAAGTCAGTCTCTGCTAGTAAAAGCTAGACCACAGCTTGCTTTGGAGCCCTGCCCAGGATTGCTTTCGCTTTGTTGTAATACTGTTCCGCTTCTTCCGTGCGGTTGATCTTCCGCATCAACCGCGCGTAGTCGCGGTAGCAATCCGCCATATCCACATGGTCTTCACCTAGAACCTGCTGCTTGAGGCGAACAGAGCGATCCAAAATAGGCTGACACTGCTCAAACTTGTTCTGTTGGAAGTAAATCTGAGCCAGGGTATTAAGCATATCGGCGAGCTTTTGTGAGTCATCTGGTTGAGTCATTTCTAGTATGCCAATGATTCGGCGAACAAATGCCTCAGCCTGAATAAGCTTGTTCTGCACCAACAAAACTCTCACGACATTATTGATATCGAAAATCAATTCCGCATCGCTTTCGCCAAGCTCTTGTTCGCGCACCGACAAGATCTTCTCGTACAGGCCTAGCGCTTCACTATAATTGCCCTGCTCATAATAGCTTTCTGCCAGACGCGCATATGCGCCGCTCAGTGCGCCCTTCACGTCGTCATCGTTTTTCACCGCCGTAGCTTGAGCGGCCGGAGCTGCTGCTGCCGTCGCCCCAGGAGCAGGGACGGATACCCGCGGAGCGGCACCGGGGGCGTTTCCACCACCATTTTGTCCGCCCGGATGAGCGGCAGCCGGTTGCAAAGTTTGCGCTGCAACTCCTGCCGGTGCAGGTTGACCAGGTGGACGTGAGCCGCCAGGAACTTGATTTGGAGAAAGTTTTGGTGCGCCCGGAGCGGCAACAGGTGCAGGCACCGCAGTTTGGGCAGGACGCGCGGCCGGTTGAGCGGCAGGCACACCGCTTGAAGATTGAGTCGGCGCCGGCTGTGGACGCGGTATTGCCGGCGATGCGCCCTGCGCTGATCCCGCTGCAGGTGTGGAGGAAACCGGCTGAGAGCCCGGTGCTCCAGACTCTTCTTTGGGCGGATGCTGTCTGGTCAATGCAGCCAGTGCGGCCGCGACATTGGGGGTGGCTGGTTTTGCTGCAGCAGCCGATGCTGCTGGTGTTGCCGCTGGAGGTTGTGCCGGTGTCGCGGCTGCTGGTGCTGGTGCAGCGGCTGGAGCCGCTGCCGGAGCTGCTGCTGGTGCTACCGCCGGACCATCTGACAATAGACTCTGGAACGAGCCAAACTTCTTAGGCTCAGCAGCACCGCCAACCGCAGGTGGAGTCGCTACCGGAGCGGCCGCTGCCTTTGCCGCAGCAGCTTTTTCAGCGGCCGCTTTCTCAGCTATAGCCTTTTCAGCAGCTGCTTTCTCCGCTGCTGCTTTTTCTGCCGCTGCTTTTTCAGCTGCTGCTTTTTCAACTGCTGCTTTTTCAGCGGCCGCTTTTTCAGCTGCTGCCTTTTCTGCTGCTGCTTCTTCTGCCGCTGCTTTTTCCGCTGCAGCCTTATCCGCTGCGGCTTTCTTATCAGCAGCGGCTCTCTCAGCAGTACGAATTTCTTCCGCTAATTTTTCTACTTCTGCTTTTTCTGCAGCTACATTTGCAGCAATTCGTTCCGTCTCTCTTTTCGCAACTGCTGCTTTTTCAGCTTCTAGCTCGGCATCCTTCTCGACTGAGGCGGCAGGTGCTTTCTTCGATGCGGGTTCATCTCCGCTCAATAAATTGGCAAATTTACCAGCCTTGGGTGGCGCCGTTGCAGCATCAACTTTTGCAGCGACTTCTGCTTCCTTCGTTTGCTCCTCGTCAGAATCCACAGGTTGCAGGTCTTCGTGTGAGAGCAAGCCGGAAAGCGAGCGCTTAGGTGTCTCTTGCTCTTCATCAGCGGGTTCTTCAGGTGCCTCCCAGCTTTCTTCTTCCTGGGCAGCCGCCGCGGCTTCTTCAGTCGTAATATTTTGGTTGTCGTAGGCTCCGGAGCGGACGCTAATCTCACCTCCGTCCAGAGGCGCACGCTCTTCAGATCTTTCCGTGGCAGCCAGTTCTTCCGCCTTAGCTGAAGCCTCCTGTGTCAATTCATCCGGCTCAACCGGCTCCGCTTCAGAAGTTTCGGCGCCTCCAGCTTTGGCTTTATCCACGAACTTCGACAGCTCGTCCTCGCTGGTAACACCGAAGTCTTTGCGTGCTTCTTCCATCGCACGAGTTTCAGGATCAACTTCATCGTGCGGCAGATTCGAAATGTCCCAACCAAGTTCTTGTAGTGCACCATCGAAGGACAACTTATTTGAGCTGTGCATCGTGTAATCCAGGCCGACCACAGCATCATCCTGCGAGATAACGCCCTTTTGCAGTAAGAAGTGGGCTCTCAGAGCCGCCTTGAGCGAACTTTTGTCAATATGACCGGTCATCATCAATATTTGACCGACAATTTTTGCCTGCTCCATTGCATGCCGGAAGGCTTCTTCGATTTCCGATTCAGTGAGAATTCGCGCCAAAACCAGCATGTGGTCAAAACTTATGGTTTCTGTTGTCGTCACTTCGACAATTTGCAGGGACTCTACCGCTTCGTCATAGGTAATGCCCTGACTGTGGATCATAGACAGGGTGTCTATCGCCTTATCCACATCAACATGATTTCCATCCACCATTTTTTGCAAGCCGAGCGCAGCTTCCAAAATCTGCTCGGTGATAAAACCCTGACCTACTAATACCTGTCCGATCAGCTGATCAGTGGATAAACCTGTCTCAAGCGCATTCATAACGTCGGTTTCGGTGAGCAAACCGGCACGAACAAACATCTCACCAATTCGAACCCCATGTTTGCGCGGCGCTTTAAGAGCAGCCTGAGCCTGTGCAACCCTATTTGGGTCGGGCATTTCGTCGCCCTCTATGCCGGCAGCACTGCGCAAGGCATCGACAGCTTCGATTCGAGTAATCATTTCGTCGCGAATTCGCACCTGAAGGTCTAGAGCCAGGCTGAGAATCGCGTCGGCTAGAGTATTGTTGAGGACAAGGATGCGCCCAAGCGGCAGGCCTGTTGCCAGGCTGCGTTGCATCGCTTTAGAAAATTGATCGCTGTTAATCAGTCCGGCTTCCAATAATACTTCGCCGAGCTTATTGGTGGGACCGCTGGCTGACTTTGTCGACCCCGATGAAACCACCTCGGCAATAGTCTGCCCTGTCTTACAAGCCTGCTTCAAAACCTTCAAAGCTTCATTGAGGTCTATAGTTCTATCCCTGACCAGCGATTGCGCATCAACTGCAGCCTGGAGCTGGTTGGCATTGATGCTGCCACCCAAAACGAGCATTTGACCGAGTTGCAAATGCTTAGCGCCGGACAATTTAATGGCTTCATCAAGTTTGCTTTGACTGATAACTCCAGCCTTTACAAGCAAATCGCCAATTAGAAAGTCGGTCGGATAGCGGTGAAGGGTCTGTTTGGATTTGAAAAAGTCCACGGTCAGGATAGTTCCTTAAAGAGATTCCCGTCAGCTGGCGCCGTTTGCCGATCTAGTTTCTTCACGTTCCGGGATGATGGCGCGTGAACAGACACTCGAGGGACGAGCAGCTTCATTTCTATTATTACCCCTTACGGGTGATCCTTATTCTTTAAGGACAAACAAATTTGATTTTTCGGGGTTTTTGTAAAGCTCTAATTGCGCTGCAACGTGCTGTTGATGCGGGGAGGCCAATTTTTTGGAGGCAGCCGAATCTCCGAAGATAGAGTCCTGGTAAGCATAAATGGCTTTCCATCCATATCAAAAACCTTGACGGAGCTGTCTGTCTGCAGCTTGCCGTCAGGCGAAAGTGAATATCTGTTCAATTCCTCGTCCTGATAAACCTTCGCAATCCTCCGATTGGCCTTGCTCACCATCGTATGCGTGGCTTGAACCGCAACCACTACGCTCTTCGGTCCAGTAATTACCAAATCGTAACTATGGACGCGGTGGTAATCCATTGAAACCCCGCGATCGACCTGCCCGCTTGCTTTCAAAGGATTGAAAATTTGCCATACCTGACCTGTGCCGTCCCGGTAGCTACCAAAAACATCTTTTACGCGAGCTACTTGATTGCCCACGGGCTTAAGCTTTTGGCCCGCAGGCAGCTCCACCCTCGAGATTTCTTTAGCCTCAGAGCGCTGCCAAATACCAGCCATCCAATCCGGCACTTTGAGACGTTTTACGCGCTGAGCGCCTGGAATCATGGCATCGCCTCGAAAAATTCGACCTGGTCTTTGCGCCTCAGGAAGTGGGGCAAGAACCTCGCTATGAGTTATGCCGGCCTGTAATTTCAAGCTGGAATGCTGGGCTGGAGGGGGTGTCCGCGTTTGGGCAGGAATAGCTCCAGGGGCAGTAATCGAGCCAGAGGCAGGAATCGAGCCTGGAGCAGGCATCCTAGATTGAGGCGAAAATGTCGAACTTGCCGGCGTTCGAGTTTGGGCTGGAAGCGATCCAGGCGTTGAACCCGGCGCCGATTTCAATGTTTCCACCGTGGTCTCTTCGGCCGATGGTTGAGCCGATTTTTGCTCAACCGGAATCAAATTCCATTTTTGCTGAGACTTTAATTGCAGTTGCTGAGGCCGGTAGGTTGGATAGTCCGCAGACGCCGGCAAGGACAAGAGCGAACAAGATAGAAACGCATAGCCCAAGCATGCAAGTGTCGTCCGCGTTTTGAAGTTTGTTTTTGAGTTTTCCATATGAAGCTAGAGTGTAGCGCTTTAGCCGACAAACTATTAGCCCGCAGACTGCCTATTCAAAGATAAGTGAAACTACCAAGAGATCTGTATCCACTATCGACAGCCTTAAATCGCGAAAAAACTTCGAATTTGATGCGGGACAGAGAAAGCCGCCGCGCACCGCGACCGCCACCAAATATGGTGCACCAGCCCAGAGCGAGCTACAATAAGCTGAACCCTGGAATATTCAACAATATAGAATGACAATTTATAATGTCCTGACAAAACGATCATTAGGCGATCACAAACGCTTGCTAGCATCTCCATGAGGTTTTCGCTTGCGCCTGATGAGCGCTGACTATACGAAAAGCCTCCCCGAGCTGCGCAGTCCAAATTTACGCCGGGTGCGATTATCAGTCACATCCACCCCTCACCGTTCTAAAAACCCCCGGGATAATCATTAATGGAATCAGCAAATAAAGTGAGGCCGCCTCTTTATCAAGAGCCGCCTCAAAATGGTCTGGCAGGCTTAAAACACTGGCGGCACGATGTTCTGGCCGCTCTGGTCGTGGCACTCGTCAGCGTACCACTCTCGCTCGGAATCGCACTGGCGTCGGGCGCTCCACCCATATGCGGGCTGACGTCGGAAATCATTGCCGGTTTGATTTTTCCCTTCCTGGGCGGCTCGTATGTAAGCATTTGCGGACCTGCAGCGGGGCTGGCACCGGTACTCTTTACAGCCATAACGGATCTGGGCCACGGCGACATGGATCGCGGCTATCGCATCGTGCTTTGCGTGATCATGATGGCCGGGGTTGTTCAGATTATTCTGACCTGGTTGAAAGCAGCCAAGTTTAGTCGCATGTTTCCGATGGCTGCCATCCACGGTATGTTGGCATCGATCGGCTTTTTGCTTTTCTCGAAGCAAATCCCCAACTTTATCGGCAGCAAATTTCAAGCCCACGAATTCTTTCCAATCATCTTTGAAACGCCAAGCGAAATCTCCAATCACCTCAACTCGAGCGTTTTTTCAATTGGAGTAATTTGCTTACTGCTTCTTTTTCAATTGACTTCGCTTAGACGCGGTCCGCTCAAATATATTCCGCCCCAATTGACGGTCGTAGTAGTGGGCGCCATTCTCGGGCACATGTATCATCTCGACGCCAATTATCTCGTCAAGGTGCCGGACAACCTTATTGAGCACGGCTTCGTCTTTCCTAATTTTCAAGACATTATTACGGCGATGCCAATGTTGCCGCACGTGATTCTATTCATCTTCATGCTCACTTTTGTGGATGGAACAGAATCTCTTGCCACAGTACAAGCAGTCGATCGAATCGATCCATTTCACAGAAAATCGGATCCGGACCGCACCCTTTTCGCCATGGGAATTTCCAACATTTGCTCAGCCATGATCGGTGGTCTGACCATCATTCCAGGAATTATCAAAAGCACGACATGCATTGTCTCTGGTGGCAGAACTGCCTGGGTTAACTTCTACAACGCACTATTTTTGATTACTTTCCTGCTCTTTGCCGGCTCAATCATTCGCATGATTCCAATCGCCGCCCTGGCAGCCGTTTTGATGCACATCGGATACAAACTTGCCGGTTTGCACAAGTGGCGCAGCATGATCAAACTCGGTGGTGCCGAACTGGCCGTCTTCTCGCTGACTATCTTTGTCACCCTGATTTCGGACCTGATGCTTGGAATCTTCTCCGGAATGTTATTGGAAGGACTGGTTCTCATCTTCTATGCCAAGAAGGCTGGAATAAGCATGGGGACGCTGTCTAAAGCCCCGATTGAAAAAACAGCCATTGAAAACGAAGTGATGGACGTCTACCTGACCGGCTCTTTTCATTGCTTTAATGCATTGAAGGCTCGCGGCATTCTCGATACAATTCCCGAAAATGTGAATAAGGTCGTGCTTCATTGCACACCCTCATTGGGGTTGATCGACCACTCGACAAGGCTTTATCTTGCCACGCTAAGAGATGACATGCAGCGCGTCGGTAAGGAATTCGAAATCGAGGGACTGGATCAATTCAAGAGCTGCGGACCTGACTCCACAGCCTTGATGTACAGACTGATACCCGCACCAGTCGCGGCATCTTAAAGTTGATCCGCTCTCACAGATCCTAGAGGTTCGATGACATGAAAATTCTGCTCGCCTGTGACGGCTCGGATCACTCTGAAGCGGCTATTGAGGAGACTCTCCGTTCTCCCTGGCCGGAGCCATGCTCATTCCAAATCTTGAGCGTCGTGGACACCTCGTTTTCGCCACCGCCGACGGTGACACGCATGGTGGCATCTGCTCAAACGGTTGTCGACCGTGCAGTTGAACAATTCAAAGAAAGACTGCCCGCAACCGCAACAGTTACAGGCACCGTCAGCCAGGGAAATCCAAAGTCGGAAATCCTCCAGTGCGCGGAGCGCTGGCCTGCCGATATGTTAATTGTCGGTTCGCGTGGTTTGAGGGGCATCAAAAAGGTGGTAATGGGTGCAGTATCGCACTCTCTTGTAGTGGCCGCCTCTTGTTCGGTGAGAGTAGTGCGCCGCCACAAACCTGAAAAAGAAGGCGAGATGCGAGTGTTTCTGGCGCTCGATGATTCACCATTTTCCGATCACGTGGTGGAGAGAATCGCGTCGCGCCCCTGGAAAGAAGGGACGAAAATCTTGTGTGCCACTGCGGTTCCCACTCTGGTTGAATACATGAACGAAGCACAGGACACTCATGAAATTCAAGCGCTGGAAACATTCAGAAACAAGCAAGTAACGGATGCACAGACGCATCTCAAGCAGGTCTGCGAACTTTTGACCACAAAACTCCCTCAGGCGAGCGTCTCCTTCGACATACTGCAAGGCGACCCCAGAGATGTAGTCGTTGACGGAGCCAAGCAATGGAATGCCGACTTGATAGTGAGCGGCTGCAAAGGCAAAGGCTGGGTGGACAGAGTGCTGATCGGCAGCGTATCTGAAGCAATTGCAGAGCGATCCGAATGCTCCGTGGAAGTGATTAAGCGCTAGTCAATCGAATCCAAAAAACTGAAGCGAACGCAATTATTTGAAATTGCCCAGTCTTTGCTGCAAAGAATTTGCAACAAGCCAGAGCTAAGTTTACGGTGAGAAAACAAATTTTCTGATGTTCACCCCCATGCATCGCCCCAGATTTTAACCGCGTCTTGCGGTTGATAATTGCCTTTTGAGTGTTGCCGAAACTCAATAAGCGTTGAGCAAACTCGACCACACGGAAGGACTGCAAAATGACTACACACGAATATGACAGTCGCTTTGATGCGACTGGAAAAGCTGCCGCATGGGATAGTTACAGCACAGATTTCAACGACATAACTCCTCTCGGTCTTCGGCACATTTACCAGCAAGGGATGAGCGATACCACACTCGGTGGTTATCGCTTGCCGAGTTTACATCTGGAAGATTTGCGCCCGGCGTTTTTGGAAGGCTGGCCCATTCCTATCGGTGCGCATTCCGACGATAAAAAACGAAATGTGCCTCTGGCGCCAATCGAAAAACCTGATCCCAACCTGCCCGATGTCTGGAATCATCCGCCCGCAACCAAGATGGACGGCAAGTGCGGCATCACAGGCGTCAGTAATCTGCTCAGGCTTTACGGCGTGGAAAAGAATCCGGCCGACATTGACACCTGGAGCCGTCGCAGCTGGGGACCTGGAATGCGCGTTGATAAATTTGCCGAAAATATGAGCGAACTCTCGGGCCAAAAGTTCAATTCATGCAGTATCGAAAACGGCAAAGAACCGCTCGACGTGCTGAAAGAAAACATCAAAGACAAAAAGCCGGTAGCGATTATGTACATGACCGGAGCGTCAGAGGCACACTGGGTAATCGTCACCAACGTCACCGAAACCAAAGACGGACCAAAACTGACTGTGCAATCCTGGGGCAGGTACTACGAAGTGCCCTGGAAGGAGATTCAATCTCAGTGGGAGCGTGGTTACGGCGGACCGTATCCGCATGTGGTCGCAGACAAGCCCTCAGAAATTCTAAAGAAAGTAAAATAGACTTCTGTAGTTCCAGTCGGCTAGCACACAGGGCGAGCAAGATGAATAAAACCAAAGTGTCTCAAACCCTCGCAGCATTAGTCTCTCTAGCCTGCCTCCTTATCCTTTGCCATCCCGATTGCCTGGCAAAATCAGACGTTAATCAAAGCCTGCAGGTGAAGGAGCAGGAGGCATTGCGGCTGGAAAGCGCTCAAGAATATGCCAAAGCAATGAACATCCTCGAGAAGGTAATTGAGACCCGCTCAAAACAATTCAATCAGGACGCCTTCAAGAAATCTTGCAGCAAGCCGGGAATGACCGATCTGGGCGTTCCGGATTCGGCAAATTCGCGGACCTATATCCAGGATTTGGAGCGCCTGGGGTGGAACTGCGATCGCTCTCGAGAATTCGAAAAAGGCCGAAAAGCTTTTGAAAAGATGTATGAGATAAACAAAGACGCATTCGGTGATCAAAACGATCGAACAGTTGCCGCGTTGAATCAGCTGGCCATGCACTATGAGCGGGCAGGCAATTACTCGCTCGCCGAAACATCAGCGAGAAAGTGCATCGATATCCAGAAAAAATTGACGGGGCCAAACGACATTCAAATGGTCTCCTGGCTGGGCACTCTCTATCACATCTATCTCGATCAAGACCGAGATAAAGATGCAGAGCAAATCTGTAAAGAGCGCCTTTCAATTGCCGAGCACAACTATGGCAAAGAATGCCCTTATGTAGCAGGTCTATTGGAAAATTATTCCGAAGTGCTCAGTCACATGGGACGCAGTGCCGAGGCAAAAACGTTCAAAGAAAGAGCTATAGCAATTCGCGAAAAGACACACACAAAACAAGAACACAAAGTCAACGCCAGTGTTATGCCGAAAGGTCATTGAAACCTGATTCGTAGCGCGCGCGTTGCACGCGCGTTTTTAAAAATTGCCACATGCAATGCGGCGGCTACGCTTCGCTGTGGACGACGCTATCAGAGTGCTTGCCGCCACGGCGCGAGCGACGGCGGGCTTCCAGGATGATCAACAATACGGAAATATCTGCAGGCGAAACACCACCCATGCGCGAAGCCTGGCCAAGCGTTTCCGGACGAATGCGGCTGAGTTTTTCGCGTGCTTCTTTGGACAAATTTTCCACCGCCATATAATCAATGTCGGCGGGCAGCTTCACCCCGTCAAGCTTTTCAGCCTGCTCGACTTGATGTTTTTGACGGGCGATATAGCCCTCATATTTGACGTCGGTTTCAACTTCAAGCGGCCATTCGAAGGCGCTGTCAGCATTTGCAGGCACCAGCTGCTCCACAAGTGAATATGGAACTTTTGGTCGGCGCAAGATTTCTTCCAGGGTCATTGCTTGTTTCAGCTTTTCATCCACAGGAGCCAGAGCGGCATCCCATGCAGCTGACGGATGGACGCGAGTTTCTTTCAAACGCTTGCGCTCCACTCTCATGCCGGCTTGCTTGCGCTCAAACAGTTCCCACCTGTGATCGTCCACCATGCCGAGTTCACGGCCCAGCGGTGTTAAACGCTGATCGGCATTGTCTTGACGCAGGAGCAAACGATATTCAGAACGCGAGGTCATCATGCGATACGGCTCACCAATTTCTTTGGAGACCAGATCGTCAATCAAAGTGCCTGTATAACTGGACGAACGCGAGAGGATAAAGGGATCTTTCTCTTTGACGTAGAGCGCCGCGTTGATACCAGCGACGATACCCTGGGCAGCAGCCTCTTCGTATCCGCTTGTGCCAAGCATTTGTCCGGCAGCGAAAAATCCGGGAAAATCCTTCATCATCAAAGTGTGATTGAACTGCACGGCAGGCAGATAGTCATACTCCACCGCATAGGCCGGACGGACCATGACTGCATTTTCGAGACCAGGCAGAGAGGCAACAATTTCATGCTGAATGTGCACCGGCAGGCTGGTCGAACATCCCTGGAGATAAACCTCGTAGGTAGAGCGACCCTCCGGCTCCAAGAAAAGCGAGTGGCTCTCTTTGTCGGCAAAGCGCACGATCTTGTCTTCAATTGAAGGACAGTAGCGCGGACCTTTTGCATCGATCAAACCGGAATACATCGGCGATTCGTGCAAATTGGCATTGATAAGTTCGTGCGTGCGCTCAGTGGTTCTGGTCTGATGGCAAGGCACTTGCGGCAAAACCGGTCGCCCGTCGAGAAACGAGAAGAATTGCGGGGAATCGTCACCCGGCACTTCCGGAAGTTGAGCATAATTGATGGTGCGCCCGTCGATGCGAGGCGGCGTGCCGGTTTTCAAACGCGGCATGCGGAAACCCATGGCTTTGAGCATGGAGGAAAGCCCGATCGCAGGAAATTCACCGGCGCGTCCGGCCGGCATGGTTTCTTTGCCGATCCAAATTGTGCCTTCCAGGAAAGTGCCGGCGCAAAGTACCACCGCTCTCGCTTTAATGCGATCGCCAAAGGCCAGCTCAACACCGGCGATTTTGCCGTTTTCCACGATCAATGATTTGACCATGCCCTGCCGCAAAGTGACATTGGGCAGAGACTCCATAAAGCACTTCATCCAGGCCGAATACTCGCGCTTGTCGCTCTGGGCGCGCAGCGACTGCACGGCAGGACCGCGGCTGGAATTCAAGACGCGCATCTGCAAATAAGTAGCGTCGGCAGCAATGCCCATGACGCCGCCCAGAGCATCGATTTCTTTAACGAGGTGCGACTTGCCGGGACCACCAACCGCTGGATTGCAGGGCATGGCGCCGATGGTGTCCAGATTGACGGCCAGCATGAGCGTGCTTAGACCCAGGCGTGATGCTGCATTTGCAGCTTCGACGCCGGCATGCCCTCCACCAATTACTACGACATCAAAGTCCAGCATGATATGACCGAGTGAGCCCCAGAAGAGCCGATCATACCAAATTACAACCTCAGAAGCCCCGGAAAACTGAGCGGGTACGTTGTGTGTTACAAATTACACTTATGTAGTCTTTGACTTCGGGATGCTTCAGGGGCTTCTATAACTTGGATTTCAATAAATTGGACTTATCAAAACAGTTTTCGAATCGTGCGGCTTGGTCGTGGCTGACAATTGCCGCATCAGTCGTGTTTGCCGGTTGCTCACCGAGCACAAAGACGGCAACGGCAGTGACGACCAACACGTCTACAGTCACGACTGGAGCGGCTTCTAAGACAACTACGACGTCTACAGCGACGACTCCTGCAGGGACCAAGACCACCACCACGACGGAAACAAAAACGCCGGACAGCAGCCAGTCTGACGGCGAGACCGATTCTAAAGAACTGTCCGCGAAAGTATGGATGAAACCTGAGTGGATTGGCAAAGTCAAAATGGTCTACATGGGCGCTAAACGAATACCAAAGCTCCTCCAAAGTCTGTTTTGCTATTGCGGATGCGATTACACAGACGAGCACGCGACTCTATTGGACTGCTACACATGCGACCACAGCGTTGACTGCTCCTACTGTCAGGGCGAGTTGATGATGGCTTACAAAATGCATCACAAAGGCGCATCGATTGCCGAAATTCAAAAGGCCGTCGATTTGAATTGGGGACCGCACTATCCCTTCAACGAACAGCCTAGCGAAGCCATCAAAAAATATTGGAAAACACGAATATGGGCACCAGGTAGTGGTCCGACGGCGGCCGAAAAACACGATGAGGGCAAAGCAATTTTTGACCCGTTCACAGGCAGTCAAGAGACAAACAGCAAGCCGATGGGCAAACCTGGCGAAGGCTGTTGCGGCGGTAAAAAGGACGCCAAGGCAAAGAAGTAGCGCCGCTTGACTTTTACCCACTCAACCAACTCGCTAGCTGCGAAGCCTTGACTACATTAGCCGTGCGAGGTGTAACCGCGCGTTTCAAGATTACTGTTTTAACAGTCTTCTAGTAACTGGCGTCATGACTGGATTAGTGTTCTTCCGTTTCACCCTTTCTTTTCTTCTCTTACAGGTATCTAGCTCTCAAGCTATATCTCCCGTTTCCCGGCTTAATTCTCAAAACTCACATGCCTAGCAGCATGCGGGGGTTGTAGGCCGGCTTTTCGCTGACTGGAAATACCTACCTCCCGCACCGCTGCTGAGTCTTGACCAAGATCGGCGCGGTTCGAAATGCAAAAAATCTGAAGGAGTCGTGAGATGCCCAACAATCACTCTCACGGGTTTGACGCTGCCGCTACTAAGCGCCGCCTTGCGTCGACCTGGTTCAAAACTATCTTTGGCATAACTCTCATGTCCGTGCTTGCAGTCTCCGCCCTGATGTATTTCGGGTTGAGCTTCACATGGGGTGTTGTGCTTCTCGCTGCGTGGTCTTTGGTGCCGGTGTTTAGCTGGTATCACAGCGGCACGCTCGTTCTGAAGCTGATGAAATGCCGCGCGCCAAACGCGCACAACCCTGATCACCAGCGCCTCGTTCGCCTGGTCGATGAGCTGTATCCGGTCACCGGTCTTACGGTGAAACCGCCAGTGTACATCTCGCCGATCCCGATGCCGAACGCCTTTGCGACTGGCCGCAATCCGGCACACAGCTTCATTGCCGCAACCGAAGGGTTGCTGCACCTCGACCTCACCGACGCCGAGCTCAAAGCCGTTCTCGCCCACGAACTCGCACACGTGAAGTGCCACGACGTTTCGATTGGGTCGTTCATGGCTGTGATGGGTTCGCTGTTCGCCATCGTTCTTGCCGCCGGACTGCCCGGACTCTTCCGTGGCGTCTTCTCTGGCGGTGAATCGCCTTTGCTCGACAAGCTGTCGGACAAGGTGGACAAGGACAAGAAGCGGTTCTTCACGCCTGATGGCGGCGTCGCCGGGTTCATCATGATGCTGCTTCTGTTCTACGTGGTAAGCGTCTTCACCAAGTTCCTGGCCCTGTTCGTCAGCCGTTGCCGCGAAAGCGCTGCCGACGTGCTGGCTGCCCAGTGGACCAATGACCCCTGCGCGCTTTCGACTGCGCTGCAGAAGATCCGCAATTTCATGATGCGCCAGCGTCGTGATCTGCGCATGGTCACTCTGACTCGCGGCATGAAGCCTCTCTTTATCGTCAACGCCTTTGACGAGGACGATGAGACTGGTGCCGATAAGAGCCTGGGCGCTCGCCTCGGTCGTTGGTGGCGTGGATTGGGTGAACATCACCCGCCCGTCGAAAAGCGCATTGCAGAGCTGGACGCCATGTCCGGCGGCACCTGCCCGCGCGTTCGCTAAGCATTGCTCAGACCTTGAGCTCGAAGGGTTCTGCTTTCAGAGAGTATCGAAAGATGCGCCTTGATTGCAGAACCCTTCATTTTTTTCGAGCAGCTCTATTATGTTATATAGCAAAGCACGATTGACACCGGCCCAGGTAATTGAACAATCACCGGACCAGGCTTGTGGCGAAAACAACGATGCTTGGGATGTTTCCGCGGTTTCATTAGAGCCCTCGTTACGAAGTAACGGTGAGTAAAGGTGCTCCAGGCGCCAGGGCTCGCGCAATTGAGCGGCCTGAAGTTTTCCCAAAAACCGCTTGACTATATACGTGCTGCTCATCAATGCTGGGTTTGCAATCTCCCGATATCACAACTTCCGTTTTTCTCTCCAAAGGCTTTCTCCTCATTCACTAAGCAGTTCTCCAGTCAATCAGCGCATTTGCGTGCTGAGAGGACCGTGACGCGTCGAAGAAGCAGAGCCGGAAAAGCGTGAGAACGATAGGGGGATACTTCAAAGGACATTCACCATGCCCATCATCGCTGGTCTGATTTGCGCAATCGTAGGGACAATTATCGCCTCGATAATTTTCTCCGCAATCGGCATCACGGGCGCATTCGCTGGGGTTCTCGGCGTAATCGCCTTCATCGTCTTGTTCTTCGTTGGTGCAAGCTCCGTCGACATGCGCTAACGCTCTGGTTGAAGTGGCTCTGCTTTCCGTCCGACTTCGCCGTCGGCAGACTGCAGAGCCACCTCGACCAATCATCTTTTAACCACGTCTAGGAATTTTTTCCATGAATCTGATTGTCGGAGTTGTTTTCGCATTTGTATTCGGTTGTATTGCAGTTGCAGTCTGCTCCGCTGTAATTAGCCTCGCAGCCTTAGTCAGCCCCGCCATTGAGGGATTCGCTGTTCTCATCACCATCATCATTTGCCTCGCGGCGCCGCTATGCGGATTCTTCTGGGGCTTAAGAGCGCTGGACTGGTCGTAATTGCGCAGAAGAAGTTGAATCTATAGCTTCCTGCTTCCGTGTGTAGCCTGCCCATAGCCGATCGCAGTTCAATCGCTTTGGCAGGCTGCGGCGGACGTTTCAGGACCAGAAGGAAAACCACATTCCAACTGCCGATTTTTTCGCAGACTATTTATTACTTTCTATAGTTATTCGCGGACGAAGCCATGAAGTCAGTCCGACACCACGGCATAAGCAGCACTAATGCGACCCCGCATCTGGTGCCTCATTTCATTGTTCAAGTCCGTTGATTCAGTTCCAGGTTCCGGCTTGTTTGGCGGCAACCCAGTGAATGCGTGCGGCCGCATCGTCGGTCAAAGTGGCGATTAATCCCGATTGCGCTGCATTGAAAATCGTTATCACCAGCGCAATTGCAATCGCGGAATAGCCGAGGATAGTGCCGTACTCGACTGTTCCGTCGCCGGCACTGGAGCTGAAAAATTCGCGCAGTCTGTTTTTTCCTGGCTTCATGGTATTCGCTCCACAGGCGGGAACTCTCAATTAGAAGGCGCGTCTTGCGCCTGGAAGTTCCCTGACAACAAGGTATCACGCGCGGGACAAAGAGCAAATAGAGGACGCTATTACAGTATCGGTTTGCAAAGTTCAAGATGTGTGGCTGATCATACACAGTAGTCAAGAAACAAGCCCTGAGTTATTTTGGGGCACCTCTTGAAATCCCGCGTGGCATCGGCATTTTAGTCACCCATTCAAGAGGACAAGCAACAAAGATTTTTCAAAAAGTTGGTATCAAATATGTTCAATGCAATGCTAAAATTAAGCAACTCAAATCTAGTCATCAAGAGTCTCGTTTTGAGATTCTGTATATAACCCATATCAAGAAAGGCAAGCGAGCAATGGAAACAACAACCATTCAAAGCCCAACAAACTTGTCTTTCACCATCGTCTGCGACGAAAGATGCTCAATGGTGCATCGATTCAGCACTCTGGTGAAATGGTGGGATCGCGAACACGTGTTCACCTTTGTCGACAGGGATTCAAGAAATCCTGGCGCACAACGGCTGATCAGCGACCTGGATAGCTCACCATGGAGCCTCATGCTTATTGACGAGGATGGCAATCGCTGGTCTGGTCCTGAAGCCATTCCCCTGATTTTGAAACATCTTCCCCTGGGCAAGCTGGCCGCTGTTTTTTACATATTGCCGGGCACGATGTGGATTACCAAACAGTGCTATCTATTTGCCTCGCGCAATCGCCGCTTGCTCACACAGCAAAATGCCTGATTCACTAAGCTGTATCCATTGAAAGCAGCGAAAGAACCTCTGCTTCATTCAATCCCATTTCGCGCGCGGCCGTAAAAACGCACCAGAGGTGCTGCGCCAGATCTCTGTTTTCCAAGAAATCAGAGACTGGTAAAGGGTTTGTCTGCCCCTCGGCAAAAACCTCCAGGCGTCCCGGAAAATAGGGGACAAACTTGTGCAACTCTGAGCCAGGCGGATCCTCTGAGATAGCCAACCTTCGCCTGCTATCCAGATTGGCCAGCACTTCGCCAAGCGCTTCAATGGCATCACCACCGGCAGCGCCCGCTTTGAGATCCCGATATCCTTCCTCAGTGATGATCAGGATATTCGGTGTCAGTGCAGAACAAAACAGCGAAAGCTCATCCACCGATCGCGGCGTTAGCTCAAACAGGCAGTATCGTGCGCTTTCATCCATTGACAGCAGGCAAATCAATGCCTCGCCCGCCGGCAGTACCGCAGTTGGTGGCACGAAGTGAAATTGCTCTTCAAAATTCGAACTCATCACTCTGGACATCAGCTGAGTGACGATTCCAAATGGCTGCAGCTTGCGTCCGGTCACGGCAACGACCGTAGGATTGAGACGCCGGCGCCAGTTTCGAGCCAGACACTTGAGAGCAATGAGCGTATCGTCGACGGCAATCAGTGGAAAAGATGAGCTGGCAATAGGATAACTGCCGCGTTCGCTGACGATGCAGCCCATCGCCCCGGCAGAGAAAGCATCGCCTAAAAAATCGTGCCCATCAAAACGATCTCCTCGCAAAGCCACAAACCATGAGCCTTCTTGGATCTCGCGAGTGTCTATGCATAGTTCTGCCGCATCGGATTCATCCGGCATCATGCCCTGGGCCAGGCGCCCGGTGGTTATCTCAAGAATCTCTTCGGCAGTGAAAGTTGCGACCATGTTCCGCCAGTGGGCAGTTTTACGTAAGCATACCCGCTAAACCGCCCCGCTGAAGTGGTCTCCAATATTTGACAATTTTCTCAATAAGCTTCTTGTCTTCGCAACTAGCGCTTACAGACGATATAAAAGGATAATCTCCATGACAGCAAACACCCAGGCAAATGGAACTGCCAGAGTGAAGGCAACTTCCAGCCCCCAATCGATTGGGTCTCCGTCCAGCATCATGCAGATGTAAATGATGCCGCTGCAAAACGGCGTTACAAACCAGCCCATAATGCCGGTCATCAACGCAACTAAAAGTAATACTGTCCAGAGATCCATCTGACTTGGTCTACCGTTGGGCGGTCCAAAAATATATCACCGCCGCCTCGATAATCGCACCTACTGGGCGTTATGACCAGCGTGCAAATACGAAGTCGGGAGGGTTTTTACCGTCACCAAAAACGGAATCATTCGCAACTAGTTGCAAAGGTGACTAAGTTAGCGCAGGGGTTGTTGAGACGAAGTCTCAATAAGGTCCCATCACTCGAGTGCCGGAAAGGGTCCGAAAAAACGCACCAGATATACCTCATAACTCAGTAATATCTTTAGCTTTTGGGCTTGATCCTGGGCCGATCAGCTTCTTAGACTCAAAGGATAATTTTCGGTACCTCAATTCGCTCGGACAAACTTTTCTCCTTCCAGGAAACCTCCATCCTCCTCGTTTTTTTACTGCCTTTTCGTTCTCTTCTCGGAGAAAGGTCATGTACGAAAACAAGAAAGACTGCGGTTTTTTCCTGCCCAGGAAAAGTTTCACCAGCTAGCACGGCTGTTGCCACCTGCGACAAGTCTTGCAATACGGTCGCCACATTCAGGTGTCCTCGGAGCACTGTGGCATCACTAACGCATTTGAATCCAACTCTAACGCTCACGCCTGATTTGCAGTTGACCTGGCGTCAGTGCATTTTTGCGTGATCTGTCCAATAACCACTGTCTGCATCGAGCCACTGTGGTGGTGTGTGGACGTAAGTCATGATTAGGAGAACAGTGATGAAACGATGGCAAAACCGTCGCTTCTCCGAATTGGTGTCGCACGTGACCGAAACGCGCGATGTTCTTGCGCGTCAGAAGGATCTGTCGCCGCGAAATGACACCGTTAACGAGAAGTTGACTGCACTCGTTCACTACGTAACGCTGCCGCACAACCAGGCGGCCGCCAAACGCGCTCTACAAGCTCTTAACCAGTCGGGTGTCACAGCCGATCTGCGCGCTTTCTGCCAGCGCGCCGAGTACCAGCTGGAGCTGTTTTACAGCCATCCCGACCGGGTTCTGGACTTTCCGTACATCGATCACTATCTGAAACTGGCCCTAAAGGAAAGCGAGCTCGCCAACCTGAGCGCCAACAGCCGTGTCGTTTTCGTCGGCGGTGGTCCGCTTCCGTGGACGCCCCTGGTGCTGGCGATCGTACAAGCGGCACGCACCCAGGGCATGCTGGGTGAGCTGACTCGCTGTCTTGTCGAAGGCGATCAACACGCCGACGAGCAGCTCAAGAAGGTCATTCAGCGCGAATTTTGGCGCAACTGGTCGAGCCCCTTCCAGGTGCTCTCCGTCGAAAAGGAGCCGGAAGCGGCTTCTCAGGCGGTCAAGGCAATGACCAAGCTGGGTTTTCAGGATCATATCCAGGTCACCGTCGTCGATGGTGCGCAGCTTGTCGTGCCGCCCGGCTTCGACACCTTCTTCATCGCCAGCATGGTGACGGAAAAGGAACGCGTCATGCTCAACATCATGTCGCAAGTCGAGCCCGGCAAGGAAATCACCTTCCTGGTGCGCAGCGTTGACCCCGTCAACATGCGTGCTTTGCTCTACGAACCGGCCGATGATCTGCTGGAGGACATGGAAGCATGCATTCCCGGTCTGACCTGGGTGGACACTTTCCTTCCAGAGTCCGGTTCGTGCCTGATCAATTCCGTGCACGTGTACAAATACCGTCGTCCGCTCGAAAGCGAATTGACGGATGCTGCCTGAGACGCGCACGACAAGCCAATCAGCTCGAGCGAGCTAGACAAATTGACTGAGAGGGCTGGGCATGAAAATGCGCCAGTCCTCTCCGGTCTTTTCTTCCAAACTCCATTTCTACTACAGTTTTTAGCACTTACATTTTCGCCAAAAGCACGTCTCGGCACTGAGCTTCCAGGCTCATTGCGGTTGACCTCGCAGGGGCTGGAAAGACTTCAGTGTTCGGGGACAGCACAAGCCGCGCTAACCTGAAACGCTTGTCATCCGCGCGTTTTCTTGACATTTGCTGTTTTCATGTCTCTGCCCTAGATACGCTAAATCTGTCATTTCCTCTCACGTCAAACCAATAGGACCAATTCCGGTACCAACCGTCAATTGCGCATCCCCGGAAAAAAGCAAAGTTCGCTTTCCGTAAACTCGGGAGGATGACACTCACCCCACTTTGAAAAATTCAGGCAACCTGTCCAGACCTGAGTTCGCTCTCACGCTTATACCGCACTGCCAACGGAGTTGCGCAAGCTCTCCTACACCGCGGAAGAAACAGTTTGAGACCGAACAATGGCGCGCAGACAGGAAAACACATATGCAAGCCTGAATGCTTCTTGTGGACAACCAAAAATCGCCGAGCCTGAAACAGGCTCACCGCAAAGAGAAGACACATGAATACCATACCAAATGACGAGCTCACTCAAGCACTGCTTGAGGCGGCTCGCAAACTCCGCGAACACCAGCACAGCTTCATCCATGCGGCTCAAGCCATCGCCGTCGTGGAGACCAAAAAGAGGCAGGCCGAAGCAGTTCTTTCCGACGCCGAACTCGAGCTGGCAGAAGCAGACGCCATCTACGCGACAACGCGTCTGAAGGTTCTGCAATTGATCCGCGAGAAAAGGCGTCTGGGAGTCATCAAGACGACCGAATTTCAGAAGCCCGACGTTCGCGTCGAGCTGTGGCGCATTTGCGCAACCGGCACCGACGAAGAGATCATCGCCATGTCGGCCAAATATGGCGAGCAGACTCGCAGACTTCGGAAAGTCGTGCAGGCCCATAGCAATGCAGATGCCGATCTCAGGCAATCCCACGAGGATCTGGCCGCCGCCTCCACAGCCCGCAAAACCGCCGTTCAGAAACGCGGCAAAGCGAAAGCAGAATTGCAAGACGTAGAGGCCGAGCTGAATACCGCCCGAACAAAGCAACCGGCGGAGAGCTTGGGCATGTTCGAGCTCGAAAAGGCTGTTGTCGATGCCGCCTGTGCGCTGACTGGTACAAGCGAAATGCAGTACACGTACAGCTACGCGTATACTCCGGACCTCGGCATCTCCGGCCCGGGACTGGAACTGCCGAGAAGCGAGCCCACTGCTGAAGACAACGAACGCTTCTGGGAGCAACACGGCTACGGAGCCAAGCGCGAGCCCGCTCGAGAAGAGTAAGCTCAAGCTCGTAGATTGACATTTGGTGGGGGTCGGCGCTATCCGCCGGCCTCCACCTCGCTTACCACTGAAGGGAATTAAACAAGACCCACAAGAACAGGACGTTTCATGACGACACCAACAAATTCTCCGGACAAGGAAGCTCTTTTGGCAAGTGCCAGACACCTGAAAGATCTGCTGGAGAAGTCCATCCCCAGAGAATTAGCCTTGTCTGCGGCCAACCAGAGGTACGAGGCCGCTTGCAAACTTTTCCCGGAAACATATCGCGCCTGGGAGCAAGCCACAAGCGTGGTTCTGACTGCTGAAGCCAGTCTTGCCCTGCTCGAGCAAGCGAAAGCGGCAGCCGATCTAGCCGTCCGCGCACAAAGCGAAAAGACCCAGGAAGCAAGCCAGGCGCTCTGGCGGGCATGTTTCAGCGGCGACGAGAGTGAAATCTTGGTGGCAGCCGCTCACTATGCCGGGCAAACTCGTGTGCGCGAGCAAAAGACTGCCCAGAACAATGAAGCTTCTATGGCATTCTACACGGCTCGAAATCGAGTCGGTCACCTGCGCGATGCTCAGCGAAAGGCTCACGATGCCCATATTAAGACGGTTCGGGACATTGCGGCGGCCGAAACGGAACTGCACTCCATTGAGCAGCAATATCCCGGTAGCAACCATGAACTTTTCTCGGCAGAACAGAGCGTTGCGGGATGGGCCTGCCAATTTGCCGGAGGCGCGCTGGATGGGAATCACTACATCAGCGGCAAGAGCGCTTTGGAGCTCGCACTGACAATTGCTGATTTGCCGCCGCCAAGTGAGAGCAAGGACTAGTTTCCAGCCCGCATAATCGGGCCATTCAAGAGGGTGAGGTCATCAATCCGGTTGACCTCGTATCTGTGAGAAAAAAATTTGATCTTTTTTTGGCCCTTGTTGGCACCATATACGGTGCCCCAGCTAAATGGAAAATCCTCCCCATACCCAACTTGCCAAGCGCGGCAAAAGATTTGAGGATCGCACTGTTTGCGTGAAGAAAACATCCCCTACCGGGGGATACGCTAATGCGGCTCTGCGAGCCGACTGTGAGCGAATGAAGCGAAATTCCTTTGCCGACACGATTGGCACGCTTCTCGCGAAACCCGCCCTCTTTGCCGTTTTCCATTGGTAGACACAGAACAGCAACCTCTTCACATCACCGCTGCCAAGTAGCGAAGCGCCATGCCGATCTGACAGTTTCTAAGCCTTATCTTTCTTTTTCTCCAGTCAGGCAGTAAAGCACTCAGAGCGTTTCTCTTACTTGTTCTCAAATTGATTTTCGCGCGCCCGTAGCACGTGAAATTTGAGACCTGCCCTGACTATGCTCACGAAATCCTGATCTGCACCAGTCTTTCAACCGGTGCGCCAAGTATGACTAAGGAGCCAAAAATGGACCACTCGCATCACATGCAGGCCGCCGCATCTGCAGCGCCCGAATGGCTGATCGCATCCGTCGGCATTCTCTTTCTGGGATTCGCCGGTTTCTATCTCTACCGCCTCTTCCGCCCCAACATGGTCAAAAACGCCATCGGCTTTTTCGACTGGGAAGGCGAAACCGGGCACTTCGTTTGCATGCTGGCAATGGCTAGCCATCTGGCTTCCTGGCTGATTCCCGTCCCGGCAATCGCTTGGTCGTGGATTCTTGGTTTTGGAACGCTGTACTATGCCGCCCGCGCCCTCACCTGGGGCAAACGCCTCTCGTTCAACAAGCAATGGTGGGATTGGACGCATTCGGCGATGTTCCTGGGCATGTTCACCATGTTCCAGACGCTGCCGCTCAATCCGCTCCTGACCACGATTTTCAACGGCGCGATGCTGCTTTTCTGGACCTGGTTTTCCTGCTACTACGTCAAGGACGCAGTCCTGGACGCCCGCGCCGGAAAGAGGCTTTCGTTCACGTCCGACCTCGCTCACCTTTCCATGGGCGTAGTCATGCTACTTATGGCACTTTTCCCTGCCTTCATGATGCCCGGACACATGGACGGCATGGATGGCATGGGCGGAACTCCCGATCATGGACAGCACTGCATGCCGATGCCTCATGACGGGCACATGGACGACATGCCTGGCATGCCCGGCATGAACGACCCGGGGTGCGACCACTAGATCTGAAACAGGCAGAACGACCGAGCTGTGATTCGGCCGGCGTTTTGCCTGATTTCAAAACTGAGAAACTGGATTGTGCTCAACAAAAGCCAATCCAGTTTCATTTTTCGACGCACTCTACTATATAACATCATATCATGGCACGACCGCCCCAAAAACGTTTATCGCTTGCCGATTGAAAAGCTCTAAACATCCCATACGTACTTCCACCAGTGACTGTTCTATGCCTGAGGCATAGGATGTGATCGCCTCCAGGGAGAAAAGCCATGTCAGTCCGTATCCGAGCCGCCGCCGCCACCTGTCTCATCGCTACCTGCTTGATTCAAATCCCGGCTTTCGCGCAAATCGCTCAAAATCAGCCTCTTACTGCTGAGGAGCAAATCGCGGCGCAGAACTTCAACGGCATCGACATCGTCGGCGACTCTCTCGGTACACCGCACAACAACGGCATGAATTCCGGCGTCTCGAACGGGCAAAATTTCAACCAAAACATGAACGGCAACCCGAATTCGTCAAACAACGGCATGACGCAAAACGGCTTGTCTTCGCAGCTCAACAGTCAGAATACGCAGCTGGGACAAGTGAACATGTTCAGCAACACCAGCAACATGAACAATGGCATGAACAACAACATGCCTGCGATGAATGGCATGAACGGCATGAACGGCGCCATGAATAACGGCATGAATGGCATGAATGCTATGAACAGCGGATTGAACACCATGAATGGCATGAACGGCGGCATGAACGGCAGCGTGCAAAACGGTTTTGCAAACGACATGTCCAACGGCATGAACAATAACAACGGTGGGATTATGCAGACAATCGGCAACACCGTAATGAGCGATCCCAAAATGATGCAGCGCGCCGTCGGCGTAGCAGGAGCGGCTGCCATATTCGGCTTGTTTGTAGGCAATGGCGGCATCGGCGGCATGATGCGTTCTGCCGGCATGGACAACACACGCCACATCCGCGGACCAGGCGGCGGTTTCTAGATCAAACGCGCCTGCCTGTGAGCAACTGCCCGAGCATTCCCAATATTGAAACAAGCCAGAGCAGTCCGCAGATCACCATAAAAATCCAGTTTACTTTTGAAAACTTGCTGTTGGTGACAGCCGCTTCGCCACCATTGATCTCATTTACTCGGGTTTGAATGAGAACCATAGGAATGACAGCCAAAAGCGCCACAAACAGAAAAACAGGATTTTGCATCAGTCCGGCCAAACTAGCAATTATGTAGATAAATGCCAGCACGACAGAAGGTATTGCCGGCGGTTTTCCGCCATTCTCTTTGACGATAGCGATCATATTGCCGTACAGAGACCAAATGAAAATCGGAGCAAGTATCGCTCTCCAGCCAGGATGCACGTTTCTTCCACATTGAAGTTGCAGATATCTCCAATTCATGAACATCCAGAAAAGCGTGTAATATCCAAAAAATAAGCAGTTGAGGACGATCAATTTTCTGATCGAGACAGGAAAGAGGATTTGCTCCTTTTCGACTTTCTGTGGCTGACTGGAAGATTCTGTGGAATCTGCTTCGTTATTGAAGTCCTGCAAAAACCGATCCCCCGCGATTGAATATCATCAATTCTAGCGATAAGCCTCTTCGCCGCCCTGACTTTGTTTCAAATCTCGCTCTGCGGCAGCAGCATTTCCCAGAGCCTTATAGCATTCGGCGCGGCCCTTATAGGCATACCCGGCCCGATATTTTTTCATTTCAATTGCACGCGTATAATCGGCAATCGCCTTTTGATATTGCTTCATGTCTTTGTAAACGTCTCCCCGCATGATCAGCGGCTCAAACTCATCCGGGTGCAGCTTCACCGCCTGACTTAAATCCGCAATTGCTTTGTCGTATTGTTTGGCTTTGATGTAATAGTTGGCTCGTACATGAAAGTTTGTCGCATTGCCGGGATTTAGTTCTATCAACTTGGTCAAACACTTAATCGCGTTAGGACTGTCGCCTTGATTTATGTAAATAGAGCAGCGGTATTGCCAGGCCGTGCTGGAATGGGGATCTAGACTCAAAGCCTCATCAGTGTCCGCCAGCGCTTCTTTCAATTTCTGCATACTCTGATGGATAACACACCTCAGTTCTAACCCGTGAGAGTCATTTGGATAAGCCTTGATCAAGGTATTGCAATCGATAAGCGCCTCTTGCTTGCGACCGAGATCGCCAAGCAAGTTGATACGACTGACCAAAGCCGCTCTATTGGTTGGATCGAGTTTCAGCGCCGTCGAAAAATCCGCCAGAGCTTTTTCGTCTTCGCAAAGCAACATATAGTCTTTGGCGCGACCGACATAATTGGCCGGGTTTTTGGGATCATGCAAAATCCTCAGCGTCCAGCCGTCTTTCTCGCCGTCGCCTAACTGAAATTTCTTAGTGCGGCTGATAACGGTATTGCCGGACGGAAGGGCATTTGTAGTCTTCGAAACAGGTGGATCGGCCCTGACAGGCAATTCGGCAATGGCATGAACGCCGAGCGTGACGCTTGCTGCCAAAACCAATAGATAAAAGCGTCGTCTAATGCTTGATTTCAAAACCTAATGGACTTCCCTGCAGCACAATTTCTCACTCAGTGGCAGCACTGAGTTTGAGTTTTCGTCTGCCCTTTTGATTCAACCTCCAAGTCTTCGCCTTCTTCTTCTGGTCCAAAGGAAGACTCGCCGCGACGCAAGAGTTGCCAGAGCTCGTTCATCACTCGAGCAGAATCATCCGCTTTGACGGCTTCGACAACGCACGTGTCCAGATGCTGCTTGAGCATCAGATGCGCTGTTTTATCTAGAGCTGCTTGGACTGCTTTGAGTTGAGTCAAAACATCGATGCAATATTTTTCGTCATCAATCATTCGTATGACTGCCGCCAGGTGTCCCTGGGCTTTTACTAATCGGGACCGGAGCTGACGCTTTGTCTCGCCTGTGATCGCCACGCATCTACCGCCTGTTATGTTGTCGCAATCATGAAATGAAAGCAGAACTGCGGCACGAGTTCAACCAATCCCCCCGGTAGGGAGACTGTTTCAATTATTTGCCAGGCGCTCAAAAGAGCGGCCGATCAGCGTTTGCCGGCGCCAGCCAGAACCTTGCTGTCGTTATCTATTTTTGCAATTGCTTTTTCGTTCTTGGCGAAAATTCCGAATATACGCCGCGTCACAGTGTCCGGTTTGCGTCGTTCGGTAATAGCGCGCGATAAGAGTCGATTTGCATAATTGGCTCGACTTACATCGTCGCAACTTTGTGATTTAGTCGCGTTTTCCATGAGTTGCCCTCCGCTCTCGTTAAAGAGAATCGCCTAAACGGAGCCACCAGTTTCCATGAGTGTAACCCGGAAAAGTGGGATGACAAGCGATATTTCATCCAAGTGAATTTAGTTTAACGAATCAAATGAGCACAATCACTTCTTTGCAAAAGATCATAAGTACTAATGGCTTTATGATAAGACACACAGCCGAGGCTGCTCTAATACAGTCCTGCCAACGTTTTTCGCACCTATGTACGAATCAATTTCACTGAAAAAAATGACCGACGATTCCGATTCAAAACTGATATTGCCGGACGACGTGCCGGGGCTCTCCGCCTGGAAGAAGCGCCGCCATTTGTTGGATACGAAGGATATGAGCGTGGAGGAAGTGGAAGCGCTGATTGCAGTCGCCAAACTCTGCAAACAAATTCATTCCAAGGGACGCGCACCACTGACGGTGCTAAGCCACAAAGTCGTCGCCAATTTGTTTTACGAAAATTCAACGAGAACGCGCAGCAGCTTCGAGCTGGCCGCCCGCAAATTGGGCGCTTCTGTGCTCAATCTGGACATTCGCATGTCTTCGGTCGCAAAAGGCGAAACCATCGAGGACACCGCCCGCACGCTCGTCTCCATGGGTGTCGATGCCGTAGTGCAGCGCCACAGCTCCTCAGGCAGCGCCCACAAGTTGGCGGAGCTGCTTAAAGACGAAGTCCATGTTCTCAATGCCGGAGACGGCTGGAACGCCCACCCGACACAAGCCTTGCTTGATCTCTTCAGCATGCTGGAGACAGGAAAAACAATCAAAGGCCGCAAAGTAGCGATCATCGGTGATATCACCCACAGCCGCGTGGCCCGTTCCAACATCTGGCTTTTGCAGAAATTGGGCGCGGACATTCATGTGGCCGGACCACCTACTTTGGTGCCCGTGGAGTTGGACTCATTCGGCGTCACTGTGCATGAAAAGCTGGAGCCGGCCATCAAAGACGCCGACTTCGTCATTGCCCTGAGGCTGCAATTGGAAAGGCAGGACGAAGGCTTGATCCCCAGCATCGGCGAGTACAAACGGCTGTACAGACTGGATCACGAGCGCATCAAGCGCTGCAAGCCGGAAGTGCGCGTGCTGCATCCGGGACCGGTCAACCGCGGCATCGAGATTACCGATGACCTCGTTGACGACGCGAAAGTATCGCTCGTCAATCTGCAGGTTGCTAATGGCATCGCCGTGAGAATGGCGGTTTTGTACCTGCTCATGTTCGATGAAAACGAGACCGACACCTAATCACACAACGGACTGACAAATGGAAAGCGCGATTCTAATCAAGAACGGACGGGTGATAAACCCCACCGAAGCGGACGGCAAGCCGGCCAGCAATGTGGCGAACAATCAGAGTCTCGACGTTCGCATCAAAGACGGAAAGATTGTCGAGCTGGAAAGCGAACTGAAAGCCAAGCCGGGCGAAACGATTGTCGATGCGCAGGGCTGCTGGATTATGCCCGGCTTTGTGGACATGCACACCCACTTGCGCGACCTCGGACAAGCCGACCGAGAAGACATTTCCACCGGCACAAAAGCAGCAGCAGCAGGCGGTTATACGACAGTTGTGGCCATGGCCAATACCGATCCGCCCACCGACTGTGCGGAAATACTCGACCGTGTGATCAAGCGTATTCATGAGCGCGCGGTCGTTGAAGTATTGCCTGTCGCCGCCGTCACTAAAGGTTTGAAAGGTGTCGAACTGACCAATATGGTGGAGATGTCGGACATGGGCGCCATCGCCTTTTCCGATGACGGCATGCCGATTTCCAATCTAGATGTCTTGCGCCGCGCCTTTGAGTATGCGCGCCTGCACGGCAGGCCAATCATCAGCCATCCTGAAGACCGCGACCTCTCGCATGGCGGCTCCATGAATGAAGGCCGGCAATCGACTTGCCTGGGCATGAAAGGCATTCCCTCGGCCAGCGAGGCTGCCTGCGTTGCCCGCGAAATTGAAGTATTGCGCTATACGGGCGGCCGTCTGCACTTCGCCCACACTTCGGCCAAGGCTTCGGTGGATTTGATTCGGCAGGCCAAGGCGCAAGGGCTTTCGGTAACCGCAGACGCCACGCCGCATCACCTGGTCTTGAGCGACGCGGAAATGACTCCCTATGACACTTCATTCAAAATGAACCCGCCCTTGCGATCGAAACAGGACGTGGAGGCAATTGAGCAGGCGCTCATAGAAGGAGTAATCGATGCTATCGCCACCGATCATGCTCCGCACTCGAAATTAGACAAGAGCAAACCTTTCGATCATGCACCTTTCGGTATCATCGGACTGGAAACCGCTTTTGCCCTCTGCTTTGAAAAACTGGTCTTGTCCGGCAAAATGGCACCCAACAAGTTTCTCGCTCTTATCACAACCCATCCTGCCAAGATTTTGGGTATTCCCGCTCCCCGCATTTCGGTGGGCGCGCCTGCCAATATCGCCATTGTCGACCCGGAGATGCGCTGGCACTTCGAAATCGGCGAGAGTCATTCGAAAAGCAAGAATTCGCCCTTCACCGGTCGTTCTCTCAAGAGCAAAAATATTGTCACCATTTACAAAGGCAAGATTGTCTACTTCGACAAAGAACGTGCCCCTAAGCGCGTTCAAGAAGTTTTGGCCGGTACAATCTAAAACAGAAACAGACTCCGCCTCGCAGATACCTACCTGAATGAGCCAGTACTTAAAAGAAACCCGTCGCTATCACCTGGTAATCCTGTTTGCCTTAATCTCCATTGTCGTCTGGCTAACGCCTCTGCAGCACGTAGTTTCACTTGGGCGCTTCCAGCATTATGCGCTGGCGATTTTTCTCTTTTCGTGCGGCTATTTCATACAGTCCGGCTTTTCTTGGCAGGAATTGACCAATTGGGGACGCCTGGCATATTTGTCCACCGGTCTGTTCTTCGCCTCAGTAGCCCTGGTTTTCTATCAAAATCCCTGGCTGGTCGACCGTGCCGCAGTGGCAAGTGAATATCAGCTTGCCATGCGGACATACATGCTGCTCTCCTACATGTCCGTCAGCATCGTGCTGGGCATAGTCTGGCTCAAAGTGGCATTCGACGAAGCCATGGAAAGGCGCAACAAAAAATCGCTGTCCGGCAAGGAAGGGTAATCACGGTGAAGAGAATCATACTTCTGATTGGTGTGCCTGGTTCCGGAAAAACAACGCTGGCTGCCAAAATCGCCCAGAAGGGCTTTACCATCATGAATGCTGACTCCATCCGCAAAGAGTTGTACGGCGACGCCAACGAACAGGGCGATCCGCAGCAGGTTTTCGACCTATTTTTCGAGCGCATGGAAGCCTTCATGCAGGCCGGGACGGATCTGATAATCGACAATACCAACGCCAATCCAAAGCACCGCAAACAAATTCTCGACCGCGCCAAAACGTTTGATTACAAAGACGTGCAGCTCTGGTTCATGGACACGCCCCTCAACGTTTGCATCGCCCGAAATAAAAACAGGGACAGGGTAGTTGCTGAAGACATCGTCGCCAATATGCATATGACCTTGAATCGCAGCGGTCGCCCCAGCCGCGAAGAAGGCAAACTGGTCTTAATTCGTCCAGGCAGTGACGAAAACGATTACAGGTTTTTCTTTCCTAACTGAAAAAAGTGGGTATGAAAAGTTTGTGTAGTGTCCCAGTGCAATGCAATTAGTCTGAAGACGAGGTCAGCCCAAGGCATGCCCACGATCCTTGAAACACATGTCGACAGCGACAGATCCGCCGCCAAAGCGCTGCAGGAAGTGCTCGACATGGGCTTTTTTGAAACATCGACTATCCAGGTTGCCAGCACTGATCACTCGGCTGAAGGCGCCATCTATATCAGCAAAGGCAGCGCCATCAAAGGCGCAACATATGTGGAGTCTGGCGATCAAGCGCCCGTTGTGAAGGGCTACACGGCTTTGCGCAAGCTTTTGCAGCTCAAACAAGCTTATTTCGTCTACAAAACCGGCGGCGACCATAACATGGCCCTTGAAAGCGAGGGTCTCAACGTGGAAATCTCGACAATAATCGAACAACTGCCCAATTTGCCGGTTGCCCCGCCCGATAAATTCAAGCAAGAACAGACCATTCCGCCCAACCAAAAGCAGCGCTTCGAAATCGACGCTGAAGAATTGAGAAGCGGCAGCAAACCGCAGCAAGACAAAATCGATCCGGAAAAGAAAGCACGCGGCAAAAAGCGCATGCGCAATCTGGAAATGCGCAATATGCTTCTGAAAGGACCCTTGATTTGGGCTTGCATTATCGGACTGGGTTATGGTGTCTGGCATTATTTCGGGGCGTCAATCAAAACCGCCCTGGCCGCCAAATCAAAAACCACGCAGACGATTAAGCATAAGCCGGTGCGCAAACGCACTCACTAGAGTGTCAAACGCCGCCACATAAAGGTCGCCAGCTAGCGCAACGGCTGAGAATGAGACGCTATGGCGCTAGCTAGGCGAACAGATGGCATTGGCTTATTTATCCTAAATCCCTCCTGGCTCATTCTGAAAGGTTGGTCGAAAACCATGATTCTGTGAGCTTTTCACACAGTCAGATTATTGAGAGTGCAG
>CAZHEZ010000009.1:0-82050 GCA_964531315.1 uncultured Candidatus Obscuribacterales bacterium | reverse complement strand
AGTCGGTGAGATCGGCGTGCTCGAGCTGGGTGGTGCCCGGAAGCACCAGGTCGGTACCGAGATACATCGGGGTATACAACTTAGCGCTAAAGAGATCGCCAGCTTTGGCGACTCCACTGTCGATTGGACTCGTAAGCACTGCATCGACTGATGTCCCTGCCGGAACATAAGTAACGCGTCCTTGTAATTGTTGACCGTTGTAGCTCTGTGCTACCGCAGGTAGAACCAGTCCAATGGACAGAACACCCGCGACGATTGCGTTAAGACCTGTCCTCTTCATCGATCGCTCCTTCTAGTGGCGCTGATATTACTGAACAATATCATAGTGATGTCTAATAAAAAATCAACTGTCTATCCTTTTTATTTTGGCGATGGCACCGGTGATACCACTAGCAAAATAAATTGGGGGTAGGAAACATCGACAGTACGGGCGTTTTAAAAGTTCCCGCCCAATTTCATACTGACAACATTTGACTGGAAAAAACCACCACAGATAGTGCAAAGTGACACCAAAAAAAATTATTATCGGCACCATCGGTGAAGGCATGTCACGCAAAGTCGACGCAAGGTCAAAGAAAAATCGATGCAATCTCGACAAATATTTGACCGCAATCGACCCAAATTTGCAGGAGTAATTCACGCGCTGCGCAGCAGATTCATCCCTTGAAATCCGTCATACTTGTTTTTCGCTTGCAGCTATTAAAGCTATTGAAAACCATATTTGCACAAGGGTTTATCTCCTTACAACACAAACAGGTGCCCATATACAAGCCGCGCTAATTCTCAACTTGCTGGTATCAGTTGCGCTACATCTTCACCAAACGAACAAGATGACGGCCAGTATTATCTTTCAGCAACGCTCTGGCACAGATACAAGAACATCTTGTCTGAGCTTAGATCATGAGTTATTGCAAGTAGCAGCTTATTAGTTTTAGTGTTTGAGTTACTTTTCTACCTACCCCTCCTGATCTCATCTCCCCTTCCCTCCCAGACCAACAGTCTTCTCCTTCAAGCTATCTTTTCGGGCCGTATAACGCGACCGTAGATGCTGCTTGCTGGTTTTAGATCACGTCATTTCCGGTCTTGGAATAGAACTGAGTTCTTGAGCACTACCTCTCTGGTAGCAAGTTGTTCAACCCAATCAGCCCATGTCTTTCGGCTGATAGGAACGTACTTTCGTGCGTTCTGTTAACTGAGGAACACCGTTATGAATCGCTTCTGGCAATCGTTTTTCTACGGTCTTGTCGTCACAATCTCCATCATGGGTCCCGCTTTCGGTCTGGGTGTCCTCTGGACAATCGGCACCGGCGGTGACGCTGCAGCTTATGCCGGCGACTGCATCAAGCTCTCTTTCGTTTGCTTGATCTTCAGCACCTGGGGTCTCTATGAGCTCTCCGGTGCGCTGGCACGTGCCAATCGTCCGCGCAGCGAAGATCGCGACCGCGAGAATCCCGATGGCAACAACCCCGACGGCAAGAACACCAACCCTCCCGGCGACAACACTCAAGACAAGAATCAGAAGTAATTCTGCTCCTGCCTGAGTTACTTGTCCGTCAAGACTGGCTTCCGCACCAGAACCAGCTCGCCAGGAAATCAACGAGAAGGTGTTGAGACTTTTAGTCATCATCTCTCTTAGATCTCCTAGGCAGCTTGAACCTGGTCTATAAACCAATCGGCAAAGTCCGTGCGCGCACACGGGAGAAAGCTGGAGCCACAAACTCCTCTTTCTCCCGTGGTGGCGTCTTTATACAAACAAAAGCCTCTCCAACAGTGCCTCTTCATTTTTACCAATATTTTACTATGTGTTATAGTATTTTCGGCCTGTTACAGCGCTGCCACATCACTGTGACCGCCTCGCAACAGGCAGCCGCTTATGGTGTATGCATCAGCGCCTGAGCGCACCTTTCGCAAACAGCTGGTTATGTAACCACGTTTCTAACTCTAACAAGGAGTGATTACTATGGCTGATTTCTTCGCGGACAATCAAAGGCAAGCCTGTACTGATCGCAATCAACTCGACAGGGGAGTCTCACAAATTACGCGCGGATTTGATTCGATCCTCCATGGCAATACGCAGGCGGGCGCACAAGAAATGTGGCAAGGAGCAAGAGACCTTGCCTTTGGACAAGCAGGTTTAGCCGCCAGAGCGCTTGTCGATGACATTACTACTCCGAGTGACCTAATCGCCGCAAGACATCTGCCTGAATGCAAAATCACCGGCGACACAGACCCGAGTCCAAGACGCTAGTTTCTCCAACACAAGTAAATAACAAGCAGTAGATGCAGCAGTTCTCTCGAGGATTGCTGCATCTTTTGCTTTGTGCGCAAACAATCCAATCAGACAGATTCCCGATCAGATGGGTTTTTAGCTGGAGCTTCTAGACTGGTTTTTTACCTGCAATGGAACGTCGACTAGAAATTTTTTCTTTGTGACACTCTTGCAACTTCTGAGTTACCACTGCGCTACAACCGCACGGATATTGTGAATGCATCGAGCGCACCAGCGCCCAGTCATCAAGTAATCACTTAATGGTTTCTAAAAAAATAGTATCAAGGTGAATTTCATGGACCTTAACAGAGATATTGATCAGAGCAGTGACGCGTTGAAACAGGCCCACGCACAATTTAGAGTTGGACTGGCCGAACACATCACAACGGCCGGGTTGATAACAGAGTAATACTGGCGAGAACCAATGCACTTAAAGGCAGATATGGTGAAACGATTTACCCGAACATGGAAATCACGATTGATGAAAACCAAAAATGAGCTTGGTTGGGCGCAAGAAGCGTCCGGACAAGAGCTACAGAACAAGCCGAATTGTTCGCCTGAAAGAAAATCTCCAATGTGACAAGTGTGCCACATCCGAGTGACCAACACGCAACAGCCAACCGCATAAAGTCTATACATCGAGCGCCACGGCGCCGCAGCTTCAGAACCTTCGGTTCGTTATTAACTCTAAAGGAGTATTTACTATGGGCGCAGCAGAAATCCAAGCCGACTTAGATCGTAACCACAGACAAGCCAGTGAAGCCGATCGGCAAGCCAGTGCCGCAGCGCAAAGAATGCAAGGCGATGCCGGTTCATGGGGTTCCAACTCTGTAACTGCCTTCTTTAGCAAAGGGCAAGAACTTATCGATCAGGCAATATTGCCGCCGGTTAGCTTGTACGAAAACGTGACAAATGCAATTGGTACAGCAATTCACAATACTGTGAATAACGTCGAAGACGCGATGCTTGACGGACTTGCAGACAGAGCTCGAGAAAGAGCCCGCGAGAATGCTCAACATGGACAGCCGCAAGCCGAAACACCGACAGCAAGCGCACATCCTGGCGCACCAGGCAGTACAGGCACGACGGCACAAGCAGCTGCGGCCCATAATGCAGACCGAGCCACCACCACAGCCAGTACAGATCACGTGATAAAACGCGGCGATAGCCTCTGGTCGATTGCTCGCGACGACTACAAACATCACCACAATAATGCGGTCGACAACAAAGCCATAGCCGCTGAAGTTCGTCAGCTCCAATCTCAAGTTCCCAACGGCAATCTCCAGGTTGGTAAGCACATCACACTGCCGAGCTAGGGATGGCTTAATCAAGCTTGCAAGGAGATGGGTTATTCGGAATCTCGGCGAGTAAGTAAGTTTCAAGTCGAAAAGGTTTTCATTTGCCATTCAATCGACAAAACAGTTGTAAACTTGCTATTGCTCTAGTGCCCATCTCCTTGAAGTACAAATGGAAAAATTCGACCAACCGGAACTCCACCCTCGCGGATTTCCACTCTGGGTAAACATCCTTCTCGTTTCCGCATTGATATTGACGCCACTAGTTGTAGTGGCGCTTTATCAAGCCTGGCAAGACAAACAAGCCGCGCAGAATGCCCCGATTGCTCAACCTGTTAATCCTGCACCTCAGTCTAAGGTTGAGACTACACCAGAAGCTGCAGGTTCAACGGATAGCAAAGAAGAGACTTCCAGCGAAATGAAGAGTGCTCCCACAAGTGAAAACAGCGAGAAACAAGAGAGCAAGCCTGCCAACTAGGCCTTCTTGAATCTCAATAAGCAGTAGATACAAAACAGCACCAGCCACGGCATCGCAAATAATACGGCAAGCGGGAAGTGTGCAACGGCAGTTTTGTCGAACCAATTACCAAGGTGCTGCAATTCGCATGTCCGGGCGCTGGTACCTATGAAAAACAACCAGAGCACAAAGCAGAACACTGCCCAAGGAAGAATGCTCGAATACTGTCGTGGCTTCAGTTCGTTCAAGATTTTCAGTTCGCCCTAGTTGGCGTTTTGCTCTTTGCGGATGTCTTTCTGGTCCTGCTTGCCGTTCAAAATTCCCTTTTTTTGAGTGGCCAGTTCAGGGATCATTTGATGTTCGTAATCGAGCTGTTGCTGTTCGATCTTCTGTTCGATGGCCTGGCGCTCTTGCCGCAACTCTCTGTGGTTTTCAGCCTTCATCTCCTTGAGCAGCGATTTCGGATTTTGAGCGCCATCTTTGCCGGGCTTCCAGGCTGGCCCCACCGTGCTTCCGCTGTCAGCCTTGCTCTCGCCAGCACCGACCAGTGAATGGATCATGTTGCTGTTTTGGTTGAAAAGGTTTTCAAACTGCACTTGGTCCTCTTTTTTGAGGGTTCCATCCGGCAGGCGCTTCGCGGCTATCTGAGTTTGCAGACTCTGCACTTCGGCACGCAGCTTGATCGCTTGACCAGGGTCGATAGCACCGCTTTTCACGCCGGCGTTAATGCGTTGGAGCTGCCTGTGGATGCGAAAGCCGAAATTATCCTGGCCATCACCGTTTGCACCTGCTGGTCTACCTTTTGCAAAGCTGACGTTGCCGCTCAAAAGCAGGCAGGCAAACAGCCCGAAAACCCCGGCCGACAAAGCACGTTTAAACATTCAAGACCCCCCTTGAGCCAGCAAACCCCTCACACACCCTATACCACCATACGGGATTCTCAATTCACATTATCAAGATCCCCGTATCCTTTGCCTTTAAGCATTGTATGATCGGCGGGTTTTGTCCCTTGCCGGCACGCCCAGGGCGCGCCCTCAATCAGGAAATCGCCAATGTCAAGCAAAGTCGAGCCAGCGCCCGTTCTTACGCAAGCCGAAACGATCAAGTCCGAGATAGTCGAGTTGCGCAGACACATTCACAAACACCCGGAATTGAGCTTTGACGAAGCCAATACCGGCAAACTGGTTGCCGAAAAGATGCGCAAGCTCGGCTACGATGTGCGCCCGGGAGTGGGTGGCACTGGAGTGATAGCGGAAATTGGCTCCGGCAGGACGGTTGCTCTGAGAGCTGATATGGACGCACTGCCAATCACGGAAGAAAACCCCAACGACTATTGCTCGTCCAATACAGGCGTCATGCACGCCTGCGGGCATGATGCGCATACTGCATGTGCACTAGGCGCCGCCATGCTTCTGGCCAAAAATCCACCCAGAGAAGGGCGTGTCCGTTTTCTCTTCCAACCGGCCGAAGAAATGGTCAATGATGACGGGAAATCGGGCGCCACGCTTATGATCGAACAGGGCTGCATGCACGATGTAGACGCTGTTTTTGCACTCCACTGCGACCCCAAAACATCGGTCGGCAAAATCAAAGTCAAAGACGGCGCCATGCTTGCTGCCTGCGATACTTTCGAAATCAGCATTCGGGGCATCCCCACCCACGGCGCCTATCCGCAGTACGGCATCGACGCTGTCACGCTTGCCGCCCAGGCAGTGCAAGCGATACAGACAATCATTTCTCGCAGAAAGTCCGCCCTGGAGCCGGCTGTGCTTACATTTGGCGGCATCAGAAGCACCACTTACAGGCCCAATATCGTCGCTGAAGAAGTTCAATTAATCGGCACTTCCAGATATTTTGAAGCAGAAATAGGCGAATTGATTTTTGAAGAACTTAAAAAGGCGCTCTCGATTGTTGAGGTTATGGGCGGCTCTTACAGCGTAAAACGCACCCAGGACAATCCGGCTGTGACCAACGACCCTCAGATAAACAATGTCGTGCGCTCCGTCGCTTCCAGGCTTTTGGGCAAGGAAAACGTGATCGAATCAACTTACGAAATGGGCGCTGAGGATTTCAGCTTCATGTCGCAAGTGGTTCCTGGTGCCTTTTTCTTCCTGGGCACCAAAATCGAAGACTCGCCCCGGCAGATTCACACTCCTCAATTCGATATTGACGAACGCGCATTGCCATTGGGCGCGGCACTTCTGGCTGAATGTGCCAGGCAGTACCTGGGCAACTAGATCTAACTTTCCACTTCCAACTTGTAGCCATAGCCTTGCATGGTCTTAATCAGGCATTCTTCGTTGTCGGCGGTAATTTTCTTTCGCAGTGTTTTTATCGATGTTCTGACCGTATCTTCCGTTGTTTCCGAGTCGGATTTCCAAATACTTTCAATCAGTTCTTTGGAAGAAAAATACCGATTGGGATGGCGCATCAGGAATTCCATCAGTCCATATTCTTTGGGACGAAGATGAATTGCTTTGCCGGCCTTGGTAAGTTTTCGCTGCGTCCGATCCAGGCAAAGGTCGCCTGCCACCAGGGTTTCCATCTGAAAATTACGAGGACGCCGTAAACATGCCTTGATTCTGGCGCTCAATTCTCGTGGGTGAAATGGCTTGGTCAAATAGTCGTCAGCACCGCTATTGAGCCCTTCTTCCTTACTTTCAACCGAGTCTTTACCGGTCAGAAAAATTATTGGTGCCAGGCCGCCCTGGCCGCGATAATGCCGACAAACCGCCACGCCGGTACCGTCCGGCAAGGACCAGTCAAGGATGATCAGGTCGAAATTGAAGCAATTCAGCATCTGGATTGCGTCGTCAACGCCATGCACGATTTCCACTACAGAACCTTCCAGAAGAAGAAAATCGTGGATTTGTTCGGCTAAACGAACATCATCGTCAACTATGAGAATCTTTGGCATTGCTTCGGTTTCGGAATTTTATGCAGATGCTAGCTACGGACTGTCTTCAAAATCCTCCTTCTTATTTCTTCCCGCTAACCTGATCTGGTTCTTGAAATAAGAACGATTTGGAGATCTATCGCAGCTAGCTCAGGCTGAAAACCTTATTTTTCTGAATTTCGCGCTCGCTTGCGTAAATTATTAGTCAATAAGCATTGCTTGACATCGTCGGAAACCTAATAGGGTCATAGCTGTATCTCTTTTCTTTCAACTTTTGGAGCATTTAGTTAGTCAAAACCCGCAACGCATGTCCCAACAATCGTTTCGGCATTCTCTCCAGGTTTAGGCCTGAGGGAATTTTGACTGTCTCAAGGTAGAGGAGCCTCTTCAGGCACTTTTACTGCTCCCGGTTGGAAGTCCTGTCGTGTCCGGTGTCCGGCTTGCGCGTGCTTGCGTGAGTTGGCGCCGGACTAACTGTCTGCGTGATTGCCGCCTGTTTGGACCGGACGATGCCTCCCATCGCCCCTACAGACCAGGCTGCAGTCGCGCACTCGTCGAGACAATCTGACGAAAAGGAAATCGACTATGTCAACAAAATCTGTCAGAAAGTTCTACGGCGCCCCGATTCCGGACGGTGAAGTCATCCAGTTTCAGGATGGCGCACCGGTAACACCCACCCGCCCCGTCATTCCGTTCATCGACGGAGATGGCATCGGTCCGGAAATCGCAGACGCCACGCGTCGCATCATCGACGCTGCCGTCGCCAAGGTCTATGGAACCAAGCGACGCATCATCTGGCTGCCCGCCCACGCCGGTGACGCAGCAATGGCCAAGTTCGGCTCACCGCTGCCTGACGATACCCTGGAGATGCTCGGATACTTCGGCGTCGCCATGAAGGGTCCGCTCGGCACACAGACAGGCGGCGGCCGGCGCAGCTTGAACGTGACCATGCGGCAATACTTCGACTGGTACAGCTGCGTTCGTCCGGTGCGCTACTTCAAGGGCGTCGTGTCTGTGGTGAAGCGCCCGCAAGACCTGGATGTGGTCATCTTCCGCGAGAATACGGAAGACGTCTACGCCGGCGTCGAATTCGCAATGGGCTCGCCAGGCGCGCTCGAAATCATCGCTGTAGCGAAAAAGTACGGGCACAAGATTCGCGAAGACTCAGGCATCGGCATCAAGCCGATCTCCAAGTACGCCTCGCGTCGCATCGTCCGTGCCGCCATCGAGTTCGCCATCGAACACAGCCGCAAGGTCGTGACGCTGGTGCACAAGGGCAACATCCAGAAGGAAACTGAGGGCGCCTTCCTCAAGTGGGGTCTGGAATTGGCGGCCGAGGAATATCCCGACACCTTCGTGTCGGAAGACGACCTCTGGAAGGTGCATGGCGGCAAGCTGCCGGAAGGCAAGATCTTGCTCAACCATCGCATCGCCGACGCCACCTTCTTCGAGCTGCTCTGCAAGTCGACGCAGTTCTCCGTGATCGCCACGACGAACCTGAACGGCGACTACCTCTCGGACGACGCAGCCGGTCAGGTTGGCGGCTTGGGCATCGCGCCCGGCGCCAACATGGGCGACAAGGGCGCCATGTTCGAGGCCACGCACGGTACTGCTCCGGACATCGCCGGCAAGGGTATCTCGAATCCCTGCTCGCTCACGCTCTCGGGCGTGATGATGCTGGAGTACATCAACTGGGACGAGGCTGCCGTCTGCATCACTCGTGCCATCGAGAAGACGTTGCGTTCGAAAACCGCTACAGGTGACCTGGCGCGGTTCATGAAGAAGGCGACGCAGGTCAATACCGTGCAGTTTGCGGATGCGGTGATCGCCAACATGGCGAAGCCCACTCGTCGCACCGTCGAAGCAGCCCTCAAAGGCAAGAAGGCTGTGAAGAAGTAAGCGCTGGGCGACGGACCTGTGTGGTCGTCTCCTGCCGCTGAGACAACCACCAACAGGCGACGGTATGACTGACCGAAACAGCTGCCGTAAGCCAGTCTCTCTGAATTTGCTCAAGGCAATTCGGTGAGCGGGCTTACGGCGAGGCTGTGCGGGCCTGATATGCCGTGTCCTTTGCAGGAGAAAAAATATGGCAAAAACTCATGTAAAGCAAATGCCCAGACCGGCGCCGAAAGGCAAACCGGCAGCGGCACTCGTGGCAGACTTCTGCGTCGATGCGCAGTATCTGCTGCTGCTTGGTCGCTGGCATGGTGTGACAAAAGACCAGGAAAAGTCGCTCAAGCGTGCCCTCAAGCACGCCAAAGGCAAACTGGTGTTCGTCATCACCGGCGACGGACAGGGCGGCACGAAGCGTCACCCACTCTATGCGAGCGAACGCAAGCTAGTAGTGGAAGGCTTCGCCAGAAAGCTCGGTCGTCCCTACGAAGTTCATGCAGTCGCTGACACCAGCGACTCGCCGGCATGGACGGCACACGTCTGCGATGTGGTGAAGTCGGAGTCCGGCGGCACCACTCTCCTGAATGCGGCCAACACGGTGCTCGTCTCGTCCAACCCGGACGTAAATCAGCACTTCGCCAGAGCCGGATTCAAGGCAATCATGCCATCGACCGGCGGAAAACTGCCCATCGATCTGCTGCAGGCGGTGGCGGCTGGGCGCGATTGGAAGGCGATGGCCACGAAGGAAACCCGCGCCGTCTATGAGCGCGAAGGCATCGTCGAACGCATCGTCACGCTCTTCCGCGAAGTGCTCCTGAACGAAGACGGTGAGCTGTCGCACGGTCGCGACTATGCGGTTTACAGCCAGGGCATGGATGCCAGCATGGCGGTGAAAATTCAGGACATCTGTCCGTGGATCCGTCCGGGTTATATCGTGGACAAAGGCTGCGGAACAGGAACCCTCCTGATTCACCTGTCCAACCTCCACCCGACGTCGCAAATCGTCGGCATGGATCTGTCGCGCGACCTTCTGCACCGGTCGGAATCGCAGCATTACCCCAACCATAACGTTGCAGTTGTGATGGGCAACATCATCCACAAGCGCTTCGCTGATGGAAAGGTGTCGACGATTATCTTCTCGTCGGTGATGCACGAAGTCTACTCCTACAACGGGTATGACCGCGACCAGATTCGCCTGGCTTTGAAAAACGCCTGGCTGGAGCTGGAGCTTCACGGCCGTGTGATTATCCGCGATGGGGTCAAACCCAAAGACGGAGAACGGCTGGTCTGGCTGCGCTGCAAGGACGCAGAACTTGAGGAGCGTTTCCGCAAGTTCGCTCGCGAATTCAAAGGCAAGTCGGCAAAACCCGGCGTCGCCTACGAGGAGCGAGTATTCGACGGCGTCACGCACTTCCGCATGACGCTGCACGAAGCCAACGAATTCCTCTCCAAGAAAGACTACGTCACCAACTGGGCGATGGAAGTCAACGAGGAATTCGGCGTCTGGACGACCGATGAGTGGAGGAAGGAACTGACCGACCTCGGCTATCGGGTGCTGAAGAGCGACAGCTACCTCAATCCCTGGATTGAGGAAAACCGCTACGAAGGGCATGTCTGGCTGTTCGCCGACAAGGACGGCAAGCTGGGCGAACGGCTGCCCTACTGTGACACCACAGGCGTGATTGTCGCAGAGAAAGTGGAGACGGAAGGTCTGACCTAATGGCGCAGCAGTTTATCTCTGTGCGGTTTGGAAACGGTAACTGAGAGCCACCGCACGTACGCGCGGTGGCTCTTCGAATTCAATTCAAATCACATGGAGAAAACTATGACCAAGAAGCAGACAGTGCTTGTCGCGCTGCTCCGGCAGCCGCATATGGAGCGCCCTACGGAAATGCGCTCGGATCCGTTTTGGGAGTTCGGCAGCTTCGGCTTGACCGGATGCCACAAGACCAACCTCATGCATCCCAAGAAGGTCCACGAACTGACGGGCGCGCGCATCGCGTTCGTGCAGGGTGGTGACGCCGGTTTCAAGCTGGTGCACCTGACACCGCCGGTGACACCGATACCCTACAGCGACCGCAGCGAAATTCGCTGGACGGCGACCGAAGACGCCTCGCCCATGCCGTTCCGCTACGAGCAGGCGCCCTTCATTATCAGCACCGAAGGCGTCAGCGACGTGCCCGAGATCGTCTCGATCTTCGAGAATGTCCGCCGCAACGGCTGGATGGGTCGCTTCGCCAGCAAGTTCCGCACTCGCCGCGAACCGCTGCCCGACGCCTGCGCCAGGCAGCTGATCCGCGTGTGGAACGCCCGTACTCGCAAGGCCAAGCCTGGCGACTTCGCGCGCATCTACACCGACGCGCTGCCCTACAACCCGCCCAAGACGGACTTCAACCGGCGGGAAACCTACGACCAGATGCTCGCCAAGGCGATCGCTGGCTAATCGCACCCTCAACTAGATGGACTGCACCGGCGCGTTTCCGCAAGGGAACCCAAAGGTGCAGCCAGAAAAATGGAGAAACAAAAATGAGCAAACCCAAAGGGCTGCTCGCCGGCGGTGTGTCATGCATCGCCCTGCGCAGCAAGCTTCCCAATGGACTCACTGTGCGCGATTGCCAGCTCGACGACTTGAGTGGCATCATTCGCATCATCAACAGCAAGAACAACCGCCTCTCTTTCGGCTGGGTTCAGAAAGTGGTTCTCGCCGACGCGGTGAATCACCAGAACACCGAAGGCGAGAAGTCGCAGCACCGCATCCGCGTGGTCGAGGACGCAGAAGGTCGCATCGTCGCCTTCCTGCGCGCCTACCATCGCCAGGATGGTGCCACCACTCTGCATGAAATCGGCGTCGCCGAAGACATGCAGGAGAGCGGCATCGGCAGCTTCCTGCTCACCGAATTGATCGGCGCCGCCCGCCAACGCGGCATGCAAAAGGTCGGGCTGAAAACCCCGGACGGCATGCGCAGCAACGGCTACTACCCGCGTTTTGGCTTCAAGCAAGTCGGGACGTACAAGGGTCGCAAGCGCGTCCTCAATTGCTACGAATTAACGCTATAACAGGGAGCCCCCTATGACCTACCTAATCATTGCTGCCGCGCTGCTGCCCATAGCTGCGCTGGTGGCGACTTACTTCTACATGGAGCACCAAGCTCGCCAGAACGACCTCGCCGAAACCCTCCGTTTCCGGGCCATGAGTGCCGTCGAAAGGCAGCAAGCGCTCATCCAAGCCAAGCGCGACCGGGCGGAAGCCTACGCGCACCGCAACGACATGTCCAGGCTCTACTCGGGCTGGAAATGGGGTTACCGGCACAACCCGTACCGCACGCGGTATTCGGTGGCGCAGGCTCAGTACGTGGCTGCAAATGCCCGCGTGCAAAAGCTTCGCACCATTATCGCCGAACTGGATGGCAATCCGAGCTAACTCGGATACATCACAAGGCCAATCCCCTCAGCCTTGAATCGAGGGTTGACCTCTAACCAAAGGGGCCAATCATGCGTTCAATCCATGACTATTTCAGAGCCCACAAACATCGGTTTGTCGGCGCTCTAATTATCGCCGGCGCCATTTACCTGGCGCTGGTTGTAGGACAGAGAATGGGTTTGGGCGGCATCTCTCTACCTCCGCTCTTCTTGCTCATCGGTCTGGTGCTCGGCGAAGCCGGTCGCTCGATCATGGCAATCGGCGAGGCTCACCGCAACCGCTTTCAGGAATACCTGGGCGTGTGCATGCAGGGACTCGCCTGGTGGGTGTGGACTTTCAACTGGACATTCATCAGCTCACTGTCCACAACCAGTGCGTTGATGCTCAATTTGATCGGTCCGATGGTGCTCCTCACCCTCTTGCCGGTCGCTGCGCACCACTTCACCAAACACACCATGCAGATGCTCGACTTGTGCCCTGACGATGAAGCTTCCCAAACGCATCGCCCGTTGAAAGAGCTGATCGCTGCGCACAAGTATCAGATCCTGCTGGCGTTCGTCGCTGCCATTACCATCTTTGCCGTCCTCACCATCGGCTCGCTCTTCGGTCTCGGTGGCATCACCATCGAACCCGGACTGCTATTGCTGGGACTGATCGTTTCGGCAATCGCCACGTCCATGGACGACGCCGGAGAACGGTTGGGTCGGCAGTCGCTCGAATATGGCGGTGTCTTTCTCCAGGGTCTGGCCTGGTGGATATGGTCGCTGAATCTACCGTTTGTGAAAGAGCTCCACACCTTCCAGGGTGCGTTGCTGCACATGGTCGCTCCGGCCCTGCTGCTTGGCGCACTGCCTGTGGTGGCGCACTTCGCAGCCAGGACTCTGAGAAGCTGGCGGAGATGAGTACAAGCCCTCGCTCCGCCGCTTGGCCGGCGAAGCCATTCAACCCGAACTGCAACCAAAAGGAAACGCAGTTCGGGCGCTCGTTCGAAGGATAGGATGGACCCGTAGAAACCCCGCGGGTCCATCCTCAGGAATGGCGCTCAAACCGCCATCATCCTCGCTTCAGCTTCAGCAGCTCGGCACGCAGACTAGGGTTCGCCCTTGTCTGCTCCCGTTTTGCAAACCGCCATGTTGGAAAACCAAGTCGGCGTCTCACCAGCGGGAAACGTCGCAAAAGGATTTATGCAACATTCAAGATTCGAATTCAGCGCATTCAGAAACGAGACTCACAGGCACCGGGACGCAAACTGCGACTGCCCGGACTGTCTGGGACACACGGAAGTGCTCGCGCCTCCAACGCCCACCATTACGAACCTTGGGCCAGTAGTTCTGGACGAAAACAGCCAGGAGCCTGAAACCGGGAAACAGACCTAGTCCAAGTTCTGCATCCCGAGGGCAAGGATGATGCGGGTAGCGCAAAGGCGCTGCCCCTATCATCTTTTTGTCACAATTCTTCTATATTGTATCGTACGTCATCCAGAGAAAACGAATGAAAAAGGGTCGAGAGTCGACCAGGCTGAAGTTTTTCACCCTGATCGACTCCGCCAAAGAAACAGGCAGGAACAAAGAGCAAGCGCATCCGTAGAAACGCCAGCTCTTTGAACTAGACCGCCATGAGGACGTCCTCGATGTTCTCATGCCGTGTCTGCGAATTACATCTGGCCGTTAACCAAATACGCTGACTGCGAACTACTTCTGGTCGCTTGCCGAATACGCTGCTTGCGCGCCACTCTCAAGCGCCTGAAGGGGCTCCCAAAGAGCAATGTTGGGGCCGGACTTCATTGCGTTGACTATCGACAGCAGGCGGCGAGCCGACTTGGAAAGAGCCGGGTCTTTCATCAAGCGCGTATCGTGAACAAGTGCGCGGCAAGCGGTGGAAGCCGTCTGAAGGTTGTTATTGACCTCGATCAGCGCATCCATAGCCTTGCGGACGTCTTCGATTGCATCGCCGGCACTCTGTTTCTTAGTGTCTTTGCGGGGCATGACTTTATCTTTCTTCTATTGTTGCGGGGATTCCTTCCTCAAACGACGGTCCATAACGCGACAGCAAACCTGCCTGAAAAATCAGATGTATTGGAGCGATCTGCTTTATTTGGAGGGACTTTGATGGACGATGATTTGGGAAAGATGTTTTCAGCCTGACAGTTATCCGAAGCCAAACACAAGTCTAAATACACCCGCAGATGAGCATCTGGACACAAACATGATTTGAACGCGTTAATCATTGTTGGCAAAGCTCACACTAGTCTAAAGATTTACCGCAAAGTGTCAGCGTTCATTTTCGGTTAGACCTTAACCTTAACAAAAGCCCCTGACTGATCAGGCTCGTCCGGCTCGTCAAACGCGTGAACCGTAGCCTCTGTCGAGTTCTTCCAAAACCAGCTCTCTAACGTCCTCGAAGTTCACGCCCATGACGTCGAAAATGCGGATTGCCATTGTGTCTTTACCGCTCAACAAACCGAGCAGCAGGTGCGGAACTGCTACATCCTTAATTGACCGGCTTTCAGCCTCATCACATGCAACACTTAAAGCGTGTTGCGCGTTTTCACTAAAAGGAATTTCTGCCTGAACACGTCCGGAGCCGCGCCCAATCAGTGACAATACCTCCTCGCGCGCGGTCTCCAGTGTGATTCCAAATCCTTCAAGAATACGGGTTGCTTTGCCGCCTTCGCTTATCACAGCCAGGAGCATCATTCCTGTTCCAACATAATTGTGTCCTAGTTTGCGCGCTTCTTCTTGCGCCAACATTACCGTATAAACGGCTCTCTCTGTGAATTTGTCGAACATATTTCCTGTCAATTTGGTTCCTCAGCGCAAATTTTCAGTTCATTTATCACGTTTTGTCGAAGCGTTTCCGCATTGACATTGAGATTTCGAAGAATGCGAACGCTCACTCCATCCTGTTGCTCCAAGAGAGAAAGCAATATATGTTCTGCTCCGATCATGTCGGATCCGTGTGCACGAGCCTGTCCTCTTGCTTCGGTCAGTATATGCTTGGCGCGTGGAGTAAAGGGTATTTCAACGGCAACGAATCCTGATCCGCGCCCGATCTCTTTTTCGACTTCCTTTCTGGCTTCTGGTGCGGTCACCTGCAGTGCACGCAACTGCTTGCCGGCCATTCCTGCACTGGCCACGATGCCGAGCAGCAGCTGTTCGCTGCCCACGTAGTTGTGACCCAGACGGCGCGCTTCTTCTTGCGCCACCATCACAACTTTTATGGCAGAGTCTTTGAATTGTCCAAACTGCGGAGTTACCGATGGCCACGAATATTCAGCCGTAGGAGAAATTGGTCTGACTTTGCGCGCAGTCGAGGCCGCCACTTCCTTTTCATCGCTCTTCTCGCCCACAGAAAGCGACTCAGTCACTGCATCTATATCACTGCGCAAGCGTTCAATATCGACACCAAAGTTATCCAGAACATCGCGCATTCGCCAACTTTTCTCGGCAAGAATAGCAAGCAAAATATGTTCAGTATCGATGAATTTATGCTGCCTTTCTTCTGCAAATTTAAGGGCGGAATTGAGTATCTTCTCCGCTTTAGCACTAAGCTCAAAACTATGGCTATGAGTGTGTCTTTCGTCTTCTGTCTGCTTCTCTAATTGCTCGCGAACGTCTTTTTCGTGCAATCCGTTTTGATTGAGGACAATCGATGCAATCCCAGCCGAGGTTCCTAACAGACCGAGCAGAATATGCTCCACATTCACAACGGATTTACCGGCACGCTCCGCTTCCATGCGCGCGAGCGCCATAACATTTATCGAATATTCCGTCAGTTTTTCAGCAACCATTCTTTGGCCAGCAGTCCTAGATAATCTATTCTAGCGTGTGCCTTTCTTGGGATTTTATCAGTCACACCCTTAGGAGCGAGTCGGAATCGCCGGGCTCGTTGAGTAGCTCGATTGCAACCCTTCTCAGCTCCACCTCGATCAGTCGTCCGCATTCGTCGGTGCCTGTGTTAGCGTCTTTATAGCATCGATAACGTCGTGCTTGAGTGACTCGATATCCACCTTGAGATTCTCCAGAACGCCCCCAGCAATGCCTTCATTCTGGTCAATGAGGGCGAGCAAAATGTGCTCTGCGCCTGCCATATCAGAGCCATGCAAAAAGGCTTGATCCATGGCATCCAAAAGTATTTTCTTGGCGCGCGGCGTATAGGTTATTTCTTTAACCGCAAATCCGGAGCCTCGACCAATGATTTTCTCGACTTGCCTTCTCACTTCTTTTAGGCTTACACCTGCTTTTTTGAATTGAGTGCCGGCAATTCCCTTGTCAGCGACAACGCCGATTAAAAGCTGCTCCGTGCCGACGAAATTATGCCCCAGCTGTCGCGTTTCTTCTTGAGCTTGGGTGACAACATCGACGGCGTCCTGTCGATAATGCGAAAAAAGGTGCTCGATGGATTTCCAGGAATATTGCGGAAAAGACTGTGCGGCTGGCCATTTAGAAACAGAGGACATTGCTACCGCTTCCAGTGGCGCTCCCCCTTTCTCAAATGCTGCTCCCTTCTCCAACGCTAATGCTGGCTCACCTGCGGCGGATTTCTCAAATTCCGCTTCATTCTCATTCTGCCGATCTATGAAAATATCAATATCAGCGCGCAGGCGGTCAATATCAATTCCAAAATTATCGAGAATATCGCGTGTTCTCCAGTTTTTCACCTCCAGCAATGCCAGCAGCAAATGTTCCGGACAGATAAATCTCTTTCCCCTGTCTATCGCAAAATCATTAGACAACGCAAGCAGCTCTTCTACCTTTTCACTGACAGTGAAATCATCTGGTTGAGCCAGTTTTTCTTCTTTTGTCTGCTGCCCGAGCTGTTCGCGCACGGCATCCAACTGCAGACCGTTTTTCCTCAAAGCCTGGGCAGCAATTCCTTTCGGCTCGCCCAAAAGACCAAGCAAAACATGCTGCACCTCGATGGAGTGCCAACCAACTCGACTTGCCTCAGCACGCGCTTTGGCGAGGACATTTGTAGAAGTTTCGGTGAGCTTTTCAAAAACCATGTTTTCTTCGCAGTAGTACGGATAAACCATTCTAGCGCGGCATTGTGGTACGGAAACCACAGTTCAATTCGTACGGCAAAGGAGAATTTCCGTCCATGCCTTTCCATTTCTCACAACAGACCAGCTGCGAAAAACTACGAACTTTGGTTTTTCCGAGTCCCCGTGCAGCTGGAAAAGCCCATGAAATGGGGAAACCTCTTCCTTGTGCTTAAGTCTCATTCACAACAGATCGGCACAAAGCCTCACCGGCGCCCAAAACCCCTTTCGATGGGAACTGGGAAAGAACCTGAGAATATCACAGTGGGTGGAAGGCTCAGAATTTGCCTCCCATAAAAGCCTTGAATGAATCGCAAGTGGGCAAATCAGTAACCGGCGGGCGCAATAAGATGGCACGCTGAAAACCTAAGTGCTGCTATTAGTTTCCCTATGCCGCTTTACCTGCATCCGGCGGACGCAAGATGACAGTGTTGCCGCCGAATCTGCGGACGAATGTTCCTTGCACAGTGCCTTTGGACCACTGACCGCTGCTGGAGCTGTTGTTGTAAGCAATTCCATTCGGTCCGACGATGCCGATGTGTCCGTGACGTCCACCGTTGTTGCCGTAGATGACGTCGCCGGGCTGCGCTTGCGAAACCTGCACTCTTTGCCAGCCGTGTTTCGTCAACTGGTTAGCCAATTCGCCGACACCGGCGGAGTCAGCATAGCTGAATCCAGCTTGTTGGAGAACCTTAGAGACAGATGCTGCACAACCGAGGTTGCCGCCTTCGACAGAATTCGCCCAGCGGGTTTGAGCCCACAGTCTTTGACCGACATCACCATTAGCAAGAGCAGTGATTTTGCCGTTGGCATCAGAGACGTTGATATCGCCCATGCCGGTCTGTCTGGCGCGGTCCATTTGATAGACGTTGGCGAAGTCCGATGCGTATTTTTGATAGGACGGATCGGCCATTTCTTGCTGCGTGGGAACGCGACCCAGATACATGGCGACGCCCACCTGACCGGCTTGTTCTTTGGTCATCTGGTTGGGATCTTGAACACCCATGTCCTTGGCGTATTTCTCGATGCGATCGGTGGCCATGACGTCTTGCAATTCTTTGGGCATAAATTGGTTGACTTCTGCGCTGCTGATGTCGCCCTTCGTGCCGGAAAGCTTGTCGCCGAAATTCATGAAGCCATCGACAAATTTCTGATCTTTGAAATTGCCGTCGGCACCGACCTGGAATTTGTCTGCAAAGCCTTCAGGAAGCTTGGTTCCCTTGCCGTCTTTTCCACCCTTGGCTGCTTGTTGCATGGCAGCAGCGAGTTTTTGACGCAATTCAGGATGTTGCTTCATCAGTTCGGCTAATTTCGCCATGTCGGGCGGATCGCCGAGATCCAGGCCGAGCATATCGCCAAGCCAGCCACCAAAGTGCCCGGAGCTCAAGCCATAGCGACCAACTTGCTGACGACCGTCGCTGCGGCGTCTGACTGTGTCGTTGTTGCCGCGATAGACAGAAGCTACTGCATCTTTAACTGCAGCTACTCCATTGGATTCGTTGACTGCCTGCGGAACATCGCGTTGCGGGTAATTATTGTCTACGCTGCCGCGATCGAAGTTTTGGCTGCCGCCGCTGCCGCCGGTGCGGTTCATAGCGTCGGACATATTTTGCACTGGTTTTGGAACTTCCGGAGTATTGGGAAGATTCGGGTTTTCAGGCTTATTGCCGTTGCCGTATTTCTTCTCGATATTGTCCGAGACCAAATTCTGTTTGTCTTCAATCGGCACATTGCCAATCGGCTTGCCATCCGGTCCGATGCCTTGCGGGTACTGATACTTGTCTTGCAGTCTCTGGGCCAGGTAGTCCACCAATTGATCGGTAGCCTTTTGCTGAGCTTCAGGCGGTGCGCCGGTTTCGCCCTTGTCGCGTTCGACTACGACGCAGATTTCCTTGTCCGGATTTCTTTCGTGGTCGTTTACTACCTGAATGGTTCCGTCTTTCTTGACGATGAAATCAGCTTGCGGCTTATTGGGATTTTCGGATTGATCTTGATATACAACCTTAATAGCCGGCTTTTCACCGGGTCCAAGCTTGTCGGCCAATCTGGCCGCATCGTTTGGATTGGCAGGTACATCGGCTATACGTAACTTACCTTTCAATGCCGGGTCGGCGAGCAATTCGGCAACCGATTTCTTGGGATCAAACTTGCCGTCTTGCGTTTTGCCGCCGTTGAATGCGTAAAGATTAGGTTCGCCGGTGCGGTCGCCAGGGATACCACTGGGCCGGTCACCGGTTTGATTGGTTTGGGCTTGAGCGAGCAGTCTTTTGTTGCCGAGTTGATTGGCAGCGGAATAAATTTGGCTATACTCGCCGTTAATGGGCGTGACGGTCATGTCACCGCCGATTTGTTCTGTCAGCAAAGAGTTTGTGCGAGGATCGCGCACTGTGGTTGTTTCGGCCTTGGCTACTTTGGAGTCGCGCAGTGCAAAACGACGATTACCAGTGACAGAGGTCAGTTCGGTGCCGACTTCGGAGCTGACAGAACCAGCTACATCGCTGCCAGCATGACTCGAACCGAGCGAAGCATCGCTTGATCTGAAACCACCAAAGTGGTGACTATGCACGGCAGGTTTTGCCGCGGGCGCATTTTCAGTCATATTTTTCTCGAAGGTTGTTGGGGATGGAAATCCGCAGAGCGGTCCACTAGACCATAATCGTATGGAAATGGGGCGCCGATGTTAATACGTGAAAGTCCCACTTTTTCATTAATTGTATGAATTTTGGAGGCTTTCAACGTTTTTCTCCGCACAACCGGAGAAACATTCTTGCGGGTCAACATCACAATGACATTCACTTTTGGCATTTTCTCGACATAAGCAAAAGGGTCGATTGCTCGACCCTCTCATTATTGGTTATCTGTCCTGACTTAATCCTGAACATCTTCCCGAATATCTAAAGACTCGGAAAAATCACCTGCTCAGGCACGAATGTTTTGTAGATTACTTTCCTCCGTGTGCGCTCTTCAGAGCGTTTTGCAGAAGCACTTGCTCGACCAGAGCCTGCAGTGCTTCAGGAGTGGCTTTGTTGTCTGCTACCAGTTTGGCGATAGCATCTTTCAAATCACCCGACTGCATCACTTTGGCAATCGATTTAGCCGTTTCTCTCTGCATCGCTTCTTGCGCTGCTCGTTGACCGGCTTCACGGGCAACTGCCAGAGCATTCAACGGAACAAAAGTGAATTTGTCTTCGCCGGTGGCGTTGACGGCATCGGTGTACCACTTCACAGTCGGGTCGGTTTCGATATCCACTGATGGAATGGTTCTGTGAGCTGCCTGCAGCAGCTTGAGATAGTCTTCCTTAGGCAGCGTGGTTCCGGCCAGTGGCTTGGTGGAGATGAAGCCGAGGGAGAGGAACATTACCGGCGGATCTTCATCGGACATGGCCGGTTGACCGTATTCCAGGACCTGACCTTTGCTGTCGACAAGGACATGAATACCGGTGCGTCCCCAGATCTTTTCTCTGTCTTTGGCAGAAAGTCCGGCTGCTTCGTCGGCCAGCATCTGTTCGACGCTCATCTTGTCCGGATTGTTGAACTCCATAAAGACGATTTCGCCGCCATTCTTGATGATGTTTTCCTTGGCGATGCCCAGCAAGGTGTAGAAGTTCTTGCCGTTTCTGGCCTGTTCGTCCAGCCAGATATGTTCGCCCCAGGCAGCTTTGTTGATGGCTTTGCCGTTGACGTCGATAATCTGATACTGAATGCCGCCCATGATGTTCTGAGCCTTGTCCCTGAGGACGACCATGTCCCAGGTTCCACCCGGCTTGGTCAGATATTCTTTGTAGACGGATGCATCTTCAATCTCGCCTTCAAGAGGGAAAGCCTTCTGCAACTTGGTCATGTATTCGTTCAAAATCTTTTCGGCTTCTTCAGGATTTTGCTTGAACATCTCGCGCATGCTCAGGGTTTCGCCCTTTTCAAGCATGACCGAGCCTTTGGTCCTGTCTTTGACTTCAGCAACTTCGCCGTCTTTGGGAGGTTCTTTTTCGATGTCGACCTTGGTCGTCAGAGCATCATTATTGTCTTTGGCAGCCGGGTCTCTGAGCGTGGTTTCAGTGTGTTCGCCGGGATTGGTCCCTCTCGCCAAAACTTCTGCATCAGCGCCTGCATTGGCTCCTTTCACTTCACCATCAACATGTGCAGCTGCTTGATCGGGAGCGACTGCCATTCGCATGGTGCGCAAACTGGTGGCGCCGCGTGTCTGATCAATAGGTTCTCCGCCGGCGCCTTTGGCCATGTCGGCTTTCATGCCGGCCAACTGTTGCCTCAAAGCGGCCAGATCTTCCGGCTTCGCACCTGAGATTTTTCCTACGGTATTGTCGCCTAAATTGAGATTGGGAAAGAATTTGTTGCCCAGTTTACCGGCACCGTTAATTGCTTCACCGAAGAGCACATTGCCTGCCATCCAGCCGGCTGTATTGAGGGCCATTTCGCCGACTCCGACCTGACGTCCATGCGTCAATCCGTCTAATTCAGAGTTGACTACTCCGGCTGCCGCACCGGAGATGGAATTGGCTTTGAGACGACCAACGAAGCCAGTTTCAGCCAGAGGTTGAAATTTAGCTGCGACACCACCCAGGGTGGCAAAGGTAGCCATATCGGTGAAGCCTTTGCCGACTCTGTTCCAACCGCTTTCACCTTCTTTGGTCGGCGTGAGAACAGCACCGTTGATCAAGCCGACTGTGCCGCCCACTGCCATACTGCGTCCGACCGGATTGAGAGCGACAAATTCGCCGACTTTTCCAGTCGCCGCGATTTCAGGTGCAAATTTAGCGATCGCTTTGCCGGCAAATTTGCTCATGATTACAAAATCGGCCAGGTCACCTGTCACTTCGCCGGCTGTGTGCGCGATTTGAGCCAGACCTGTCCGTTTCACTTCCGGCGTCTTTATATCAGCGCCAAAAAGTTGTCCGACACCCTGGGCTTTTTTGGCTATTGCGCCGTCCCAGACACCGGATGCGAATTCAGAAATTACATTGGAGGATGGAGGAGTTTGTTGCTCTTTAGAAAGCAAATCGAGACCAGCAGGTTGCTGACCCCCGCTAAGAGCAGGAGATGGTTCTGCCATGATTATTTCACCGTCGTGAGTTTTTGAGGGAGGAAGATAACCGGACATCGCATTCAGCCTATGCGATGTCCGCAGTATCCATTTTTCACCCCTCGCTTTCAATGGGGAAATCACGAACCGGTCACAAATCCTTCAAACCATTACCCACCAAGGCATAGCGACAACTGCGCCAGTTATATCCGCCATTCAAATTGATTAGATGAGACGGCAGTTTACAAAGTAAAGCGAACCATACAAATGAGCTAACCGGCCAGGTCGTTATCACTTAGGTTTGACTAAGTTTTTCACTGATGGAGAAATCAAGGACAAGCCCGAAAACGCAAACGCCGACAGGCTTTTAGTCTCAGGCTTTGGGTCCGACGGAGCATCGATTTTGATTCTCGAATCGGATCATCTAATGTGGAGTCTATCTCTTCATTCACACCTCTTTTCTCCGTAAACGCCTCAGTACTGATGCTCCAGCCTCGTACATTGCTATCCGTCCTGCGGAAAACAATTTGACGAGCGTACATCGACAGGTGGAAACAGACGATAAGGACGTGCAATAGCTTTCTGGAAGAGCAAGAAACGAACCAATTCGAACGCCCGTCTTCGCTCATCCAGTCAGTCTTCAAGCGCAGCGGTTTGATTCAAGCCCCAACAACAAAAGGTGAACGTTATGTGGATATGCAGTTGCCACGCCGTCACCGACGGCATGATCAAAGAATTCGCAAAGCAACACGGCTGCGCCTGGAAGAAACTGACCCAAGAACTCAAGGTCGGCACCCAGTGCGGTACGTGCGCGAAATATGCAAAGGAAATTCTGGAACAGGCGGCAGGCAAACCTCGTCGCAATCGCAGCAAGAAGCGAAACGCCGATACAAGCGCCGAAACTATCGCCAACCAAACAGCGACCTCTGTTCCTTCACCGGCAGCCCCGTCCAAAACCGGCTCCGGCACCGCCAACTCTCCGACTTTTCTGGCCTGCGGCAAATGCGTTTGCACATGTGGCAAATAGCATTGACCGACCGGCTGAAATTGCAACTCTTTGAGGAAACACCACTGTGCATGGGCGTTTCCTCTTTTTTAAACTGCCTGTACTGTATATGATAGTATTACTCGTATCACCAAGATCCAAATTTGACGCTTAAATGAGGGTTGAATTTTGTCGGGCGCAACGGCAAACTCGAAGACATGGCAAAAGACTCCGACAATAACAATCACTATCCCTTCTGCATGGCGGCTCCACTTGAGCAAGAGCCGGAGACACTGGGAGAAGTCTCTCAATGGCTAGCCGAATGGAAATGGAATGGCATCCGCGCACAACTAAATCGATGCCAGGGAAAAACATCGATCTGGTCGCGTCATGAAGAACCAATCGGAGAGCAATTTCCCGAGCTTCTAGAGGCTTCTTCACTGCTTGAGGAGGGCACTGTGTTAGAGGGAGAAATTTTGGCATGGTCTGAGGGCGAAGTGCTTCCGCTGGCACTTTTGCAAGAGCGGTTGCACTGCCATAGCGTCAGCGAAGAAGCCCTTACGCAGCTTCCTGTAGCGTTTATGGTTGTCGACATCCTGAAGCTGCAAAGGCAAGATCTTCGTCAGAAATCTCTCAAAGAAAGAAAAAAGAGTCTGGTTCAACTTCTCACCCCCGGCGCACTGGATGCAGCTCCCAGCTGTCGGGGGCAATTGCATCCGCTCTTGAGAGTTTCACCAAATCTGCAGTTTTCATCCTGGGAAGACCTGGCCGAATTGCACACCCTGAGCCACGCACTCAATGTAGAAGGCGTGATCTTGAAAGGCATCGATTCGCATTACGACTCCGCCTTTGGAAAAAGCGGCTGGTGGATATGGAAAAACGACTAAGCGGTTTTCCGGCAATCCTCGCCGTTCGCTTTAGCAATAACAAGCTCCGGCGCCACTGGAATGTCGTGCTTGATTGGCGCCGCGCCAGCCGCATTGTTTTTCCCCTCTGATGCACTGGAGTTGTTTGTGGCCGCCTCGCTCTGCGCAATCGCGGCCTGCGCTTTGGCAACCAATTCCTGACCGACTTTCGACTCATTGAGAATTTTCTTCTCGTCGGCTAAGTCAGATGTGCACAACGGGCAGCGCACTGCTTTGAATGGAACAGTTGAAACACAATATGGGCATTTTTTGTTTTCCGGCTCTTCACCTTTGGGATGTGCTTCGGTAAGAAACGAGTGCTCAAGGCTTTTGTCCACTCTATTGAAAATGCGAATAATGACAAACATGGCCAGCGCCACCAGCAGGAAAGCAATAACACTGTTGATAAACAGTCCGTAGTTGAGAGTGACGGCCCCGGCTGCCTGCGCTTTGGCTAAGGTGGCATAGGGCGGTGGTATTTTCGAGCCTGCTTTGAGCAATACATAAAAGTCCGAAAAATCGGCTCTGCCAATCGCCAGTCCGACAGGGGGCATAATCATGTTATCGACGAGCGATTTAGCGATTGTGCTAAAAGCGGCACCGACAGTAAATCCGACTGCCATGTCCATAAGGTTCCCGCGCAACGCGAACTTTTTGAACTCTGCAACAAAACCCATACTGATTCCTCTTTCTAATTCGAAAAGCCCGTCCATCGAGCTTCCAGCGTGAAAAGGGCGCCCGTTTCCGGGCAACTTTGATTTGGACGGCCGACTTTCACTGAGGTTCCAGGAGACTCAGATAGATGAACTGAAAACTGCGATGTGGCTGTTGACCTGATGCGAGGAGCAGCAGCAGGGATTAGGCCAAATTCTCAATGGACTGAGAACTTAGACACGATTTTATATAGTAGCAACAGTTTCAAAAAGAAGTACCGGGTCGTCCGCCTGAAGGAGACCCGGTACTGAAGTGAAAAGGCTAGCTTGCAAATTCAGGCTGCAAGCCAGTCTTGATGCCCTCGGAAAACCGAGGGGACGCATTACGCGTCGGTGGTTGGATGCTCAGGGACTCTGAGCATCCGTCCGGGTAGTGTCACTCTGGCAGAAGCTGCTTGGCCCGCTCGTTGAGCGGCTTGTTCATCCACAGGTTGGCAGGACCGATATTGTCCTGTGGCCAGACCGGACCTTTGAGGTCCAGGACCTGAAGGTCCTTGGGGAGATGTTCTTTGGGCAGACTCTGCAGGACGCATACCCACGACTCCTGAGGCCGCGTCAGTTCCATGCCGCTCGCCTTCAGCTGTTTGATACCAGCGGTGAAGGCAGCGAGAACCTTGGCATTCTCAGGAGATGTGTACCGGTACCCCAGCGAAGTACCCCACATTGCAATGTGGTAGTGACTCGAGGAGTTCTCGATGAAATCGTACCCGGCGTCGATAGCGAACTTATCGAACACGGCAGGCACAATACCGGACACGTCGGGGATTGGGTTAGAAACCTGACCCGGCGACCTCTCGGTCTTCCAAGCCTTCCGGAAGTATTTTACGAACAACTTCGGACGGTCGAGGAAGGTGTAGGGATTGCGGACGAACTCTTCGAACCGCGCATCCCCACAAGCCGAGGAAATCTTGGAGCCAGGCATGAAAGCGTAGATAGACAGCTCGACCGACTTGGCGTCGATCGGCTTGCCGTCCTTCATCAGTGGAGCGTTGATGGCGTCTGCGTACGTGAAGTCGAGAAGAGCAGTGTCATCCGCCCTCTTCGTTCCGTCGAAACGCCGGTCACGCAGAGATGCTCTGAAGATCATCTCCTGCTTACCACGCTTGCCAACCCAGGCAGTCACTTTGAACTTCAGACCATCACGCTTGATGATCACGCAACCGTACTTGGTACGGTAGACGGTCTGAATGTACGGGAACCGGACGTAGCCCGGCTTTCCGTACAGGAGGTGTCCGTTCAAATTGGTGACCTCATCGCCGGGAAACTCACCGGAGACGGTCTCCTGCACCCGCACAGTCGGCTCGCCCTGGATTTCTCCAAGGAATGCCTTCACCTGTGGGGTGATGAGCTCGTCCCAGATCTGCTGGTCGGGTACCAGCGCGATCGGCGTAATGCCCAGCATTTCAGTGAAATTTGCAGATGGAAATGCGTTGGACATAGGGGGTCTCCTTATAGATTTGCTTCGCGTCGGGAGAGACCCTGAGGGCGTCTCCTTTCGCGGAAGTCGGCAATCGCAAACCGACATCGATGCGGCACCTGCAACTGACGGTCGCTTTTCGAGCGCGCATTTCTGCGCCCCCGGTACACAACCGCCCGTGGACAGGTCGCCTGCACGATGCCGTTTTCGTCGACTGCCTCTATGCGATGAAGCAAGTAACGTAACGTCAGCTACGAAAGTTTCAGCGCTTTAGCTGCCTCGGAGATTGGCTTGTACAGCCAGAGGCAGCGCTTGCTGAGATTGTCTTGAGGCCAAATCAACCCTGGAAGCTGGAGCTCCTGAGGGATCAACTCGGCCGGTTTGAGGCTCTGGACGACACACACCCACGACTGCTGTTGACGAGTCAGGGGAGTGCCCGAAGCGCGAATGCGCTCCAGTCCCTCGGAAAAGCCGTTGAACGTCGTCTTGTCCTCAGCGGACGAGAACAGGTACCCGTTGTTGAGCACCCATTTGGCGACGTGATAGTGACTGGGAGCCGCTTCGATCATGTCGAAGCCGTACTTCTGGGCTATCTGTTCAAAGGCGGGAAGCACATCTTCACTGATGTCGTCGATCGGCTTGCCGAATTGTCCGGGAGCACGGCGACCTTTCCAGGCTCGCTTGAACAGCTCCAAGAATTTCTCGGGGCGGTCCAGGAACTGGAAGGGTTGCTGAATGAAGCTCTCGAACTCCAGGTCGTTGTCGCCATCCGAGATTTTCGACCCAGGCATGAAACCGTAAACGGACAGCTCGACCGAGCGCAGCTCGGGAGCAATCAGGCGGTTGAGCACGGGATCGTCATACGGAAATTCGAGCAACGCACTGTCGTTAGCCTGCACGGTGCCGTCATAACGACGATCGCGCAGACCGGCTTTGTAAATCAGCTCGCCGCGATTCTTTTCGACATCGCCATACCAGCAGAGGACCTCGAACTTGAGTCGATCGCGTTTGATAACGACGGCTCCATGACGGGTCTTCCAGAAAGTGTGCAGGTAGGGGTAACGAACGAAACCGGGTTGCCCACCGTAAAGCAGGTGGTTGTTCAGGTTCGACACCTCGTCGCCAGGAAATTTTCCGGCAACGGTCTCCATCAGTTTCGGAGGATCCTTGCGCAGGATCTTCCCAAGGAGGCCCTTGGTCATAGGCGTAATCAGCGTCTCCCAGATTTCCTCATCGGTAATCTCGCAAACACGACTGTAGCCCAGACGTTCAAGAACCTCCGGTGATATGAATTTGACCATAGTGGGGATTCCTCGCACGACTTAAAGTCGGGCTGTTATTTTTATTGTGGTGCTGAGACGGGCTTTACTGGCGAACCGAAACGGCCGGCCAACTGTGCCAGTCCAAGCTCAAAAAACTCGCGCGCAAAACCTGCCAGGTTGTGCGATCGCATCTTCTGAGCAACACCAGAAGTTTTGAAATTTTGCACCAATACCAAAGAAGTACACTCAAACCGGTTCATATCCCGCAAGGGACTAGATCAAAGACCTGTAAGTAAAACAGGGGACTTTTATCAGAGAACTAGATAGAGAGGACTCCTGAAGAAACATTTGGCAGCAAAACTCTCATAGGCTATTAGCTTCAGCTATCACGGTTCAATCACCTTGAAAACCAAAGATCAAAAGAGGTCAAACTAGACAAGTGCTGCAAAAGCCGCAAATAATGCGGCTCTACGTTAGTTAAGCTGGTCCGGTAGCTAGCTGGCGCCAGTTGTGACGCAGGTGGCCACCCTCTCGCAGTGGTGTACTGACCAGCTTTTGTAGGGGTGATGCCATGCATCGCCCGGCCAACTCATCAACTAGGCGTTGAACAGTTCCACAATCTCATCTGTGTCAAAGCCGACCAGTCCCAGGCTTTCCAGACTGCGTCCTTCTTTTGCAAATTCGCTCGAGAGAATAACCTCGCCCAGCTGTATCACACTTTGCAAAACAGGCATTTGACATCTTGCCAAACGGGCGAAATCTGCAATCAGCATCAGGGTTTCGACAATGTCTCGCTTGATGAACTGACTGACCGTCGAAAGGTCAACTCCATCGGCGGTATCAAACATGCTCTGCCCGAGATGAAGCAAAAGCGGCTCCAGCTCTTTAGGTACGCCCTTATCGGCGATCGGATCATTGATTGCAAACTCTCGCAGAGCTCGCGAGAAGGATGGGACCACGCACTTGAAAACCTTAGCAAGACCCTGTATTTCAGCGTCCATGCGGGCAACGATGGAAACAAGCGAGGGATTCAACCATGACTGAATATTGTCAAGGGACACATCTCTTCCACCCAGCAATCCGGCTACCAACAGTGTCGGTCTCAGCATGCGTTCTACGTCGGAAAGCCCGCGTTCGATCGAGTTGCTGGAAGGCACCAATCCACTGGCGACGGCATTGGCTACAAAGAGTCCTCTGCGCATTTCATTGCGCTTGTTGGCCGAAACGCTTACGTTGTCCCGCAATCCGGTGATCAGCAAGACCGCCGCTTCCACTTTCGCGCAATCAAAAAGCGTGCCCATTTCCAGAATATTAAGCTGCAAATCAGCGCCGCACTGCTTTAATGCATGCGCAAATTGCATGCCTGCACCCAGCGGTGCATTTACCAACAGTATCGTCTGCTGATGGCGCAATTTTCCGGCGATTTTCTCGACCACCGCACCATATTCAGTGGCAGGGCTGGAGATGATGATCGCATCCGACTCATATAAAACTGTCTCTAGATCAGTCTCAATCTTTGTATGTGGAACACGTCCACGAAAACTGCCAACACTGGCGTGGCGGGTTCTGATTTCATATTCGGCAGGAATGACGCCTGGCTTGCCAAATCCGCAAACGCGCACAGAATGACCATTTTGGGCGAGCAAGCAAGATACGGCCAGAGCCGAGTCTCCATCTATTAGTACGGTCATCCGCGTTGCGGCAGGGACCTGTGCAGCTGCCCGGCCGGCAATCTGCAAATCAGGCTGAACGGAAACCTGCGGATGGACAGTAAGACTGCTTACGCTGCCATTGCTGCTCGCTATGTTAGGCATCGAGACCAGCATTAAAACCCCTCTTTATCTAGCTTCTATTCAGAAGTTCTCTAAATAATCATCTAACCGATTAATCGTGTTAGGCGTGCGATGAAACCGGCACACAGCCTGCAACCAGGCCGGTACTCATTTAATGCATGGCAATGAAACATCGCGCTTAACTCCACAATGGTAGTCGCGTCGAAAACGGATGACAACCCCTTCCGGCAAGGTTTAACCTCATTTGTAATTTCCCGATCGTGTCGTAACAGTTCATCTACGCATAAACGTGTCACCCTCAAAGAGTCGCCAAAGACGCCCCAGGACGCATATACAAACGATCAAATTACCTGGCGCTAAGAATTTTTCCGCGGCCGGCAAAATTCCCGTCTCATCTTTGCAAATGCGCTGCCAGAGCGGGTTTTCATGAATATGTCGTGAATATGCAAAGAAAATCGACAATTCCGGTCTTCGTAACCGAATAAAAGGTCAATTCTTGTTTCTTTATAAACGCAGACAGGATGGCATTTCCGTAAATTTCTGTTTTCATCTAGCGCAAAGGGAAATTGTTAAAACATTTGCTTCAACTTTTCGCGCAATTTATCGGCAGACTCTCCATCGATACTGCCTTTTTTCTCAGCCAGCTCAACTGTCTTCAGTCCCAGTGCTGCATACAGCTCTCTTTGCTCTGGAGATGAATTGGCCAAAGCTTGCATATGCTTTTCCACCGTGCCCTCATCTCCGCGCGCTATAGGACCAGTGAGAGCCGCCTGCGGTCCCATTTTATCTATGTTGGCGAGAGTGCCAAAGACAAGTGGCTTGAGCGCCGTCCAAGCAGTATCCTTGTCGACATTTGCTTGCCCCATCATTTCAAGAGCAGTATCCATCAGAGTAGAAAGATAATTGCAGGCGACGACAGAGGCAGCATGATAAATGGCCTTGCCTTCACCGGTGATGGCATGTGGAAAATCGCCGAGGCGCGAAATAAAAGCAGAAAGTTTCTCAATGGCTTCTGTGTCTCCTTCCAAGAACCAGTGTGTACCAGGCTCTTCAGCGACAGCAGCCTGAACCGAAGGAAATGTCTTCAACGGATGCGCGGAGGCTATCAATGCACCACAAAGATCTTTAGCAGGTTGCAATACATTGCTGTCCAGCGCACCGCTGAGATGCGCTACCACGGTGCCTTTTCGAAACGCGTCTTCCTCAGCGAGCTGCTTAGCGACAAGGGCAATCTCGTTGTCGCTTACACAAATCAGGACAATATCGCCGTGATGAGCCGACTCCGCCATCCGCCAGCCTCTGGCGCCAGGCACAAGTTTTGCCGCCGCTTCTACCTTTTCCTGACTGCGCCCGCCCAGATAAATGTCGTGCACACCGGCTCTATGAGCGGCAAACGCCACCGCCGTCCCCACCTTTCCAGGACCAATCACAGCCAGTGAATGAAGCTCTTCCATTAGCGGACCACGACATTATCAATCAATCGCACACCTTTCAGTTTTGCAGCCAAAAGAATTACTGTCGGCAATTCAAATTCGTGAGCCGGCTGGAAAGTCTCACCATGTCTGGCTTCCAGATATTGCAGGTCGATGCCGTCCATGGCTTGGAGATCTTTTCGTCCTTTTTCCAGGGCCGCCTCCAGACTGAGTTCTCCCGACTGGGCCGCGTCTTTGACGAAATTGAGAGTGCCATTGAGAAGCGGCGCTAATTTCCTTTCTGCTTCGGAAAGATAAACATTTCGGCTGCTCAGTGCCAGCCCGTCTTTCTCACGAACAGTGGGCACCGGCGTCACCTGAATGGGCAGATTCAGATCGTGAACCATGCGCTTCACGACCAGTAATTGCTGGTAGTCCTTTTCGCCGAAAAATGCCGCTTCCGGCAAAACAATATTGAAAAGCTTGGCCACCACCGTGGCTACACCGACGAAAAAACCGGGGCGGAAATATCCTTCCAGGCAATCGGCCAGCTCGACAGGCGGAGAGACCCTGGTCACCGACTCCCGACCTTCGGGATAGATCTCCTTTTCATTGGGATAGAAAACCGCGTCTACGCCTTCCTGACTCATCAATTCCAGGTCCCGCTCGAATGTGCGCGGATATTTGCCAAAGTCTTCATGGGGAGCAAACTGGAGCGGATTGACGAAGATTGAGGCAACGACCCGATCACACTCGGAGCGAGCGGCCCGCATCAAGGAGAGATGTCCTTCGTGCAACGCACCCATAGTCGGCACAAAACCAACTCGCTCGCCCTGAATAGTGGCGGTGCGGCGCCACAAGCGCACGGCATCGATACACTCGAGCACTTGTGTTTTAACAGGTGAAATCGCATTTTCCAAAACCAAGACTACCCCTCGGCAACGCCAGAAGACCGCCCCATCCCCAGGAAGGGATTCAGCTCGTTATTGTCCTTTACTCATAGCTGTTTGGAAAGAGCTTTCAACAAAGCTTTTGATTGTCCAAAAGCGAAAGCAAGCTCCGGAGGGAACTTGCCCTGGCTCGACAAGAATTGGGATGACCTGGAAAACTTTTGGAGTGATGGGCTGGCATCACTCCACCAAACACTCTAATGACTCTGTGTGATCAAAGCGTGACTGGACTCAAAGGCAGAAATATCCACTGTCTTGAATAATCCGCTTACAGATCTCAGCTGCATAAAGAAAGAACCGGCGCCAGGCCGGTTCTTTGAAGTTCTTTGAGGCTGAGCCTCAGGCGCTTAAGAAGCTCTTACCCGAGCCCGTTTGCGCTTGCGGGAAGTGACGTCGATCAGGCGATGCGTAGGCTCCTTGCCGGCGCGCGCTTGCACGATCTGGCGCTTCATCGAGGCGCGGAAGAGCTGATAGTGTGTGGCTACATTCATGCGATCGACAAGTTTGAACTTGTGCATGGCTTGAATAATCAACCAGGACAAATCAAATTCCCAGGGCATCATGCCGGTTTTGGCAGAACCAGGTGCGGCATGGTGATTATTGTGCCAGCCTTCGCCCATGGCCAGAAGCCCAACCCACCAGACATTGACGCTATCGTCGTCGCCTGCGTAGGTTTTATAGCCAAGGGCCGGCAAGTGACAAATCACGTTCAGCATCAGGGGAATGGTCAATACAGCAAATCCGGCCAACAAACTGGCCAGAGCGACCTGCCAACCGAAAAGCGCCCAGAGAATGCCTCTTACACCAAAGCCGATGGCAAACGAGAGAGCATGGCTGGCTTGCAAATTGCCGCCGCATTCCATGAATCTGTAAACCGGGTCTTTGAGAAGATCTTTGCACTGTTTGTGCGGATCGAGGTGCGGTAAATATTCTTTTTCAGCCAACCAACCGGTCAGCGAATACATCAGTCCATTGCGCGGGGAATGCGGATCTTTTTCCAGATCCGTGTAGCGATGGTGCGCGCGGTGAATGGTGGCCCACCAGATGGGCGAACCCTCAAAAGCCAGAAGTCCGAGGAAAACCCAGAAATATTCAACAGGCTTCGAGCAGGTAAAGGCTCGATGCGAAAGGAGACGATGATAGCCAATCGTGATTCCACATGCGTGCAACACGTAACTGACTACAAAGACGGCAATAAATTCGAGCATGTTAACCTCAGTTCCTAACTCTTATCAGCGATACAGCGCTGATTCTGGGCGGCCTCTACGAATGTCCTGACTCTTCTCATCCTGGACGACAAATTTGTCGACCCATTTGTCGGTCATGAGAGCGTCCAAAAACTGCTCAAGCGTTTCGGGCACTTCCGCGACCTGCAATACCCGTCGCCCGTCATTTTCGGGACCAGGATACTGATTGAACATTAGCCGGTCTGCTTCTATGCCTTGGCGATTATAGAAATTGAGCAAAGCCAGACCAACTTCTTTGGACACCTGAGCTTTATCCTTCACTTGCCAATCGCGAAGAATAGTCCGCCCGATTCCTATCAAATAATAGGCTCTTTCCTTTTCAAATTTAGGCTCATCTATGAAATAAGCCCAAGTTGTTTCATCTACGTTGTCAAGATATGGCTCGCAACGTATCTGGAAAAGGCGCCCTGTTCCTGATGTCAGGGAGGCTGGTCCAAAGCCGGAGCTCATCAAGTGGATCTCCATAACTCGCAACAGATGAGCATTGAAACTAATTCCCTTCTTGTCAGCTTGAAGTTGAAGTCGTTTTCTATACTCGTCCGGGATGCGAAGGCTTATATTGGAAGTCTTTTCGGCCATTTGTAGTTGCTTGATTACAATTTGTACTCACATAACTATAGCACCCCTGGCAAGAGGATGCTCGTTCGATTGCAGATCAGTTCATATTACTACTCGAACCATGAAAGTATATCGATAGAATGCACTGACCACCAGACCCACCCTTATAAACACTTGACAAGCTGGTCACTGAGGACAAAGCAAAGCCAGACGGCTCGTTACTGCTGTCCGAATTCTGGAATGATCAAAAAGATGGCAGCCTGGCAAGACAAATCGACCCCCGCCTATCAAGAGTGGCGAAAAACTGGGCAGGCATGGGTAAATTTAGGTTAGATACGAAAAAACAGGTGTGATTTTGATGGCCAATGACCGTTTTCGGCGAGCGCTCAGTTTAATCGCGCTTGCTTGCCTGCTCAACCAGGCCAGCCCCAGCGCTTCTCTGGCAAGAACAGCCTCCGATGCGGCCTCCACCGACAAGCCCGTAAACACGGTCAGCGCTTCTGCCAAGCTCAAAGGTCCAGACAAACCGGCGGCAATCAATGTAAAACAGCTGGCCCAGCAAATTTTGGATGCTTATGGCGGCTACGCGAAAATGAAAGAGCTGGATGCAATGGCCTTCAAAAGCATCGGCGATTTAAAGCAGTATTCCACAATTTCCGGCGCCTGCAATTCATTTGAAACCGAGACCATCTCCAAAGGCGAGATGCTGCGCTCCAAAATCGAACTGATGGGTCAACCGATGGTCACCGGATATGATGGCAAACAATGCTGGATCCAGCAGGGAGAACACGTTTTTCCCGCCGATGAAACGACAACGCAGCGCATCGTCGAGGAAGTCAAACACGGCATGGTGCTTTTGCTTAAGCTGGGAGAGCCGGGTGCCAAAATCGAAGCGGCAGACCGGCGCGAAGTGGCCGGGCGCCCTTGCACCGGTATAAAAATATATGCTGAGGACGGCAAGTCATCAACATTTTACGCTGACGACGAAAATCACCTGATCTTGCGCAGCGAATATGTCGGCACCGATTTGGAGCAAGGTGTCTCGGCGGTGAAAATCTGTGAATACAGCGACAATCGCCCTATCATGGGCTCGATTATGCCCTATCACATCACCGAATTCAGCAATGAAAAAAAATCCGCAGAGACGGATATCAAGTCTATAGTAGAGAGCAGCGCCGATGATTCGATCTTCAGCATCCCCATCGAAAAGCCCATCGCCAGGCTCAAGGAAGGTCCAGTCGTTATTCCTTTTGAATATCTCTCCAATGAAATTGTCGTGCGAGTGACTATCAACGACAGTCAAACCTTGAGATTTCTGGTCGACACGGGCGCCACGCAAAGCATTCTAGATCAAGAGGTGGCCGGCACTCTGGGCAAATTCAAACCCTCCAATATATCGATGACCACAGGGGCTGGAAGCGTGTCTATGAATTACATGAATCTGGAAAAAGTAGCAATTGGCGACATCGCTCTTTCCAATGTTCCGGTCGCCGTAACTAGCTTGTCCAGCTTCGATCACCTGATCGGTGCCCGCCCGGCCGGATTGATCGGTGCCAATATTTTGAAGCAGTTTTTGATTACTTTCGACTACGAGAAAAAACAACTGACACTTCGCGATCCCTCAGATACACTGGATTTGAAGAATGTCGAAATCGTCAAAACAAAGCCGGCACTGGGAGTCTCAGGGCTGGCGGTTGATGGTATCATAGATGGTGCTATACCGGTGACTTGCCTGGTCGATACGGGCGCCGCCTTCAACAATATTTCAGAAGGCGTCGTCAAATCGATCCTGCCCAGTTCTCTCCTGCCCATGGGAGACGTTTTGGGATTGGACGGTAGACGCATCAAGACCAGCTCCGTGCGTTTTAAGAACATCAAATTGGGCGATACCAGCGTCAACTTTCCGGTATTCTCCGTGGCGTCACAAAATTCGGCCGTTCCAGCCGGGATCTTCTCTGGAGGGACGAAATTGGCGGTTCTCGGAAATCCTTTCTGGAGTCGTTTCCGCATGACGGTCGATTACCGAGGACAACGCCTGATTCTAGAAACCACCCCGGAAAGGCGCAAAGCCAATGCGCTTGCGGCAAGAATCGAGATGATACAACAACAGCAACTGATTCATCCCGATACCGCCACCAGTATCAAGGAATTTCTGCGTCTGGCCGAGGACGCGCATGAGGCAGACTGCCCGAACGTAGAAGCACTGGCTAAAGCCAGTTCGGCTGCCCTGGAATGGGACGTCGCCGCAGCAAAAAACGACACCGAGGGAAAGGAAATCGCCTTAAAACGCTTCGACGATGCTATGAAATTGGCGGAAAGCACCCGCGAAGCGAGAGTCCAAGCCCAGGTTGCTTCTCTCATGAGCATGGCCAGATTGAAGCACGCGAAAACCCAAGATGATTTTGTCGCTTCCAGAAAAACTCTCGGCACAGCGGCGAAACTGGGCCCCACCGAGCCACTGGTCATGGTGGCAGCCGGATTGATTCTTGTGCAACTCAATCACAACGATATGGCCGAAAAAGTCTTTAATCAGGCTCTTACACTCGAGCCGACCAACTGGCAGGGGCTCTGGGCCAAATACAGGCTGGCTACGGCAACCGGACAAACCGATGTGGCCAGGCTGGTTTTAGAACAGTTGCGCCACTACTATCCGCAAGCCGAAGAAGTGAAGGCACTGAGTGCCAAACCAGGCAAAGGAAAATATACGATGCAGAGTGCCGCTCAGAGCAAGGTTCAAAGCCCCGCTCCAAGCCCGGCCAAGGTGGAGACAAGAAAGCCAGAAGCCAAGCCCGGCGCAGTCAAATAGCAAAACAGGCTTGCGCCTATGCGTTTGCAGTCTCAGTCTGGACGATCTTTACGACCTGGAAGGGCAGACTGCCGATTTCTCTTTCTTCTACTTCCAGAGTGACTCTGTAAGACCCCTCTGCTGGAAAAATCAATCCTGTGAAAGCACTCATTACTTTGTGCGTGCTTTCTCCATTGGTCAACGGCTCAACTTGGGCAACAGGAGAAGCGGTAATTACATTGCCGCGTCCATCCAACACCTTGAACTGGTACTTGAACTGACTGCTCGAGGCGGACAATTGCGCAAATGCGTAAAGCAGAGGGATGAGTGTGGGAAAGGATTGTGAGCTGATGCCGTTGTGAATGTTAATAAGCGAAATCGCATCCCTGCGCAGCACATCCTGCAAAACGCGCTCGCAGAGTAAAATACCGAGTAGCTGGGGAGCATTGCTCATTGAAGTCACCTTTGTGCTCGAGGAATTAGAACATCCAACTTGGGGCGCTCTGAAATGCAAAAAACAGATTATACCGGCATAGAAGTATCTCAGATAGAACAGGTAAAGAGGAGTATGCATGTTAGATCCTGAGGAAATGACTTTTCTCGATTGGTTCTTGCTTGTATTTGCTCTAGTACTGGCTGTTTTCTTCTTCTGCCGCTGGCTTGACCTTTACTATCCTGTTGCTGTTTTCTGAGCGCGCACTCAGATGTGCAGCCGTTTATCAATGCGAAACAGCTGGCGCGGTTGGCCATGCATAGCTCTGCGCTAACCGATGGCAAGCTTGACGAACAGCCGGAAAGGCCAATTAAAACGGGCTTTTACAGGCAGTCTTAACTCGCGCTTAGCTTTAATAGAGAACGTTTTCTAATGCTCTTGAATTCAAGAGCTTGTTTTAGCTAGGTTCTTCAAGTTTCCATTTCATCCCATCTCCACTCGTTAAATCTTCGCTTTAAGTCTCTGAACTAATCAGCAATCAAGCCGCGCGCCTTCTTTGAGCTTTCTAAGAGCTCATTCGGGGCGCCCTTCTTGTTGCTTCTAACTGCATGGAGAAATCCAGTATGAGTACAAATGACACACCTATGTTGAATGCTGGTAAAGGCCCGCGCAGTTCGGATTGCAATGGTCCGTACCTGCTCGGCATCACTTCGGTGATGGGCGCCGGCAAGACAACATTGGGAAAGACGCTTGCAGAGCTGGGTGTGACGGTGTTCGACACCGACCACATTGCTCACGAGCTTCTCAACTCCCCTAATCCAGCGTACGACCAAGTTCTCGCCTGCTTTGGCAGCGACCTGGTCGACGCCCCGGGCGGCCCCATCAACCGAAAGAAGTTGGCCGCTATCGTATTTGCGCCGGACAAGCCGGACGCTCTTAAGCAACTGGAAGTGATCCTCCACCCGGAGATCCGCCGTGTTGCTCGCGCTCGCGCCAAAGCCGCCAAAACATGGGCAGCTGCCGTTCTGGTGCCTCTGCTCTACGAGCAGAAGCTCAGCGGTGACTACCATGAGACCTGGTGCCTGACTGTCGATGCCGATGTGCAAATCGCGCGCATCGTCGCCGACACGACTCGCAACGGCATCACAGCGGAGGAAGCCAAGGCCCGCATCGACAAGCAGATGCCACAACAGGAGAAAGTCGAGCAGTCCGATCGGATCATCGACAACTCCGGCACTCTGGAACAATTGCGCGAGCAGGCTATCGCCAATCTCAAGCTGGCGCGTGAAGCCAATCGCGTCCGCAACGAGAAGTGCAAGGCCGGTTGTCCGTGTGACGACGGCGACGGCGATACCAACCCGCCCAAGCCCAATCCCAACCCGAACCCCAACCCGCAGCCCAAGCCAGATCCGGATCCGGAACCGCCCACCAAGGACGGTTGCGATTCGGGCATGAGCAACGAAGCTCGGGATGCCGAATACCGCCGCATCCTGGAAACGTTCGGCAAGATCGGCACGGAGGAAGCGCTTTCGCGTATGGGTCATGTGGGCACGACCGCTCACAAGGAGGCGGAAGCAAAGCTGTCGATGACCGTCAACACCGGTGGCAAAGCCACAGATGGCAGCGACTGCCCGCCCCGCGAGCACGAGCTCACCGTCGAGGTGAAGATGACGGTCAGTCAGAAGCCGGGTAAAGGCGAGCCGGATGATTGCGGCTGCACCTGTCACTGCGGAAAGGCTTGCAAGCGCACATGCGCCTGCAAGCCCGACTGCGGCTGCAAGTGCAAGCCGACTCCGCCACCTCCGCCGCCACCTCCGCCCCCACCGCCGCCGCCCCCGCCCCCACCGGGACCGGCCAAGCCCAAGGGCAAGATGTGCCGGTGGGCGATCGTGCTTTTTATCTTCGCCGTGCTTGCAATCCTAGCGACTAGGGGTCTGTGGACCAGCGGGAACGGCACTGACAACGGCGGTGGCACCACAGTGCCGCCCATAAGCGGCGAACCGCCGGTGGTGACACCGATTGTTCCCGCCACTCCCTGCACGGTCATCTCGACCAACACAACGAAGACCGAACCGGCTATGATCTCGCCCTACCTGCAAAACGCAGTCAAATGGCGCGTGTACAACTGGACGGTAGTGCAGCACTCGTGCGGCACCACCGTCAATGGAACTACAGCCGGCGGCGATCTGGTCAACCGAATGGAATTCGGTGCCAACCAGAAATTCCTGTATCAGTTCATCGTCAGCACCGACAACGGCGGACGGACGATTCTCGTCACTCGTTATGAGCCGAACGGCTTTTACGGTGGCCGAACCGTCTACGACGCCAATTCCTCCCAGACGAAAGTGGAGCGCATTCGGCAGCTGGATGAACATCAGCATCTGATCCTCGACGCTCGCTTCAGCTACAACACTTCGGGCAATCTCATCCAAGTCGAATTGCTCACGCTCAGCATCAACAACGGTGCTGTCGTCAGCCGCCAGATCCTCGGACCGGGCCCCTCGACCGATGATGTGCTCAAGCGTTACTTCTACCTCTACGCAGAAGTGGCAGGCTGATCGGCTTACATCAATCACATCTCTCAAGGAGAGCAGCCAAGGCTGCTCTCCTTGCAGAGCGCACAAACACATAAGCCTCACGGCTGATGTCTTAGATCGAAACGTATCGAACCAAGTACGTTTCATCAAGCTCAAAGGAAAACACATGGCTAAAAAGCAGCTTCATAAGCCTTTTGGCGAACCGTTCACCGTTTTGGACAACGGCGCCATTAAGATCGCACGGCAATTCCATTCTCCCACCGACGAGTACCAGAAGGAAAAGCCTGTCGATTTTTTGGGCAAGGTTAATCACAAACTTGCCATCGAGAAGAAGAAGAAGTACAAGAAAGCGCTGGATGAGAAGGAAATCGAGCTCAACGAACTGGTTCGACAGCTTCACGGGATCGGCAAGAGCGTGATCGTGGCCTTCCAGGGTCGCGATGGCGCCGGCAAATCCGGTGCTACGGCCCGAATCGTTCAGGCGCTCGGATTCGACATGTCCATCTTCCAGGGCGTGGCCATCAAGAAGCCCACCGAGGAGGAGCTGGCCCACCCGTACCTGTGGCGCTTCTTCCGCAATGATCGCATGCCCGCCCGCGGACAGATGCGCGTCTTCGACCGCAGCTGGGCCGAGCGCGTGCTTGTCGAGCGCGTCAAAAATCTGACGCCCGAAAAGGCGATCAAGAAGTCGTACACCGAAATCCGCACCTTCGAGTGGCTGCTCGAGCAGCAGGGATGCATCGTCATCAAGCTCTGGCTCGACATCACCAAGGACGAGCAGTGGAATCGCCTGGAGGAGCGCCGCAAGCACAAGCAGTGGAAGCTGACTCCCGACGATCTGGAAGCCCGCGAGCACTGGGACGACTACACCAAGGCGGCCAACGAGATGTTCCTCCGCACCGGCACGGACTATGCTCCCTGGTATATCATCTCCAGCGAGGACAAGCGGTACAGCCGCGTCACCGTTCTGGACATCATCAACAGCGAGCTGAAGGCCGCGTTGAAGAACGCTCCGAAGCCCAAGAAGGCCAAGGAGAAGAAGTAAGCCAAAGGAGCATGCTCGGTTTGCAAAAACCGCGCCTGTAATACCTCTTTCGGTTTGCTTTGCCTTACTGAAATCAATGCCCTCGAAGCCCGCAATCATGCGGGCTTCACGACTATCGGGAGAAAAACCCAAATGCCTAGCGTAACTGTCAGCAGTGTCGCCGGCAAGAAATACCAGCAGAAGATCACTGACGGCAATCACACTGTCCTGGCCGACGTTTCGACGACGGTAGGCGGTGACGACAGTGGTCTCGACCCCAAAGAGCTTGCTCTTGGGGCGCTGGGAGCTTGCACGGCCATGACGATCATCTCGCGCGCGAGCAAGATCGTCGCCGGTACCAACAAGCCGAAATGGGACGTTCAGACGGTCAAGGTGACAGTCACCGAGACCAAACAGACCGACCCCAATGACGCCACCAAGAAGATCTCGGTGATTACCGAGGACATCGAGGTGACCGGCAATCTCACCCAGCAAGAGCTGGACGACATCAAGGCCACTGCCAAGCAGTGCCCTGTCTATCAGCTCTTCGTCGGCGCCAAGCAGATCGACTGCGTGGTGACGAAGAAGTAACGGCATCGCCCGTTACTCACAAACGGACCGCACTGCGTGCGTTCCGATGCAATGGAGTGCACTGCGTGCATTCCGCCAGCGCGGAGGGACAAGCCGGCACGCTTTGCCGGTTTGTTCTTCCGCCCGGCTGCCTCATATATTTCACGCGGCGTAAAAGCGCGAGGCACGAATGACGCCGCCTACCTGAGCGCTCATGTAATCGACGTTTACAGGTTGTTGCTACGACCTTTTTGCTCGCTGACGTCCGAGGAGAGTACCTCCTCATCGTTTGCAAGTGCCTGATTCTTCGCAGGAAAACGGCAATTGACGTATCACCACTCGTGGTGGCACGCCGTTGTCGCTCCTGCCGAGGGCGGGCAAGGAAAAAATCATGACGCCCAACAACAATGACCCGGGTCTGGCCGCTTACGCCAAGCGCCTGATCTTTCTTTTCGGGTTGGTGTATTTTGCACAGGGCATCGGTCAACACGTCGGACTCATCTCTCAGCCTCTGCAGTTCTTCTTCAAGCAGGCTCTGGGACTGAATCCGGCTCAGGTGACCGAATACCTGGCAGTGCTCACAATTCCGTGGACGATCAAACCGCTCTACGGTCTGGTGAGCGACTTCATCCCCCTCTTTGGCTTTCGGCGCAAGAGTTGGCTTCTGGCCACCAATGCGCTGGCAGCTTCCGGCTTTCTCTGGCTAACCGGTCTGACCAATCCAGCCACAATCGTCAGCGCGCTAATGCTGACTGCATTTGGCACCGCCGCCTCCGACGTCATCATCGACGCGGTCATGGTGGAGCAAGGCAAGAAAACCGGCTTGACTGCAAATTTCCAGAGCGTTCAGTGGCTCTGGATCAACATCGCTTCCGTCCTCACCGCTCTCTTTGGCGGCTGGCTTTGCACTGCGTTCTCGCCCTCAGGGGCCGTGCATATCGCCGCCATGATCGCCATGACCGCACCGCTTGCGGTGATGGTGGCCAGCTGGCTGATCGTCCGTGAGGAGAAGAGCACGGTCAATATTTCCGACATGAAGGCGACGACCAAGAGCCTCTTTGCCGGCTTCAAGTCCAAGACGCTGTGGGCGGTGATCGCCTTCCTGGCGTTCTGGTACTTCAGCCCGAGCTTCGGCAGTCCCTGGTATTACTACCAGACGGACACGCTGCATTTCTCTCAGGCCTTCATCGGCATTCTGGGAGCAATCGGCTCGGCCGGTCAAGTGCTTGGAGCTATCGCTTACGGCAAGTTTTTCGCCAAGCGTTCGCTCAAGTACCAGCTGATCTTCAGCATCATTACTGGCACAATCGGCACTCTGGCGTATCTCGCTTTGCTGACTCCCACGAGTTACAGCCAGGCGATCGCCGTCGGCATCAACCTCGTCTTCGGTGCCGCGTCAATGATCGCCACCCTGGCGACCTTGACTCTGGCTGCCCAGGCCTGCCCGGCCAAGGCAGAAGGTTTCACCTTCGCCGCCTTGATGTCCGTGGTCAACGGCTTCACGCAGATCTCTGCGATTATCGGCGCCCGACTGTATGTCAACGTGTTTCACTCGATGGCACCGTTGATTTTCATCTCTGCCGCGTTCACTTTCGCCTGCTTCCTGCTGCTGCCGATTCTGCGCGGCGTGCCGGAAGGCAAACAGGACGACGACAACAACGCTCAGGGTCCGACTGACGGGGATAAGAAGTAACCAACAGCTGATTGCAGGGAGCACTAGCCGCAAGGCCAAGGCTCCTTGTTGTCAGTCCGGGAAACCGGATCTCGGTGAGGAGAAAGGGGAAAGCTCACTGCTTTCTCTTTTCTCTCTCACCGTTTTTTTCAACATTTTTACTATCTTCTTTAGTAGTTTGTGATCAAAAGAAATCGAGCCAGGGAGGGGCGCTTCGCCCCCATCTGCCTCGATCTCTTCAAAGGAAATCGGCCTCTCTTTATCGCTCTTTCGGTTTGCCGGTCATGAGCATGAAACCCATGCCGAAGGAAGAAAGCGCCACAAGGAGAAGACCAATCGCGGTCAAGCCCGGTTGGAACATGGCCCAGAGCACCGAGAGTTCGCTTACGGCGACCAATACGGGCAAATTGAGCATTTGCAAAATCGGGTTGACCTGATTAACGCGGTCCCCATAACGTTTACCGACAGCGAATCCGCTCATCATGCAAACGAAAAGGACAACACTGACGACAGCCATCATCGTGTAGAAGATGCCGTCATTGAAACCATCGCCATGCATTAGCGATATCCCTTTTCTTGGCTGGTTGACGTTGAATTCACAGCAGCGACGACTGTTGGCGACTAACCCTGGCGGGTTCTCGAGATGCGCTTGCGCACCCAATTGACAGCAGCGATGACCGGCAATGCAAGCACTGCCAAAAACAAGCCGCTGACGATGACGAAATTCAAGTAGTAATCGATGTATCCCAGAACAGCCATTGGTCTCTCCCATTGGTTCTGGAGGTGATCGGATTGGTGAAGAGAACGGAGGTTTACTTTACCACCGCCCGTTTGCTCTTGATGGCGCCGACGTCAATGGTCACTTTCTTGACCGCCTTCGTATCCACGACAGCCAGAAGCTGCGCGTTCAGGACGTAGAGCACCGCTTCCATATCGTTTCTGGCAATGTGGTAGCTGTCCGAGACAACACTGAACGTGCAGGTGATTTTCTCTCTGCGCAACTTTCTCACTTCGTAGTCCGACAGCTTGCGCCCGAAAGCGCGCACGTCGAAATAGGTGTTCGGGTTGCCGGCCAGAAAGGCGTCTTCATCCCGGCGCTCCAGATAGTGAAGCGCCTCATCACCGGCAGCACCGTGGGCTTCACGAGAAGCCCAATCAATGACCAGTTTGCGGGTCGCCGTGCTGCCACCATCCACGATACCGTTGACGCGGGCACCGAGGATTTGGCAAACAGGCACTAGGTCCTTCCTCATGATGAAAAAGGTCTCGTCGAGCGCGGAGAACATGGCGTGGATGCCATGCACTTTCAGTTTTTCCGCCTCATGTCGATAGAATTTCCGGTCGAACCAGGACACCTCGAAAACCTGCGCATCCCTTTCGAGATCCGCAGGCGACGGCGCCACCTGTTTCAACTTTGGAAACTGCATTACTTCTCCCATGGGATTTCTCCTTCCGGTTGAGAGCTAGATTGCAATCAGGGCAGCGTGGACGTGGCCTTGGACAGGCACTGCTTCTCGATGCCGTCATACCAGCGGCGCGCCGCCGTCAGGAGACTGGTGGACGTATATTCACGCGCCCCCATGTCCAGACCGCAGTCCTTCATGCCGAAGACGTAGGTGATGATTTCGGAAACGTCTTTGCCGTCGCCGTTCAGTGACTCGAGAATTGCAACAGCAAATCGCTCCTGATCGTCGTCTTGAGCAAGCGGCTCCAGAGTCAGGCGCGCTTTCAGGCAGCTGTTCACCGTGTGGCAAACGGCGATGATCACCGGGCTTTCCAATTCATCGACGATTGTATCGAGTGTGGCGCCGGATTCCCCATCGAAGAGAATCAGCTTACCGATGTCGATACGGGTCACCTGGTGGGAGGATTGATCGAACTCGCGAGTATCGATCCCGGCAGCCAAGTCCTGTGTGATCACGATATCGGACACCTTCACGGCATCCGCCTGGTGTGGGGTGCTGAAGCCCAGGGCCAGAAGTCCGATTATGGCAGCTACGGTCAGTAGCAGTAAGAAAATCTTTCGTGCTCGCATCTGTTCCTCCATGAACGTTGGATGCGATTTCGTTTTGCCTGGATTGCTCCAGACGGTGAGACGACGGCCGCGCGCTGCGCGCCCAAAGTAAGCGGGCAGACGCTAGTAGTAGCGACGCCAGTATTTTTCGTCGTCCGGATCGTAATTGGGGTCGTATCCGGGTTCGCCGGGTCCGGGGACATGGGCGAAGATGGGCGTTTTGGAAACCGGCTTGGCAGACGGCGGAGCGGCTGCGACCCGGGACTTGACGGAAGCTTTCATGACGCCGCAGAACAGCGAAACCATCATCAAAGCCAGAGAGCCGATGATAGTTCCCAGACCGTTACCGCCGCCAAAACCATCGACGACAATTGCAAACAACAGGCAAACTGCGCCGGTTATGAGCACGATTTTCTTGACGTTCATAGAACATCTCCTTGAGGTTATTGAGAGAAACATTCGTGCCAGCCAGGAGCAGGCAAGAATATTTCTTCATACAAGCAAGTTGAGAAAGACTCTTCCCAAGCCTGAAAAGCGCGTGTTGGGCGCCTTTTGTCTAACAGGAATTCTGCCGAGATCACATCCGAGGCGAGCTTTCGCCTTAGGCCAAGCGCTTTACCTGGTGCTGTCTTGATACGGGTGAGTTAAGGAGAGTGCCTGCGTAAAAAATTGGGAAGTGGAAGTTTACGCTTTCAATTTAAGCAGGATCCCCACGCAGAAGATATAAAATAGGCAGTTCTTTCTTCTTTACAACGTAACAAAGTGTTTTATTCCTTGCTAACTGTGCTAACACAGCTCTTGACATAAGAGAGCACCGATCGGTCTTTCAAAGCTTTTTACAGAATGAAATCAAAATTGAAGAGACAGGGCCGTTCTAAAGCCCTCACTTCGCAAGTTAGCGCGAGTTTTCCCACGCTTTTAATCTGACCGCCACAGATCCACCCGGGTTGCAACACAAGTGACCGCTAGATTGGTCGGCACAGACAGCAACCCGCTCGTATTTTTTGCCTCTGGCCGCCGGCACCAAAGATTCATTGAAAAACATCATTTACGGCTGCCGCGGCATCACTGGCGGTGGCAGTTGTGCATACGGTCTCCATTGAACCGCTCAGATCATTTCGCGAATGTCTTTCTCAATCCAGTCCGTCAGCATGTTTACTATCACCTCGCCTTTCTCTTTCGAGGCTTTGGTAGGATCGCCCCAGGCGCCAGACGGTGAATAGACAGCGTCAGAATGACGTGCCTGGTCTAGATTTCTCGTCAACGGACCAGGTTTGTCACCGTGAAAATCGGGCTCTGCTTTTTCCATTGACACCACTTCCGGTGCCAAATACAGCATGATCGATGTTTCCACTTCGTCGGCGTGACCACCACCTGGCTGTTGGCAAAACTGAGCGGGTAATGAGCCGATTGCTTTCTTGAAATCGGTATAAGAAAACTTGAGCCGCGGATGATTCTCGGCCAATCCCTCTTTCACCTTCGAGAGGACCCTGAGCGTGGAGATTCCGGTATTGAGCACATATATCCTCTTGCATCCAAACACCGCAAGCCCCGTGCAAGTTTCGCTAATCAGCGCCGCGGCAGTTGCGAAAGAGAGAGAAATAGAACCGGGATATTCTGTAAAAACCGGATAAAACGAAGTGTCAATGACGGGCAAGACAATGATATCCAGGCGTTTGGCGACCATGGCTGTCAGCGACTGCGCCATCAGTTTGTCATTGTTGAGGGGCAAATGCTTGCCGTGTTCTTTGAGCGCGGCGCCCAGCGGAATTACGATTATGGATTCCGAGGCCAAATGTTTTTCAGCCTCCACCCACGTCAAGTTTTCCAAATACACTGCCGTCATCTTCCGGACTCGACTCCTAATTCACACTATTCATCAGGTTTTTCATGTGATGAGACAAACACAATCTGATGGAAATTTCCTGGGGAAAATATTTCCTTTTACAACATGTACTTTACATGCGGCTGGTCAAGAGAGGACTTTTCCGCCCTCACATATGATAATTGCTTTCCCGGCACCAAACCTGAAGTAAGTCACGACATGGAAATCAAAATTACCGTCGCCTCGAAAATGGCAGTTATCAAAACGCTCAGTGCATTGATTGCGCTGTCATTACTGTCTGGATGCGAAAGCCCGGAACAGCAGGCAAAAGAACGCATGGACACGATGAAGCAAATGTCCATCACGGTAACGAAACACCTGCTGGATCGCGATCCGGTTACGATTGGCGAATCGACAAATTTCTTGCGCGGACAGGAATTGAGCGAAGACTGCATTGGCAAACTCTCGAAGCTGAAAGTGATTCCCAATGCCGGGCTGGACGTCGTCAAAGAAAAGAGTCTTGCCGAAGACGAACATCGCAAAAACGTTGTTGAAGTGACCACGTCAACGCCAATGGTGCCCATCGATAAGTCGACGACTCCCTTTAAGGTGAGCGGAAAAAACATCATCAAAGTGGAAGGTAAACCGGACAAAGTTATACCGTTTTCACTGACGATGAATTTGAAGCTTACGCCTGAAATGCAGGGTTATCCGCGCGTCACAGATGTGAACGGTCTCACACACGAAGACATTTACGGCACTCCAGAGCCGACCATGACTAGAGAAGCGAAGGGCAAAAAACGCCGCGGCCGCTAGTTTTTCGCCACCATCTTTCGAATTCATTAACAAGAGTTAGCGCAACCCTCTGTGCATGCGCTTCTTCGCGCGGCATTAGCCGAGCTGGGCAAGCGGAGCGAAGCATAGAAATACAACTTTACAACATATCAAGATAACTCTATTGAGCCATGGAGGTTCTCTCGATAGGTTTTACATACTCGTCTTTTTCTCTTTTCTCCTTTAGATCTCTGCCTCCATAAATCCGCTCGTTCTCCCTTTACTGTTTTTTCCTCCCCTTTTGCGGGCGGGCAATGGGAGCGCGTGCGTGTTTTTTGTCGGGAGTAAGAAAACAAGCCGAGAGTTCAAAGGATCAGCCCAAGAGTTTTCCCCCCGGGAAAGCCGATTTCAACACAACCGGCACCCCAACCTAGGAGAATTTCGATATGGCCCAAAGCCAAAGTCCGAAACAGACCCAACGCTTCCAATTGAGTTTGGTGGCAGTCGTTCTGGCGATCGCAGCGTGCACACTGGTGGCATTTTCGCCCAACCTGGTCACGCTGGCCGAAAGGTCGAGCCTGCAAGTTTCCCAGCCGCTGGTCACATCCAGCCTGACGCGGCTGAGCACTTCGCCTGCAGCGACCGAACGTCTTGCCGCCGTCAGCTGGCTCGGCACCCACGTCACCACGCCGTCCACCAACGAACTCAACACGCTGGCGAGCGCCCTGGAGACCGACAGTGACCCGGCCGTGCGCGCTTCAGTAGCGACTGCCCTCAAGCAGATCGCCATCAACCAGACCAAAAATCCGGAAGCTGTTGGACATGCTCGCAACGTCGAGCCGCAGCTTTTGGAGATTCTCGAAGCCGCATACAGCAAGGAGAAAAATGCCTCCGTGCGTCGGTGCATCGTGGAAGCGGCAGCGCGGCTGAATTATCCGCAAGCAGCCTATTTCCTCACCCGCGCCAAGAATGACCCGGATCCCACCGTCAGCGCGGCGGCATCCGAGGCGGAGCATTTCCGTGACCTGTCCATGCCGGCGGTATTTTCACCGCCCTTGAAGTAAAGACAGGCATCACCACCGGCCACTAATGCCTCAGGGCAAAGGATGAGAATGACGGAAAACACCAACGAAACAGATTTGCTCGCTCTGCTTTTGCGGTCATTGACCGCCCAAAGCGTACTTGCCAATCATGCGCACGCGCTAATCAGTCTTGCCGATCAGAGCCAAAATCATGCCTCTTGTACGTCGCCTGCGGAATTGTCCCGCCAGGTCTCAGAACTCGCCTTGAGCGCCCGGGAAACAGCCGCTAATACGGCCACGGCCCACAATGCTCGGGGACGGCAGCTGGACTATTTGCACGCTCAATCGGGCGGGCTGGTCCATCTGACCGAAAGGTATATGACGCAGGTGCGGCAGCGCCGAGATGTCCTGCAGCAAATGCAGCGCCTGGCGGCAATCGCCTATACGGACGTGGAAGCCGGATTAGCAGCCGAAAGCGCCGCCCACCAGCTGGCCGCCAATGTGGACGCGCTCGAGTCCTTCATTCTCGCCGTCAGGGCGATCGCGCACCAGTCTGTGGCGGTCGTCACCAAAGAGATGTCCCAGGCCCGGTAGAATTATCGGTTCGCCTGCATCTTCTCTGACGGCATGACAAAAGACGGGCGGAGCGGTGCTTTGCAGTTTTGGAGTGCGCAAGCATTTCAAACTGCATTGATACTGCTCCGCCTGTTCTTTTTGCCGAGATTTTACTATATGTTTTAGTTTTACCATGCGAAAAAGCAAGCAGCCGGAGAAGACTATCGAAAGAGTGTGCTGAGCACTCAGACGATAGCCAAAACCTGCCGCTTGCAATCGCTACAGTTGGATAGACCAGACAGCAGTTCGCATTACGAACCGCTGCCGATCAATCGCCTGCGCTTACTGCTTGGCGCCTTCCTCGGTCGTCTGCCGAGCCTCGGGCTTGGCGAGAGAGGTGCGGACCGGCTGAGCAGCCAGGCCTTCCATGATCTGCTGGCGGAAAGCACCGACACCATCCGGCGTGGCCGGGATGAAGATGACCTTGTCGCCGGCCTTGCCGCCGAGCTGCGAGAGCGTCTCGAAGTACTGCGTCATCATCAGCATGTTCATGAGGGTCTCCTCATGCACGCCGGGATACGCGGACTTCAGCTCTTCCACGGACTGCTTGGCGCCATTGATGATGGCCAAGCGCTGCTTGGCGATGCCTTCGCCCTTGAGGCGGTCGGCTTCCATCTGCGCTTCGGCAGCCTTGACGCGCAGCGTCTTGTCGGCTTCACCGCGAGCGTTGGCGGCCTGCGCCTCACGCTGAGCAGCGTTGATCTCGTTCATGGCGGCCTTGACCTTGGCGTCCGGCTCGATTTCGGTGACGAGAACCTTGCCGATTTCATAGCCGAAGCCGGCCATGTCCTGGGTCAACTCGGCCTTCACAGCCTGAGCAATGTGGTCCTTGCTGTCGAAGATCTCGTCGAGGGTCAGCTTCGGAACCTGCGAACGAACGACGTCGAACACGAAGGTCTCGATCTGCGCCTTGGGCGTAGCCAGCTTGTAGAACGCGTCGGCTTCACGACCTTCCAGGACGTTATAGTTGACCGTGCAGGCGACCCGCACAGAAACCTTGTCCTTGGTGATGGAGTCGACGGGGACGTTGTGCTGCTCGGTCTGGAGGCTGAGCGTCTGGCGCACCGAGTCAACGAAGGGAAGCTTGAAGTTCAGACCGGCGCTGGCAGTGCGGTTGTACTTGCCGAAGCGCTCGATGATCTTAACGGTGCGGTTGCTCACCGAAAAGAACGAACCGAAGAAGATGGCGAGCAGAAAGATGCCCGCAATGACGATCAACGAGATCGTAACGATAGTTCCGATTTCCATTTGTGTCTCCTGGAGAGTTTCTGCAAGCGCTGGGCGCCGACTTGCAGGATTTAGAAGCGCTGAATGCGCAGGAAGAGTCGCGGAAGCGCCTGTTCCGTTGCTTCATGCCGCTCTCGTCTCACACCACCTGTGGTGACATACATAGAACCGCGTCTGCATTCATCCGCTCAAAGAGGGAGAAGCGAAGTGTCGAAGTGACTGCGGGAGGATGTCTGGGGCTGGTGTATTTAGAGAAGAGAAGGGTTGAAAGAAGCTCCATAAGTTAGAAACTTGGGGCCTGTAAGTACAAATCAAGAAGAAAAATAACGTTACAGGCGCACGGTTCTCCACCACAATCTATTGACAATTCAAGGACATTCTGACTGACATCCAGTAAAAAGCGGTCAGACAAAATAGTTTGAAGTTTCTTGACAATAGTGTTTTTGGGCGAGTCAAGAAAAGGTCAACTGGTGAGCGTTTTCGACCTCTGCCAAGAGCGCAAGGGTTGTCATTGAGCGACAACTAATATTTGAGTTCTGAAAGATCGGCAATTTCGGCACAGGCGCAAACACCGAAGAAATACGCCACGAATGCCTTTTCGGATTCACTTCTTCTCATTCGCACAACTCACGCACCTTTGCAACCACTATTACATCGGGTATTTGCAAAAGCCTGAAGGCTGCACCCTTACTGAGTGTCCGCTAAGTTATCCGCCATTCACTAATTGAAGTTCTTGCTCTCTCAGCTTGTACAGGCAGTTTTGATTCTTGACATTGCTTGAAGCTCAAAGAACCCAGTCGATAGACTGCCTTTGTCGCTTCTTTTTTCTTGCCTTAATTCGAGTCATCCTTTCCAAACCCATCGCGCTTTGCCCATCTCCATAAATATCCATGCGTTTCGGCGCAGTGGGTAGGCAGGCAATGGCGACAGATTCGAATTGAGACAACCACTGACGGCAAAACCGTCAAAACAAAGCCGCCGCTCGACTCGCTTAAGAAGCGCTAACGAGCGGCAATACGACTAGGAGAACACAAAGTATGTGCGTTTCACTGCACCCCGCAAGCTTTACGGACACGATTGTCGGCGCCTTCGAAGGACCGGACGGCCGTCGTTACCTCGCCTATCAGAACACCGCCGCCAACCTGACCAGCCCCGCTGCCACCGTCGTCGCCACCACCACCACGCGCAAGCCCGCCACCAAGCGGCGCGGCACGCGCGGCGGCAACTGGTCGTTCGAGGAAGCGGTTACGCCCAAGGCAACGGTCAAAGCGGCTGCCGGCACCGGCAATGCGATGATCCTGCCGATTCCCGACGCGGTCGACAATATCGAGCTGATCGACACGACCAGCTGCCCGAACTTCCTCAAGGACATCCGTTCGGCACTCACTCCGCGCACGCGCGGACTGCGCCGCGGCGTCTCTTTCGGTGTCGACGCCAAGTCGGTGCGCATCATCGAGTTCGACGTCTACACCATCGTCATCGCCAAGAGCGCCAAGGATCTCGCCAAGGTGATCAAGAGCGATGCCATCTCCGAAGACCGGCGCCCGGCCCTGAATGACGACATCTTCAAGGCCTACGCCAAGTGGTATCCGAACTGGGCGATCGCGGTCTGCTGCTTCAGCAACACCGACGCCAAGCGCGCCAAGCCGCTGCTCTTCTCGTACGAGCCCACCAAGCAGGAGGACAAGGACTACCTGTTCGTCCCCTCCCTGGACGCGCACGACGGCAAGGTCCCCGACCTGAACGCCAAGGTGGACGTCGATCACACCATCTTCGTCTCCACCGCCGACATGTCCGAGCCGCACAGCATGACGGTGTTCTACTCGGACCCCGAAATCGCTCTCGGCGTCGCCCACCTCCTGCCCCGCAAGGTGATGGGCAAGGTGGTCAGCGGCCAGTACCGCAACGGCGACATCGTCTTCAAGTGCAGTGACTTGAAGCAGGGCGTCGTGCGCGGTCTGAGAGCGCTGCCTCCGGGCGCGCCTCAGGCGGCCGTGAAAGAGTTCATCTAAAGTTCTCTGACGTCGCCTGAGCGGCGTCGGAAACTTCGCAACGAGAAAGGGACAGCAGGCAATCCCGACTGCTGTCCTTTTTCTCCAGTCCTGGAAAGAACAGAGTGCCTGAATAGCACTCTGTTCTTTCCATTTTTGCGTAGATTTTACTACGTTTTATAGTGCTTTTCAGTATTTTTTTGAGACCTCGAACCCGGCGCCGTTTCCTCGATTTGAAATCAAGAAAACTGCGCCGGGCACCGGCAGTATACGAGCAGTTTTGCAGGAACGCTTTTGCAACGTCACTGCAAAAACACTCAACCTTCCAACTCTTCAAAAGAGCGATGATTTCCGAAGCATGCTCCGGCCGTGCTGAAAAAGACTGACAGAAGCGTCAGGCAGCCGATCATCCAGTAACCGAGTTTGTGGCTGACGAGAATTTCGTCGAACGGAAACATGATGACGGCGGCCAACACCTCAATGAAGAGCATTGCCAGGAAGGAACACACCATCCCCGCTGCTGTGGGCTTGGCAAGACGAGCAGTCGCTGCCGAGATTATCGACCAGGTGGCAACCACCAATCCATAGCCGAGAAGTCCGCAAACGATCGAAACGGCGAATAAAACTGTGAGGTCTTGGTCCATAGTAAATCCATGGGGTTAGACGTGGGTTTTTAGCGGATGACGCAAGAGCAAGAAGGCGATGGTTATAAACCGATCAATCGCTCTATTTGCCGTTGCCATAGCAAGCCCCGCCTACACTGCACAGAGCCGAAACTCCGGCGGTTATGAGCAGAACGGTGAGCATGCTCAAATGACTATCGCTGGCAAGGAAGATGATTGGAATGGTAGTCACCGCCCAGGCAGAGGTCGCCCAGGCGAGAGCAAATTTGAATCCTTCCTCGCTGGGTTTTGCCACCCGTGTGGTGAGAGACGAAACAATCGTCCAGATTACAAACACACATCCGGAACCGACGAAGGTGGCAAGCAGACACAAAAATGCAACGGCGAAAAACTCGTCAGCCATAAAACACTCCGTAATTTGGGCTGAGGTTTTTAAAAGGATGACGCAAGAGCTGGTAAAGCAACGCCGTCTCAGCACATTGCTTCACCTGCATTGCCGTGTAGAAGATTGAACGGCGAATGCCGTGTGGAATTTCTTGGTGCGATGCAAGCAGGGCAGAGCGATCCACGTTGCCATCGATCGCTCTGCCTCTTCGTGCCAATGTGATTCACGCAATAGACTGCGTTTTACTTGCCGAACCGCCAGCCGACGAAATCGCCGTTGGCGTCCAGTGAGACGGTGAGCGACACGCCGAATTTGGTGGTTCCGAGCGTGACATTGCCTTTGCCGTCAGTGCTGATGATCACTTCCGTGATCGTCATCTTGAAGCCGACCGGCGGCTGCACTTTGATGCCGCTGATATTGCTGATCACCAGGCGGTCGCCGCTTCCACCGACGGTGAAGCAAACTTCCTTGTCGGCGAAAGCCGTGAATCCGTGACGGGGAGGCATCTGCGCGGAAACCTTGCCGCGGCAAATGAAACGATTGCCCTGACGAGAAACGCTGTCGGGTTTTCCGAAAGCAAGGGACTCGACGTGAGCACGGAGATCGCCGGCTTTGGCGAGAAGATCGGGCCATTTGACGGTTGTGCCGTCGGGAATCGCATCGTAGATCTTCTTGCGGATGGAAGCGATATTGTCTGCAGGTTGGGTCATGTTGCACCCATAAAAGTTGCACCGCCTGTAGTGGCGGCAAGTACCTCGTTGAGGCGAAAAGCGATTGTGGTCCGGTCCATGAAGGCCCCGAGAACAGGCACGCCCTGATAGTCGCCGCGCTCCAGCTCGCTGAGCCTGAGTAGCGACAACAAAGTTCAGTTGATTCGGTCAGACAAAACAAAAGCGTGATTCAACGAACACCTGAAAGGCGCTGCTAAATTGCCTGTGTAAAACACGAATGCGGCTTGTTTGTTATGTCTTGACGGAAGATTGCTGAGGATGGGAAGAGTTTCACCATAGGTATGAGCTACTAGCTAAGTCAAACAAAAGCTCCTTGGGTTGTAATCAAATTTCAAACCAGCATCTGCCGGCCTGCTCTGCGCTTCGAGAAAGAAGGACTCCGACCCGGCTAGATGTAAAGAACTCCATAAACCACTATTGTTACCTAATTCAGGCGTTTTACCGCTGCCACACTTGCCATCCCTGGGCCAGGGCGCGCTCACTGTTAAGTCCTTAAACGCGACCAATCAAAGGCAGTCAAAACTGCGGCGGTTTTTCTCCTCCTCTTTGAAGACCCGGATAAATGGGGGCTTTAGGCAAATTCCGCAGGCGCGCGCGAATTAGCTTAGTAATTTGAAAAATATACCGGCTCTAATACTTTCGGTTGTTCTGGCTTGATAGTCACTGATCTCAATCTTTTCGTTTTTCTCTAACCCGATCTCACCCCCTAGGCACTCTTACACCACCATTTGTTCGCACGACAAAGTCCTGCTCCGGACTTTGACACCGTCTGCGGTGCAAGCGTCATCTGGTGAGCTTTTGTAATGGTCTGCTGATTCGGGTTTTTGTTCTACTCTCACAACTCGGAAACGCTGTCTGTCAACGATCCTGAATCTGACTGAAGGAGTACACGCCATGACCTGGCAAATGATTACCTATATCTCTGTCGCTGTTGCCTCCATTCCGCTCATCGGTTACGCGGGCTGGAAGGGCTGGCAAATCTGGCGAAAGTTCTCCTCGCGACCCAAGAAATACTTCCTGCGCACCCTGGATGGTGCACAGAAAGACAGCTTGCGCAATGCGGGAGTTGAATTCGAAACTGGTTCGGCACCGGACGGAAGTCCAGGCGTCACCGTCAAGTACGAGCATTTGCCCACTGCTCTAACCGCGCTCTCTGCCGTGCATACGGCGTCTCTGATCCTATCCGGCAAAGAATTGCACGAAGCCGTTCTGGCTTTCCCGCATACCAATGCCGACCAATTCGACCCCGAGGAGATAGGCGTCTGGTTCGCACGGCGCGACAAGCAAGTGACGCCGCGCGTCCAACAGGTCGTGCACAGCGTGCTGGCCGGGCGCATCATTGCCAATTTCTCGGTCAGTCTCGATGCCGGCGCATATGCCGACATGTACGAAGACGGCGGCGGCTTCCGCATCTGCTTCGGCAGCGTTCCCACGGGCAGTGAAAGGCAGCCTCTGCCGCCGCGGGTTTTCGATGTAGAACTGACTCCGCAAAACGCCTGGATCTATTCCATAACCGGCTCTCCAGTCATCGACCCGGCCACCGGTTATACGGTCGCAGAGCTGACCAAGAACCGGTTGTTCATCTTCGCCGACTTCTGGCAGATGGGCGAAGAGCAGCGGCTGGCACTCTTGACGCGTGTGCTGGAGCGGGTTTTGATCGAGCGCGACCCGGCCGCCTTCCTTAAGGAAGTGGTGGCCGAGGAAGGGACAGGCGTTCCTGAAGCCGCAGCCAGACAGGCTATTGCCGATGAAGACTTCAGCGAGGCTGAGGAGCGCGCCGTCGTGCGCTCGACTGTCCACACGTTCTTGAGCCCCTTCCTGCGCCAGGAGATTCACGTGAAAAACTGTCACGGCAGGGCGCAACGCCCGCTCGATGACGGCATGTTCCACGTCTTTTTCAACTCGTCGCCGGCCGGCTCTCCAGCAGAAGATGTGCCCGAAAAGCTACTCGGCTGCGACCTGATTCGCCAGGACAAGGCGTTCGGTCCAACCGGTCTGGGCATCCCTCTCTTCGAGAAAGAGGGCTTCATCTATGCCGAGCTGGTCGGCAACAATCTCTACCTGCACCAGTATCTGCTCACGCACGCCTCAAAAGCGGAAGCGAAGATGCTGGCCCGGCTTTTCATCAAGGCCGGCAAGCTGGTCGAGAAACAGGCTTCACGCGATGGCGGCCCGCGATTCACCGAGGAAGACCTCAAAGAAGAGCTGGCGCTGATTGCTTCCACTGTGGCCGCTGCCGGAAAGAAAGACAAGCCGGTGACCGAGGAAGAGCTCTCCAAGGCGCTCAGAGAAGCGGTCAACGCTGACTCTGAGATGTACCGCCTGGAGCACTCCGGCGCAGAAGAGCTGGGGCGCGAATTCGACGAGCTCTGCCGAGTTTACAAAGTGCGCTCGGTGGAAGTGAAACAGCGCTCCATCGTGATCATGACCGACATGCTCTACTGTGTTGACCCGCGGTCGGGCAAACGGCATGAAATCGGCGAATTCAAGATCACTATTCCGATGGACAATTCGGCCGAAGTGACCTGGCTCAACCAGACGCGCACTATCAAAATGGACGGGCGCACCATGCATGCTCCGCATGTTTCCAGCCACGGTCACGCCTGCTTCGGAAACACCCAGGACCTCTTCCCGATGCTGATCAAGAAACGGGAGTTCGCCTCTGCCGTGCAGCTGGCCATCGCCTTTGTCGAATCGGTCAACACGTCGGATGCCTGGGGTAAGGGAATCACCCGATTCCCGGAAGCCGTCGGCAATCTGTCATAAAAGCCCAGGAGTCGCAAAATGAAAAGCTATCTGTTGAAAAATCTCACAGATGAGCAGCTGGGCTTGCTGACTAATGCAGGCGTGCTGTTCTACGAGTGGGATAAAGGGGGCATCATGATTGAGGAAACTCAATTGGATCTGGCCCTTTCTGCTCTCAATGCCACAGGCACCAAGAGCAAAACTGAATTCCAGGGCGTCTACAAGCTCAAACTCACTTTCAAGAAGGGTGAAATACCCCGCAGTGATAAACGCGCCCGGGACGACGAGCAGGATGAAGAAACGCGCAAGCGTGAGAAAGCGCGCCAGGAATCCCGGCGCCGCTACATCAAAGCCTGCGAGTCACGCACCAAATCGATTCTGGATGCTGCCGCGAGCACCGCACAGGCCAATCGCAAGAAACTGACCGGATACAAGCAGCGCTTTGTCAAAAGCAAGCGCGATCAGGTCTTTGGCGGCAAGAAGATCGCCGAAAGCGATGCAGCCGGCCAGACGATCCTGACCGAGCTGGAGCGCGTGCGCATGGTCAGAGGGGTGCAGGCGGTGCACGTTGTGCCCAATCGCCTGCTCATCTCCACTGAGATTCTCTGCGCCACCGACCCGGAGACGGGTTTCAGGCACGAGGTCGGGCAGTTTCTCATCACCGTCTATCTGGACGGCAGCCAGGACGGCATCCGCTGGCAGAACAATTCTCGCCGCGTCGACGGCGTGCGCGAGAAGATGAACGCACCGACGGTCTTCTCAGACGGTCAAGCCGGAGCCGCTGAAATCCATGCCACGATCATGGAATTGATCGCGCGCCTGGAGCTGTCCACCGTCGCCGAGCTGGCCATTCAGTTCGTCGAGAACCCCGAGGACAATGAGTACGGCAAGTACGTCAAGAACTGGCCGCTCGTCTAAACCCTTACTAAAGCTGTCGCTGACATTCAGGGGAGTCATGAGTCCAAACCTCATGACTCCCCTTTTTTTGAAAAAAAAATTTGCCTGCTCAGCACCATATGCGGTGCCAAACACCGGACATCTGTACAGCATTTTTTCATCGCAGGTTATACTAGCCTATATCATACAAGATCGATCCCCCCTACCGGCAGTGATGTCATATAGAAAAGGAATGCGGAAAACGACCAGCAAACCAGTTGTCCCAATCGTTTCAAAACCTCTGAAAGCGACGCTAGCTCTTGAAAACACCCGCTGCATATACACCCAATAAAGTGACTACTCTTGAGAACCAGCAAACAACCTGATATCACTGACAATACCAACACATGACAACCAAAAAATCAGCGACCAGAAGTCAACATCTCCACTTCTCCTTCACTAACTCCGCAAATGTTGAGTCTGCTTTGAATCTGTTAAAGCTGCCTACTCTAAGCTCTCTATCAAGACTAAGTGAACTTGAAAAACCCTTTAGAAGCATACAGAGTCAGACTTTTAGTTATATTCAAGATATGAGCTTACTCAAATCTCTTGATCCGCGCGCGTTGTAATCAAGAACGCCCGTTTGGTATCAAGATGATCCTGTGTTTCCAGTTTTTCCACCGACCCCCTTTCACCACTTTTCAGTCCCAATTCGCACGTCAAATCTAGATTTCTCCACCGGCGGTGTCGCTGGAGAATGACGCGCGTTTTGAATTGTCAGTGTGTTTGAGGGGCAGGAAACACAAAATCTCCGAGACCTTTACCGGGTCTCATCACGTACAGAAACTAAAGGAGCCAAAGATCATGGCAAACTTGAACAAGCCCGAAACGGCTACGAGCACCGATTCCGCGACCAACGGCAGCAACAACGGCACCGTCGGCACCATCTCCATCAATGTCGGCGTCCCCGGCAACATCAAGAAGCTCGTTCTGGAAGGCAACAGCTGGACGGTCAAGAGCATTCTCGAATACGCCGCCATCGACGCCAACGGCTACGACATCCGCGTGAGCGGCCAGCCGTCCCGTCTCGATTCGCCCGTGACCGATGGTCAGACCGTTCTTCTGCTTCGCCCTGTGCGCGGCAACGTCGACCTCGGCAAGCCGGCTGACGGCAGCACCATCTCGGTGAACGTCGGCGTCCCCGGCAACATCAAGAAGCTCGTCCTCGAGGGCAGCACCTGGACGGTTCAGACCGTTCTGGCGCAGGCTCAGGTCGACGCTTCCGGCTACGACATCCGTGTCAGCGGTCAGCCGGCTCAGCTCACCACTCCGGTGACCGACGGCCAGACCGTGCTGCTGCTCCGCCCCGTGCGCGGCAACGTCGACCTCGGCAAGCCGAGCGACGGCAGCACCATCTCGGTGAACGTCGGCGTCCCCGGCAACATCAAGAAGCTCGTCCTCGAGGGCAGCACCTGGACGGTTCAGACCGTTCTGGCACAGGCTCAAGTCGACGCTTCCGGCTACGACATCCGCGTCAGCGGTCAGCCGGCCCAGCTCACCACGCCGGTGACCGACGGCCAGACCGTTCTTCTGCTCCGCCCTGTACGCGGCAACTAAGACGGTCTCTCCGTCTGTCGCTCTTTCTCAAATGAGTTCGAGCGTGCAGCGGCTTCTGACGTGATTTGAGAACGGTGCAGCTCCTCTAACCGGGAGCTGCACTCGTTTTCATTGAGCCGAAGAAGTTCTGCAACGCCGCTATAGGTGGACATACTATGACCGAGTTCCAGCAAACACTAATGCTGGCGGGCACCGGAGTATTCGTACTGGCCGGTTTGCTCGCCTTTCTACAGCACCACCTGTATCTGTTCTTTGGGCGCCCCACGGCTCCCGCCAACGTCTTTGTACGCTGGCTCACCGAAGAGCAGAAGGAAAAGCTGCGTCTGGCTTCGATCCCCTACATTCCAACCAGCGCCGGAACTGGAGAAGACGGAATTTCGTTTTCTCCGCAGTCATTTGCAAGGGCAATTCGACTGTTGAAAGCGCACGTGATCGAAGTTTTTCCACCCAGTGGTCGCGATTTCGAGGAGGCGGTTCTCACCTTCTCCAAGAAACGCGAATCCGCATTGCGCGGTTTCAAAACTGAGGTGGCCGGAATTACGAAGTGGTACGACCTGCCCACCAAGTGGAAGCGCTACCGTCTGGCGCGCTTCATCGACGAGTCGCTCATGCCCAGCGTGAGGAAAGACATCGTCGTGCACTTGCAGCACGGCAACCACGCCACTCCCGCCACAGACGGGAAGTTCCACGTCTATCTCTACAGCACGCCGGTCAATCAGGGTGGCGGCATTTATGCGCCCACTCGCGTGCTGGGCGGACAGTTCGCCAGTAGGACCACGGCATTTGCGGCTTCCGGCACCGGTGTGCCAATCATCGAGCCGATTTCCAATTTCGCCGTTGCGGAGCTGGTCGACAACAACCTCTACGTTCACCTCGACCTGGTTCGCCAAAAGTCGCTCAAGACACGGCGCGGACTCTTGCTTAGAGTTTTGCAGCAAGTGGACGGCGAGCTGGCTGCCGACAAGTTCCTGGAAGAACTGATCGCCTCGGTGAAAGCGGACAACGACGCAGCCTCACAGGGCGAAAGTCCGGAATACCGCGTTGAGGGTGAGGGCATAACCGGTCGCCGGCTGGTTGTTCTGTCATCGCTTGTGCGTGAGATTCTGGCGCCGGTTGTGCATTCGAATGTAATCATTCGCGACTGCAGCGGGCAAAATGCGACGCCGGTCGATGACGGCAATTTCCGCATCTTCCTGCACTCCTCGCCAATCGGCTCGCCCTGCATGGTTCCGCCCGAGCAAGTCTGGGGGCACCGCATGCTCAAGCGCGAAACGGCCTTTGCGCCGTCCGCCAACGGCGTGCCACTGATTGACGACAACGGCTTTATCGTCGGTGAAATCGTCGGTCGCAACCTCTACCTGCACATGCACTTCATCCACTACGGTGCCAAAATGGAAGCGGCTCTGGCTGCCAAACTCTTGCTGGAAGTGCGCAAGGAATTGCAGGGTGATTCCCAGTCCGAACAGGACGTCATCACGCGCAAAGTCTCCGATCACTACGTGCAGGAATGCACGCGCCAGTTTGCCGTCGGCAAAGCCAAAAAGGTGAGCGCCTCCGATCTGTCTGCTGCACAAGCGGCATTTCATGAGCATCTGCGTGGTGCTCTTCTAGAAGAGTTCGACCTGCTTCGCCTGCAGGCGGCTCCGGCTGAGGAAATCGGTCGCGAGTTCGACGAACTGACTCAACTGGCTAGCGTCAGAGGCGTGCGAGTGGAAGGCAACATCATTGTCGTCTCCACCGACACTCTCTACTGCGTGCACCCCAAATCGCGCGTGCGCTATGAGATCGGTGCATTCGACATCCAAATCGACACCGCCACCAACATGATCAAGTGGTTCAACAAGACCCGCAAGGTCTCCGGTGGCAATGGGTCGATGAACGCTCCCCACGTCGATCCCAACGGCAATGCCTGCATGGGCAACACGAAGGATCTGTTCCCGCAACTCATTCAAAAGCGCGAGTTCGCCTCTGCCGTGCAGCTGGCCATCGCCTTTGTCGAATCGGTCAACATTGACGACGCCTGGGGCAAATACATCGTCAACTGGCCCGTCGCCAATTAACCAGGTCTTGGACCGAAGGAGAAAAGCTTATGAAAAGCTATATCGTTCCAAACCTGGACAATAACGATAAGCAGATGCTGCACGATCACGGCGTGGTTTACTACCCGTGGAACAACAGCGATATCATCATCGACCCCACACAGCTTGAGCATACGCTCAGGCTTCTCGGCGCCACCGCCACTGAGCAGGCCACCGAGTACGAGGGTTTCTTCTTGCTCACCTTGACCTTCACTCCCGTGTCTACGGTGGTGACCACTCCGGTGAGCGCGCGCGCACGCAATTACGACATGGCCACAGCCGCATCACGGGCCCGCTATATCGAGTTGTGTTCGGCGCGCCTGGGCGACATGGCCAAGCAAGCGATGGATAAAATCACCAGTCGCAAGCTCAAGCTCGGCCCCGCTCAGGAAGTCTTCGTCAAGAACGCCCGGCACCACTTCGTCGGCAGTAACTCGCTTACGGAAGCAGCGCTCAAACAGCGCTTCGCCGATGAGTACGATCGCTTGGTCGCCGTCGACAAAGTGAGAGCCGTGCGCGTCACCAATGGGGCTTTGCTTGTCTACACGGACACGCTCAGCGCCGCCAATCCCAAGGACGGCAGACGCCACGAGCTCGGGAATTTTCTGATCATCATCCGCACCGATGGTGTCGATGATGGTGTCAGGTGGTTCAACAGCACCCGCCGAGTTCGCACAGTGCAACCGGGCATGAACGCTCCGCGCGTTTATCCGGACGGCACCGCTTGCGTAGACGAAATCAAGGAAACGCTCCTTGAATTGATCGCCCAGTTTGAATTCGCCACCGTCGCCGAGCTGGCTATCCAGTTCGTCGAGACCGTCGGCGAAGACGAACTCAGTAAGTTCATCGACAAATGGCCGCCTGCAAAAGGCTGAGCCCCAGGAGATAAACAATGAATTCCACAGACGACAACAAGTCGGATAAGCCGCCGGTCATTCGCACGACCGAAAGCGCGGCCAACGGCGGCCAGCCCAAGAGCGGCCCCCAGGTCACCGGCAACGCCAACGAAGAGCACATCACATCGGGCCCCAGTTTCTTCGAGAAGCTGTTCGGCACATCTATCTCCGGCAAGCCTGTCGAGAAGAACGACGGCAAGACCGTGGTCAGCCCCAGCAACGACCGCACCATGGTCAAGCCGGGCGGCGACAACAGCGTCGTAGCCAGCTCGAGCACGCCTCCTCCGCTTCCGGCGGACGGCGCCGCCAAAGAGGGCGACGGCAAACCGGGCGACACCACGACCGGTGCCAGCGGCGACAGCAAGCCCGAAGAGAAGAAGTCCTACGTCTTCCGCGAACCGGAAGGTCCGCTCAAGCCGCACTATGCGCGCGCCCGCGCTGAGCTTCTCTTCGACCCGCCCACGCCGACCGTCTACATGACGCCGGACGCGTACAAGCGCATGTGCCTGTACGTCGAGCTCGCCCCCAAGGAAGTGGGCTGGCTGGGCACGATCAGCAAGCGCCCCAACGGCGATTTCCTCATCGAGCAGGTTTTCCTGGTCGAGCAGCAGGTGACGCCGGTGGAGACCGAACTCTCGGTCGAGGGCAGCGAAAAGTTGGTTCTCGAACTTCTGGAAGGCGGCGACCCGGGTCTGGAAAAGGCCAACAAGCTGCACTTCTGGGGTCACTCCCACGTGCGCATGGGCACCAGCCCGTCCGGAACCGACGAAAGCACCATGCTGCGTTTCTCGCGCGAAGGTCACGAATTCTACGTGCGCGGCATCTTCAACAAGCTGGGCCGCGGCACCTTCGACGTGTATTACTACACGGAAGGCTACCGCTTGCTCGACGTGCCGTGGGCGGTGATGGACCCGGAAACCGGCAAGGTCATCCTCGACAAGAACAAGGGCAGCTGGTGGCGCGGCGGCCAAAGCAACGATCGTCCCACGGGCTACAACTACGGCGGCAGCTATTCACCCAATGGTGGCTACCAGAGCACCTGGCGCGAGCGTCAGGAAGAGCAAGCGAAGCAGCAGGACGAGCAGTCCGGCCTGTCTTCCTTCCTCAAGCGCGAAGAAGAGACCAGCCCGGCCCCCAAGAAGGTTGACCCGCTGGCCATCGACGACGCTCTGCGCGCCGAAGTGACTGCCGAGTACCGGGCCAAGGTGAAGGAGCGCATTTTTGCGCCCTTTCGCTGGTTCGGCAAAAAGGACGACGAAGACCAGAATGGCTCGGACGGCAAAGGCAAGGGTGAAGGCGAAAACAAGAGTGAAGCCGGAAGCGGCGAGCCCAAGCAGTTGACGCCCGGCTCCGGCCCCGACGACGTGGCCAGCCAGGTCGTCGACGGCGAACTGATTCCCACCGGCTCGGACATTCGTTCGGGCAACACAGTGAGCGGCACCTCCGTCCCGCGCGTCTCCGGCAGTGCCATCAAGGGCGCCACCGAAGAGAAGAAGGGCTTCTGGGCGTGGTTGGGCAGCATCTTCGAGAGCAGCCCCTCTTCCTACCAGCCGCCCATTCAGACGCAAGAGCGCCCCAAGAAGCGCTGCACGCCTCAGAACTGCAACGACGCGTCTCACCCCTGGAGCACCAACTACAAGGGCGCCAAGACGAATATCGCTCCCAACAACCGCGCCGACCGGCTCCCGGACGACGCCCAGTAACAGGCCTTAGCCGCACCAAAATGCCGACAGGCATTTAGTAAAGACAGGCTGCGCTTGCAAAAGCGCTGCCTGTCCCGTGCGGCGTATTCTGCAAAGGAGATCACAACATGAACAATGTCGATATCACACGTCACGTCGAAGTCTTTTCGCGTGATGCATTCGGCAACAAGCGCATTGACGTCATCGGCGCCGGTGCGACTGGTTCGCGCATCGTTCTGAGCCTGGCCAAACTGGGTTTGGAAAACATCCACGTCTGGGACTTCGACATCGTCGAAGCCCACAATATCGCCAATCAGGCCTACGACCAGTCGCACATCGGCAAGCTCAAAGTCGACGCGCTGGCGGAAGTCGTGAAGGCGGCCACCGGTCTCAAGATTCACACGCACAACGAGCGCGTTGACGGCAGTCAGCAGCTGGGCGACGTCGTGTTTCTGCTCACCGACACGATGGCTTCCCGCAAGGAAATCTGGAACAAGGGCATCCGTTACAAGATGCGCACCAAGCTCATGATCGAAACCCGCATGGGTGCCGACACGGGCCGCGTCTACACCTTGAACCCGACCAAACCGGCTCAGGTAAAGGGCTGGGAAGGGACTCTCTACGACGACGCCAAGGCGGAAGTTTCCGCTTGCGGCACGTCGATCACGGTTGGTCCCACCGCCGAGACCGTCTCGGGTCTCGCCGTCTGGCAGTTCATCCGCTACCAGGCGATCGAGAGCGGCAAGGAAGACACCTTGGACAACGAGATCATCTTTGGTCTCCGTCCGCTGTACACAATGACTCGGAATTTCGAGTAATCACTCTAGACCCGCGTCAACGGACAAGCACGAACCGGTGCCTCAAAAGCCCGGTTCGTCATACGGACAAAGTTGCCTCTGGTGTCTAACCAGCATAGCGACTTGTGTTGACGATTTGTCTCACAACACATCCCACTAATTATGCTCACCTAGCTTAAAAAGAAAGGTGATCCTCTAACGGAGGACGGACACCATGCCGCAAAACTCGCAGTCACTCGATAAAGTGCTGACCCTGGCAGGCTTGAAATCTGCCGCGATCGGTACCAAAGATATCAATGTGGCGTGCCTTGTGGTTGCCGTCGCTGCGGAAAGCTCATCTCTCGGTCACAAGCTCCTGATGGAAGCCGGTCTTACGGCTGAAATCCTGGAGCGCACTGCGCGAAACCTTTTTGGTTCGCCGCAGGCCGGAGGGGGCACCGCAACACTGACAGCACCGGAAGTCGGGCGCGACGCCCAGGATCTGCTTGTCAAAGCCGGCGAAGTCGCCGAAAAGAACAAGCACATCTACACGACACCAACGCACTTGCTGCACCAACTGGTGAAACACCCGGATGGACAGCGAGTAATCAAATCGGCGTTTCTGACCATCGAACGCCGCAATCAGCCGCCGATCCAGTTGCCGGGAGGCGCTCAGGTCGACGGCAATCTCACCCCTGAGCAAAGGCTCAAGAATCTCGTCTCTTTCCTGGACGCAGCCGTAAAGACTAACGTCAACGGTCTGCCCGAGGGCGAAGGCGCGATGACGACCATGCTCGACCAGATGACGGTCGACCTCACCAAGCTTGCTCGTGAGAACAAGATTGCTCCCATCATCGGGCGCAAGAAGGAGATTCGTCGGGCAATTGAAATTCTCGGTCGCCAGACCAAGAACAATCCCGTCTTCATCGGCGAACCAGGTGTCGGCAAGACCGCTATTGCCGAAGGGCTCGCCGTAGAAATCGCCTTCGACCGTGTCCCCAAGAGCATCAAGAACAAGCGCGTCCTGCGCCTGGACCTGGTGGCACTTGTGGCCGGAACCAAGTTCCGCGGTGAGTTCGAAGAGCGCATGAAACAGCTGCTGGCCGAACTGATCGCTACCAAGGATTGCATCGTCTTCATCGACGAGCTGCATACCTTGATTGGAGCCGGCGCAGCGCAAGGTGCAATGGACGCGAGCAACACGCTCAAGCCGGCCCTGGCCCGCGGTGAAATCACCGCCATTGGTGCCACGACTCTGGACGAGTATCGTCACATCGAGAAGGACGGCGCTCTCGAGCGTCGCTTCCAACCGGTGACGGTGGACCCCTCGTCTGTGGAAGACACCATCGAAATTCTGCGCGGCCGCAAAAAGTCGCTGGAAGATCACCACGCCATTACCATCTCGGATGCAGCCGTCGTCGCGGCTGCGCAGATGGCGGACCGGTACATCACCGACCGCTTCCTGCCCGATAAGGCCATCGACGTCATCGACGAAGCCGGCTCCGCCCTGGCTATCGACTTCCCCGGCACCGAACTGACCGCCGAGCACATCAATTCGAAGATCAGCCAGATGACGGGCATCAAGCTCGACAAGCTCACCCTGGATGAAGCGGCCCGGCTCACCAAGATGGAGGAAAACCTCCACGAGCGCGTCATCGGTCAGCACATGCCGATTTCGGCTGTGTCTCGTGCGGTGCGTCGTTCGCGCGCCGGACTGAAAGACCCGAAGACGCCAATCGGCAGCTTCCTCTTCCTCGGTCCGACCGGCGTCGGCAAAACCGAGCTGACCAAGGCTCTGCAAGCGTTCCTCTTCGATGATGAGCGCACCATCGTTCGCCTCGACATGAGCGAATACATGGAAAAGCACAGCGTCTCCCGCATGATCGGCGCGCCTCCGGGCTATGTCGGTTATGAGGAGGGCGGCACACTGACCGAAGCCGTGCGGCGCAAACCGTACAGCGTGATTCTGCTCGACGAAATCGAGAAGGCTCACCCGGATGTGTTCAACGTGCTGCTGCAGGTGCTGGACGACGGTCGTCTGACGGACGGTCAAGGCCGCACCGTCAGTTTCAAGAACACGATCATCGTCATGACGTCCAACATCGGCGCCGACCTGATCATGGCTCTGCTCGAACGGCTGGGTGAACACTGCTCGCACGAAGACCTCCTCAACGAGGTGATGCCGCTGGTGAAGAGGATGTTCCGTCCGGAATTCCTCAACCGTCTGGATGAAGTCGTCTGCTTCGGACAGCTGACCAAGGACGAGCTCAGAGAAGTGCTTGCTCTTCAGCTGAAGGACCTGCTCAAGCGTCTGGACGTCGCCCACAAAGTGGGGATGGAACTGACCGACGAAGCTCGCAGCGTTCTTCTGGACGCCGGCTACGATCCGCAGTACGGCGCTCGTCCGATGAAGCGCGCTGTGCGTCGCCTGATTGAAGACCCGATGTCTGAAAAGATCATCGATGGCTCGATTAAGCGCGGTGCAGTCGTTAATATCGCCGCCGAGGGTAAGACCCTGGTTCTCTCCGCCACCAATCCGGTGGAGGAAACCGAGCCCAAGTCCACCGTGTCGCTCGCAAAAGACTCCGCACAGGAGCCGAGCGGCGAGGGCGAGGGCAAGGGCGACACAACCGTCTCTCTCAAGAAGGACGGTGCGAATCAGACCGGAACCGCTGTCACACTGACGAAAAGCTGACTAGTTCAATAAAAGAAGACCAAACAGACTGAGCCTATAGGCTCTGGAGCGCTGGCTTTCTTCATGGGGACGTCAGATACAGTCAGAGACAGAGATTCGCCAAGTAGCAACTCTATGCTTGGAACCACACATGGTGAGCCCCTAATCAGGGTTCGCTGTGTGTGGTTTCTTTTTTACGCACATTTTATTATATGTTTTAGTATTACACATGCTCTTTTGCCCTGGACAACTTAATGTGGCACCACTAATTAGGACGAACCAGCACGTACAAACCGTTTGCAATTGCTTTTCGAAGCGGTGGCGAATTGAGATCCAGATTCGTAGACAATTGAAAGTCTTTGGCAGCGCCGGAAAAATCACCGCTATTAGAACGGGCTATGCTCCTGCAATGATGAGCTGTTCAAGCTCGGCAATGGCACCATGCCAATCCTGAATGGCCAGTCGCGTTTTATAAGTGTGATTCCAACCCCAATAATCCGGCTCCGTGATGAATTTCAAGGTTTCTACCGCCTCTTTATTACGACCCAGTTTGGCAAGAATATTTGCCTTGCTGACGTACGAGCTTTCGTCTCCCGGCCGTAACCGGATCGTCTGATTGATATTACTGAGTGCTTCCTCAAACTTTCCATCGGCACTCAAAGCTTCTGCCCGCCACGAATAATCGCAGGCATCTTGAGGATGCAACTTCACCGCTGTGCATGAGTTGTTAACGAGCATATAGTCGTTGTCATAGACGGCATGCCACGCCTTATCATTGCGGCTGCGCTCTAAGGCATCGCTCACAACAACATAAATGGAGCCAATTACAAAACACAGAGCCAGCAGTATCAGATTTCGCTTCATAGGAACACTCCGCTTATACCCATCATAGGCAAAACAGAAAGAATTGAAAATCGTAATTTGCTCAGTACGTCTTCGCGGATGATCCAAGCGCCGATATCATGTGATGATTGCTCAACTTTCCGCCCAGTTGATCGACCAGCTTGACGCAACCGGTTTCGTTCAAGTGGATAAGGTCGAGAAAGTCTTTGTCTTGAAAAACATCGCTGCGCTGCATATCAATGCAGTCGGCACCATACTGATGAGCCAGGGCAAAAATTTCCTCTGGAAATCGCTTCTTCAGCCCGTCCGGAACCTTGGGCGGATAGTCGCTGCGCACCGGCATGTTCACTACAATCAGGCTGATTGAATTGTCGCGGCAAAGCTTCAACAATTTAGTGTAATAAACAAGCTCGCTCTCATAGCGTTTCTCTTGAGGCCTGGTGTAGAATACCTTGCCGTCGTATGCCCGACCGTTCAGAGCTGCAAAAGGATTTTTCTTCTTTTGTTCGATAAGCTGCTTGCTGATCGCCTCATGAATAGACGCCTGCCTGTGCAGTAATAGACAACTTTGATCGGTGAGCCATTCCTTGAAGGAAGATCTGTTTTGATAAGCAAATGAAGTTGCCGATGCCAGCGAATCAACCGAGAATTTGAAGCGATCCGGATCAGTCAGGAATCTCATGTCCGAAAGAATGATCGAGGACGCAGTCACCAGAGGTGAGCACATAGTCCAATCAAAGGCATCCATGATCGGCTTTGGCAGCCCCTTGCCGTCTTGAGAAGGGTGGCAGGCAGCCAGTTTTTTAAAGGTCGGTGTGCTGCCCAAGACAGGCATGCTGGCGTCGAAAAAATCGCGCGAGACAAGTTCGTAGACAATCACTTTGGGTGCTTTCTTGAATTCAACGGCTTTGGAGACCACCAGCCAGGCATCGGAAGCCATTGCTCCGACACTTGCTGCAGTCATGCAATTCAAATCCAATCCGGTCTTTTCCTTGAGCAATCGCTTCAAGTAGTAGGCACCTACATAATCAGTGTCGCCCTGTTTTCGTTTGCCATTGACGTATCCGAAGACAGCATCAGAGTGAAACGAACTACCCAGCGCCACCGACGATCCCAGCACCATCAAGTCCGGCACCTGGTTGGAATTGAAATATGCTCCTAAATGATTGGTCTTCTGCTTTTTCTCGGGTTTATCAAGACACACTCGCGCGCCCGAATCCATTATGGCCGTTAGGCACATAATCCAGATAAAGACTCGGGATTTAGGCAGTCGCAAGCTTCGTTTTTTCATCTCTTCAGAATTGGAAGTAAATGAAAGGAGTAGAGTTGTCTGGACAGAACGTAACGATAGCGATGATCACGAAGGACACGTAGAGAGCCTTCAGAGGCGCAGGAATGCGGTTTATAAGACCTTTTTCTCTGAGGTATCCAACGGTTGGCGTGGCCAAAAGTAAAAGCGCCACCAGTATCAACACAACGGGCACAATCACAGGCAGCTCAGGTTTCAATAGAATGAAATTTCCAGCTTCCGACCGCGTGTACAAAGGCGAAAACAGCACCATCTTTTTGACCATGCTGAATGCCGCGCTGATATCGTGCATGCGGAAAAAGACCCAGCCCACGCATACGACGTGGAAGGTCAACACGCACGAGATGATGTTGAATATGCGGCTTTCGAAAAATCCTTTGAATACGGTCGCAGTCTCTTTCCATTGGGCAAAATGCCTGTGAATGATCAAGCACAGTCCGTGAAAAACTCCCCACACTACAAAGCTCCATGAGGCACCATGCCACAGACCACCCAGCGCCATCGTCAGAAGCAAATTGCGATCGGTTTGCAGGCTGTTGCCGCGCGAACCGCCCAGAGGAATGAAAAGATAATCTCTGAGCCAGGTAGACAATGAGATGTGCCAGCGTCTCCAGAAATCGGAGATGTTGCTGGCAATATATGGGACATTGAAATTGAGCGGAATGTGATAACCAAATAGCTGTGCAGAGCCGCGGGCAATGTCGGTATAACCCGAGAAGTCAAAATAGATTTGCATGGCAAATGCATACGCAAAAACCCAGGTCTCAAGCGAGCCATACGACTGATGCGTCTTGGCGATCATATCAACAAGGACAGCGAGATTATCGGCCAGCAAAAGCTTCTTCGCCAAACCAATCACAATAAGCGGCACACCTTCGTCGAAATATGAAAGCTGCAGCTTCTTTTCTTCCATCATCTGATCGGAAAAATCGCGATATCGCTTAATAGGGCCGGCAATTTGCGTGGGAAAAAAGGCAGCAAAGAGAGCGAAGAGAACAAATGATTTAATCGGCTCTCCACCACGGTATAGCTCGAACAAGTAATGTATGAATTCAAAAACGAAAAACGAAATTCCCAGAGGTAAGATAATGTCCAGCGCCACATGCGAGCCATTGTGGGTAAACAGCTTAACCAGCGGCTGAAGGCTGTCGACAAAGAAATTTGCATATTTGAAATAGCCCAAACAAAGCAAATTGATCGCCACGCCGGCGCCGAAAATCAGTTTTTTCCTGGATTCAGATTGGTGAAGAAGTTTGCCCCACAGCCAATTGAATAAAGTCAGAGACAGGATCAGCATTCCAAAGATCGGAATCCAACTCATGTAAAAGTAATAGCTGGCAATGAGCAGCATTGGCAGACGCAAACGCTGCGGCAAAATCCAGTACAGAAGAACTATGCTGGGCAGGAAAACCAGATATTGAAAGCTTGTGAAAAGCAATTACCTACACCCATCTCGGGGAAATCAAGGTGATGTTAGCACGCCATACATTGATAACCTTTGTCTTTATAAGGCAGCAGCCGGTTAATTGTTTTTCTTCCAGCGGCAGGACCGCAAACCCTCACCTGGCATCTATTTTCAGATCAGCGCCAGAAAAGATGAGAGAGGTCAAATCACACAAAAACTCGACAAAAGATTAACGCGAGTCAATGTTTCTCCTCTCTGGGCGCCAAGTTTCATTCAAGGCTATTGGGCAATTTTGAGATCTGACTCGTTTTACTATATTTTATACTAAACTACAAAAAAGATGGAAAGCAGCAGAGATGCCCAAGAAAAGGGCATCTCCGTTACTTTCCAGACGCTGTGGGTTCAAACCGGCCCGGCAGAGCAACCGTGCTGATGGTTGCTTTGCAGTCGAGCCGGCTTTGTCGGCGATGCCGTCAGCGCCACGCGAGGTTGAGTTGGCGCTCCACCCACTGCAGGCCTGTAGCCGCCGTTTCCGGCTTCTGCATCAGCGCCCGAATCAGGTACTTGAGCACCTTGTAGGCAGAACCGTACGCTTCACCGCGCGTGTAGACACGCGGATAGAGCTTGTAGAGAGCGTGGCTCGCCGCTTCCATGGCCACAGCCAGTGCCAGGATGGACGGTTCGCCGTCGTACCAGGTGCCGGACTCCTTGTGCGCATCCGGATGGGCGCGCAGGAGCCCGCACAACTCGTTGATGGAATGGCGCCACTGCTGCTCGTCGGAACAGCCCGCCTCCAGCAATTCGACCACGCGCGAAATCGCTTGCCCGCGCTCGTCGGTGTCGGCGCATTGAAGTACAGACCGCACCATATCGGTCATGTAGAAACCGGTAGTCAGCTTCAAAGCGCCCCAGTTGCGCGCCTGAGCTTCTTTCTCTGCTTGGGTCATCTCTTCTTTCTCCTCAGACACGCCGCTCAGTTAGGCGACGTGCCCGTTAGTGATTGCCCGAAAGGAAGCAAGGTGAGCGTCTTTCCGGCTCACCTTGCTCCCGATTCGAAGTGGAATCAGCAGACAGTTAAACTACTGCCAACCTCCACCAAAAGGCAGATTGCTGCTACTTGGAATTAGTCTTCCTTGTAGCGGTTCTCCGGACCGGCATCCATGCGGTGAGTGCCGTCCTTGTAGAGAAGCGCCTGCCGCTCCGAATCGCGCGAGCTATAGTCCTCGTGCGCGACGATCTCGACGGCTTCGCCGTCGCGGTTGATGCAGGTGCCGAAGTAGAGCGTGTAGCGACGCGAGTCGACGCTCATCTGCTGCACTTCGATGACAACGGTCGAGCCGTTGCCGTTGTCGATGCTCACCCGCGCCTTGGCGTCGGAGAACGAACCCTGCCCGTTCTCGCGCGCCGAATAGAACGAGAAACCGACCGCGGCGATGTCGTCGGTCATGTTGACCGAGACTTTCTCCATCGTGCCGGAACCGCCGCTCTTCAGGTCGCCGTGATGGCGAACCGAGCCATTGCGGCTGGTCAGGTTGTCGAAGTTGACCACTTCCTGCCGTCCGTCCTTGTAGGCGATGTGGCAGTAGAGGTCGTAGTCGAGCTTCTTGCGCCAGGTGTTGTTCCATTCGCCGGTGGCGACGATGTTGGCCGTCTTCTCGATCTTGATCGAGTTGCCCTTTGCCAGGCTGACCTTGCCGGTCGGCGCAGGCTTGCTCAGGCTCACCTTCACGACCGGGGGTGCCGGAGGAGGCGGCGGCGGAACGACGGGCGCTGGCGGGGGCGCGGCTTGCGCCGGAGCGCTGTCGCCGACGTCCACACCAAATGCGGTGGCGATGCCGGCCAGACCGTTGGTGAAACCCTGGCTGAAATTGCGCACCTTCCAGACGCCGTTGCGCCGGTAAAGTTCGCAAATGATGAACGCGTTTTCCTTGTCACCCTTGGGCGACATCTCGACCAGCTGAGTGCCGGCGGCGTCCAGGATGGAAAGCGCGAGCTTGGTCACAGACGCGAAAGTCTTGGGCGTCTCGGCGTCGATGGTGAGCGTGACGGCTATTTTCTCGATGTCCGCCGGAATAGCCGCAAGATTGACCGAGATCGAATGCTCGCATTCGGCGCCGGCCTTCTTGTCGTGGTACTCGACTGAACCGTCGGTGGACTTGGGTTGACCGTAGAAGACAAAGTCCTCATCGGTGCGAACCTTTCCGGCGGCAGTGAGCAGAAGCGCGGAGAGGTCCGCGTCGGGTCCGACGTGCACGCACTTAACGGTGAGCTTCTCGGTGGGCAGCGGAGCGTTGCCACCAGTGGCAAGTGTTTGACTCATTTCATCTCCTTGTGACCTGGTTGAGGTCATAAAGGTTGATCCAAAATCCCATGGCTCGGCAGACACCAAACTCAGAAAACGGCCGCGCACAAACACCACAGGTGCTCATGGTTGACCGTTCTAGTGAACTTGAATTTTCTCTGAGAGAGGAAGTCTGTTGGGCAAAAGGGATTTACGGGCGAGCTTTAAGCCTAATGAGTAGCTTTCAACTGAGTCAAAAACACTAGACGTGCATATTAAGTTCTGGAACCTCAAGGTAAAACTGCAAAACACCCAGCCCTGCAAGTTATCCGGAAACGATTGAGCGTTGTAAAGCGGCGATGTAAATGAGCTATTGTTCAGTTGCACTCATGGAAGCTGAGTTTGCCTCGCGCTAGCTTATGCGCACTGTGCGCGGCATTCCTTGCGTTTTGCTCATTTTTGCCAAATACGACGTGTCTATTTAGAGTTACTGACACCTTCTGACAGATCCCATATCGCAGATGCTGTATTTCTCAAAGCAAAAGCAAGTACACCATCGTAAGGGTCGGACGTCGAACAGGGATCGAGTTTCCAATACCGCTGATGATCTCTTGTGGCGCCAAGCCTATCTCCGAGCCGTTCATGAACAAGCCCCCTAAGTTTTAGTGAACAAATGGACTCAGGATTCAACAAATCTACCCGGTCCAAGTCCAAAAGGGCACCGCGATAATCCCTCTGAAAACATCGCTCCATCGCTCGCTCTTCAAAGCAAATGAAGTTCATAGGCTCGACATTGCAAGCAATGTCACACTCATGCAAAGCTCCCTTGGGATTGGAGAGAGAAAGCAGTAAGTCGGCTCTGACCAAATGATTCATCCCAAGCCGAGGGGACAATTTCATCGCAGTGTCAATGTCCTTTAGAGCACCTAAATTATCTCCCAATCTTGCTCGTGCTTTTGCGCGTCCTTGAAACGCCATAAAATCCGACTGATTGACCTCAAGCGCAACGTCAAAATCGTGCACTTCAAGAGTCTTGCCGCTTGATACAGTTCGATGATGGTGCTCATACGACTGCCAGCGCCAATCGCTATACACGCCATCTGCCATGACCCAGACGGCACCGAGCAAAAAGCAAATCAAAACAATGAATATCCACATTCTCATAGCGGTAACATATGGGAAAGAACGTGTTTTGAAAACCGTGATTTCCACATTTCATAAGTATTAGGGCACTCTTTTCCACTTGAAAGATCCTGGAATGGGTATGTAGCTACTAGGAAATCTAGAATTCCAGACTTTTAGAAAATATGGTTGAAACATGTTCGCAAGATTGATATTTGAGTTTAAGTGCCGTGTTATCGATGGCATGACCGACCCCAAGCTGATTGACCTCAGTTGGGAGATGGCCGAAAGCATCGCCGCTGAAAAACAACTGTCACAGCAATTGCAGATGAATAAAGAGCTGGCAGCCCGCTGGGGCGAGCGTGAACGCGTTGCAGTCCAGCAAAAGGACCGCGACACCGTTCAAAAGTCCCGCATGCAGGAAAAGGTATATGACCGAAAGGTTTCAGAGATCGAAAGCAAGCTCAATCGCATTCAAGACTCGCTCGGGCCAAAGAGAGCAAAAATCAAGCAGGTAGAACAACGAACCCATGAAGAGCGCGTTCGCAAGCTCTCACGTGAAAACAAACTGGGTGTAGAAGTTACAAGGCTCAAAAACCTTGTGAGAACCTGGGAAAATCGAGCAAAAATGGCCCGCATGCAAGGTTCTGACGCGCTGGAACAGCAAGCCCTGGACCAATGCAGCGTTTATCAACGACAATTGGAACGATTGCCGAATCAAACGTAAAATTGATCGACCCAAGGAAATTTCTCTTGCAAGCCGTGATTAGCTCATTCAAGAAGGCACTGCTGGCGCTAGCAGTGTTCTCATTTTTCTGTCCGGCGCTGCCGTTTTACAGTTCGGCCCAGGCAAAAGAGCCGATACCAGCCGATCTCAATCTATTTGAAGACAAGGAAAAGGGCTACAACATTTTGCTTCCCCGCGCCTGGAAGGTGAAGTCGGACTCTTTCGTCGATGTCGTGGCAGCACCGGGTGAGGCGGTAAACGGTGTAAATCCGATTCCCAATGTAAAAGTCGTTGTAAAACCAATCCCCACCGGGCACACACTTGATACCATATGTGATACCGCAGTCAGACAATGGTCGGCGATTTGGAAGGTTGAATCAGACAAAAAATCAGATGCCGGAGAAGTGCCGACCAGAAAGCTTATTCTTGTGCAATCGCTAAAGCTGCCGGTCGATTCCTCTCAGCCAGTCACTCAGCAAACCAAGATATTGAAGGCGTTTGCAGTGAGCAAAGAAAACTACTTCATTATCTCCTGCTCAAACTATGTAGACGACTTCGAAAAGACGCAGACAATGTTCAACAAGATAGTTGATTCGCTGACTCTCACTAAGCCATAATGCGCCAGGCCTAATCATGCAGGCGCAGCATCATCATTTTTTCATCGATATAGATATCGCCCTGCTTGAGTGCATTGACTTCATGCCCGTACTCATTGAACCCGAGCGACTGATAGAGTTTCATCGCCGCTTCTTGGGTGGTACTGACAGTTAGAATCACTTCTTCCAATCCCGGCATTTGCTTTGCCCGCTCGATTGCTTCGACCATCAGCCTGCGCGCCAGGCCAACTCCGCGAGCTTCAGGCGCGACATAGACGCCCCAAATGCTGCCTTTATGACGCACTCTCTCGCCCTGCCGGCGGTAAAATCCGAGCATGCCGCAAGGATTGGGGTTGAACGCTCCCAGAGCAAAAGTCTCACTGGTGTTGGCAAGACGCTTGCAAATTTCCTCTTGCGTCGAGTTGACACTGTCGGCAAAACTGGCGCCGAATGCTTCTGGATCTTCCTTCAGTCCACGCAGACGTAATTTCCAGAAGTCAGCCGCATCCGCCTCTTCAAGCACACGAATTTCCGGTTTCATCGCCACTTCCGACACGATAATCTCCTTATGCATTTACCAGCGCGCCGCGATCGATTCTGAGAGGCTCAATGTTCAGAGTTGTTTTCCCATCAATGGCAAGCTCGGCAACGCATTCGCCGACTGCGGCGGAATGCTTAAAACCATGACCAGAGCAGGGCGAACATACTATCGTTTTGGAAGAACCAGGCACGAAGTCGATGACAAAACCGGAATCAGCAGTCATCGTATACATGCAAACCGCCGACTTGACGCAGTTTCTTCCCACGGCAGGAAAGCACGGCACAATTTGTTCTTCGTACATTTCGTCAATCTCTTGCTGCGACACCGATCGCTCTACAGTTTCCGGCGTCACCTCCGTAACGTACTTTTCAGACGCGATCTTCAACCCGCCTTCTTTTCCATCAACAGCAGGAAATCCGTAAATGGAATCGCGCTCGCCCTGCCCGTCCCATATAAAAATGGGAAACTTGCCAAGCTTAAAGTTCTCAAAATTCGCGCTGACGTCAAACCAATACAACACTTGTCTGTATACCTTGAAACAATCCTTGAGCTGCTTTCCGATCACTTGCGGCAGCCACGGACCGACCGTAAGAGCAAGTTTTTCCGCACGATACTTGCCTTTGTTTGTTTCTAAAACAACCCCGCCTGCTTCTTCGGAAAAACCTATCATTTGCTCGTTTAAATTAAGTATCGCTCCGAGCTTGCGAGCCAACGACAAATTGGCACGAACACACGCTTCCGGGCGAAGAATGCCTGACTCGTATTCATAGTAGCCGTTCTCGTTTTCTTGCACTTGAAACTGAGGAAATCTCTTGCGCATCTGACCTGCATCCAGGACTTCATGCGGAATTGCGTATTTTTTTGCGGCGGCCAATGTGGTCTCAAAAAAATTGGAAACGTTATTTATGCCGGCACCTTCGGAACTGGAAATCATCAAGCCCCCGGTAATATCCAACAGCTTTTCCCCGGTTTGCTTTTCGATTTCACGGAAAATCTCATACGAGCGCAAAGAAAGGGGTGTGTAATGATCGCCTTCGCCAATAGCTTGACGAGTGATTCTCGTCTCTCCATGAGTAGAACCGAGAGTGTGAGGTGGCTCGTACTGGTCTATGCCCAGTACCTTCATGCCGCGCTTAGCGAGCTGATAAAGCGAAGCACTTCCGGCCGCGCCCAGACCGACTACAATCACGTCAAATTGTGCTTGCTCAGACAATGCTTTACTCCTTCCACAAATCCGGTCAATTCAAGGATTGCTCATTCTCGACCTGAGATTTCAGCGCAGCAATCATGTCGACAGGGTCCCGGCAATCATACAAGGTGCAACCGCGAGATTCGAAAATCCGCTCAAACTCTGTTATTACTTCGTCGACAAGCCCGGCAAAGACCGAAGCATCAGGTATTCCGGCATTGAATTGTGAGACGAAAAGGTCCCAGTTTTTTGGCTTGACGGCAAAGTTTTTCGCCTGAGCAACAAAACGCCCGAACGTTACAAAAGGCACAGCGTTCAAGAGAGACAGCGACTCCAGCATGTGCTCGACCATGTCTGCAGACAACAAAAGAAGACCTTCTCGATTGTCGCCCGCGATGGCGTTCAACACCTTGCCGGTCGCCTCTTGCACCTCATGCCAGTGAAGAACAGCCTGTTTCAGGCACTGCTCTTCAATTCCAGGCACCGAATATTTGTTCAATTCATCTGCAAGTTCTTCGTTGACAATCGGTGCCAAGCGGTCTGATGCAGAGATAAACCAATTTTTGTTCATCAACTTCACGTCTGTCAAATATCCTTGCGGAGTGTGGCAATAAATTTCGATCAGCATGCCGTCGATGATCTTACCTACCCCATAGGATTTAAGCGGATCGGACATCTCCTTGACGAAAACGACCAACTCCAAATCCGAATAATGCGAGTCTTCATTGCGTGCAAAGGAGGCGATGGCGGCGAAGCCAAGAAAATTTTCGCCGAACTGCGCCTGCACGACCGGCGTGAGCCGATCGATGATTTTCTGCCTGTCTTCGTGCGTGTAGCGCTCTAGCGCTTTCATATCCAACTCCAAATGGAAGCGCGATTATAGAACATTTCTTGAGGGCGCGTCATCGCCATTAAGGGGCGGATTTAGGAAGACGAAACCAGATTCGGCATCCGCCACCGTCAGCGGTGGCGACTCCAATGGAGCCGCCGTGCTGTTCCACAATCGCCTTGCAAATTGGCAGACCAAGACCAATACCGCCTTTTTTGGTTTCATCGGTGCGATCTATTTGTTTAAACCGCTCAAAAACAGTTTCCCGCTTGTCCTCTGGAATGCCCTGCCCCTGATCGTTTACTTGTATTTCCACGCTGTCGTCGTGTTCTACCACAGCAATTGTGATTGTGGTTTTGTCGGGGGAAAACTTGATGGCATTGGAGAGCAGATTGACCAACACCTGTACCAATCTGTCTTGATCGCCGTAAAACTGTGGGTCTTTCTCATTGACGACAGCCAGCTCAACACGCCTTTTCTGCGCCATTCCTTGAATGGAGTGAACGGACGGATCGACAATGGTTGATGCGGGTATCATCTCGCAATCGAGCTGCATATGCCCGCTTTCCATCTTTTCGAGGCTGAGCAACCCATTCACCAAAGCAATCAGGCGACCGACATTCGAATTCACTTGCGACAGCGCTTGTTTGCTGCGCTCAGGCAATTCGCCGTACATGCCGGCAGAGACCATGTCCACCGATGCCTGAATAGAAGTGAGAGGCGAGCGCAAATCGTGGCTGACCATCTCCAAGAATGCCCGTTTTAGCCTTTCCACTTCCTTGCGCTGGGTGATGTCGCGCACCACGCAAAACAGCGCCCGATCTGGCTCCGACCACTGGACGGACCAGGCGGCGTCAATGACACCTCCGTCTTTACGCAGCAGACGATTCTCGATTTCAGCATGACTGCGGCTTTTCATTGCTTCGTCAAAGCTGTCTCGTGTATGCTCTTTGTCCTCGTCATCGATAATGTCGATAAAGCGCTTGCCAAGCAATTCGTCGGCAGAATAGTCGAGAACCTTCTCCGAGGCAGGGTTGCTGGAGGCAAAAATGCCATCCGGTGAAATGCTGCAGATCAAATCGGACGCATTTTCCAAAACCGCTCGCTCTCTGCGCATCGCATCTTGCAAAACTTCCGCCATCTCATGCAGGGCTCTATCCAGATCGCCGATCTCGTCTTTGGATTTCTCTGCCGGCAGCAGTTCTACCCCTGCCGCAAATCGCATACTGTTATCACGCACAGCAGCCAGGCGCAATGCGACTCGATGAGCAAACGTAACCACCAACCCGACCACCACGACAATATTGACGACAGCAAAGGCAATCAAAAGAAGCGACAACATTTCGCGCGTCTGTGTCGTTTCGACCAATTGTCGGCGCTGCACTGCCTCGCAATTCTGGAGCAGGTTTTCAATCTGGCGGTTGGCTGTATGCGAAATATCATTGAGTTCAAACAGAAGATGATCTCTTCCCGGATCACCATATGAATAGGCGAGGCGCACGCGCTCCATCATGCGGCGCCCTTCCAATAGGTTGTCCGAGATTTCCCTCACCGCCGTGCGAAACTCCGCATTGTCATCCGTCAGCGCTTTGAGTTTGCCGAGCTCATCGGGCAGGGTCCTCAAAAACCTTCCATATGTATCGTCGAATTCTTTCGAATTCGGAGCATGAAGGTCGTGAATTTGCTCTATCAGCCCCGAAGACGCTCTCTGTATGAGCGAGAACAAGCGATTGATCTGGGCGACGGTTTCGGTTGCCTTGCGCTCACTTCTCACGACTTCATCGGTGTGAACAATCATCAATCCGGCAAGAAACATCAAAATCAGCTCGAATGTGAGCACGAAGGCTGCCAATGCGAGCCCCTTTTTGAAGATGGTCTCTTGTTTCAAGTTAAAACGAATGAAAATAAACCAACGCTTAGGGCGCCTGCTCCTTACTCTACGTCTGCCTTGTAACCGACTCCGTGAACGGTGTGGATGATGGACTGATGAGATGGGGATTCCAGTTTTTTGCGAATGTTTTTGATGTATGTCCGTATGGTCTCCGGCGATGTTTCCTCGTCTGAAGTCCAGACGCGCGACACAATCGCGTCGGCGCTGAAGACCTGACCGGGATTTCGCATCAAGAGCTCCAACAGAGCAAACTCTTTGGGCACGAGCTTGACAGCAGTGCCATCGGCTATGACCTTAAAAGAGCGCGTATCCAGAGAAACATGTCCAAGCTGAAGAATATCAGTCGCCAACTGGTTGCCGCTCCGGCGGAGAAGCGCTCGCACGCGGGCCTGCAATTCCGAGATGTGAAAAGGTTTCGTCAAATAATCGTCAGCACCGGAATCCAGCCCCTCGGCGCGTTCCGAGATTCTCGCTTTGCCAGTCAGCATCAGCACAGGCGCTTGCCCGCCGCGGGCTCTGTATGTTTTGCAAATATCAATGCCGTCCATACCCGGCAAGGAAAGATCGAGAATGACCAGATCGTATTCGTTGACCGCCAGCCGCTCACAGCCATCCTCGCCGTCGAATGCCGCTTCTACTGTGTGGTGTTCAAAGATAAGACTGTCACAGACAAACTGTGAAATCTGCTTGTCGTCTTCAACCACCAGAATTTTCGCCATTACCTTCATGCCGATTCACTCGCTGGATGGAAATATACCCTATTTGCAGACCACAAAAGAAACAGCCACCCGGCTTGCCCCCGAATGGCTGTTTGCGCTCTAACTTACCTCGAAGGGGCTTGAACTTACATCGACCACCTCCTTGAGCTGATAAAAGGGATTTTCACTTCTCGTTCCTGCAAAAAAACTTTCTAATTACTTAGGCGTATCTATCAAATCAGCCGGGTCAACCGTCTTCTCTGGCGTAGCTGTCACTGATCGGAATCGTTTTCGGGATTAACCAGTGGCATTGAAGCTGATCCGGCCTCTTTCGGGATGACCAGCTTTTGGTCCGGATTGATCAAGTTGGGGTCTGCCAGCTGATTGGCAGCTGCAACTGCATTGACCCAGTCCAATATCTGCTGGTTGGTCGCTTGTGCTCCCAATTTCGACTGCGCTATTGACCACAGGTAGTCTCCGGATTTAACGACGTAAGTGTCAGGTGCATCGGTAACCGGTGCATTGTTACTATTTGCACCTAACACTGAGTCGCTTCCCGGAGTCGGTATAGTTGGAATGCTTTCTGGACTGGCTGCGTTGGCTGTTTTATCTTGATTTGATTGATCGTCTGCCTGCGCTTTGACGGCATCCTTCATCGCTTTGATCTCGGCATCCTTGCCGCCTTCCTGGTTGAATCCCAACCCTTCGGCCAGACTTTGCATGGATATCACTCCGCCGTCTCGAATGCGTTGAATTTGCTGGGAATCCCAATTCTTCTGCTGAGAGAGGAAGTCCAATGTGTCAACAACTTTGCGACGGTCTGCTTTATCGACGCCGGAAAGAAGCTGTTCGTTGTCTAAATCATCGTCACTGAGTTTGCCGCTCTTGCCGGCATGGATTTGCTTGGCAAAGGATTCAATGTCAGACCTGCTTATTTTGCCGTCCTTACCGTTTAAACCATTGTGCGCCACATCGAGAGCGTTGAAAAGAAAATCCTTGTTGCCTGTGAGCATCGAAGCGATGTCCATATTGCTTCTGGCATCGGTTTTCTTGGCCAGAAACGAATCCACATCCTTCGTGCTTATCCCTTTGACTGGCGTGCCGTTGCGATCTGTCTCGTAATTAACTTCTTTACTGAGCGTTTTATAGTTATTGCCAAGACTCTCAAGATAAGCTTTCTCAATGCTTCCAGAAGCGGAAGTTTGATGAGCGAAATTGATTTCGTCCAGACCGAGTGCACCGTTGTCATCACGATCGAGTTTGTCGAAGTTTTTCTTCGCCCAATTGATGGACATCTCCGGCAACAAGCCGCGTGTTTCCAACTCCTTGTTTAAGGCTGTCAGATATTGATTTTTATCGACTGATGGATCGGCATTCTTAACTTTGTCCAGATCTTGCTGAAAGACCTGCGACGCACCGTCGACACCTTTTTGCTTAGCGGCATTGCTGATTTCCGCTGCATCGCTTTTTGCATCGAATCCTGTCGGCATAATTT